>CASEBB010000112.1 GCA_949286015.1 uncultured Succinivibrionaceae bacterium | reverse complement strand
TCGAGGTAAGGCTGGTAGCGTGAACATGCGCAGAACAATGCCCAAAGCCGCGCGGCGACATTATCTCGAGGTAAGGCTGGTAGCGTGAACATGCGCAGAGAATGTATGGCGCCCTAAGGCGCCTTATCTCGAGGTGAGGCTTGTAGCCTCTGACTCTCAAAGTAACGATCGGCATTGCACTGCGGCCTTATCTTAAAGGTGACAGGCAATCTGCCTGAGCTTTGCGTAATGCTGGCGCCTTACCTCAAGGGCAGCCCCTGCACCACTTTTCACCAAGTACTCCCCTACTCCCAGCCCACCGCCTCTTTAGCACAGAAACAAGCTTTTTTGCTGTAAACTAACAACGCCAGTACGCTTGTACTGCCCACTCCTCACGACTACTCTTCAGACCACACCAAGGCACCATTATGGCGGCGCGTCTTCTTATCATTTCCCCTGCATGGCTCGGCGATATCATCATGTCCCAAAGCCTGCTCAAGGTTCTTAAAGCTCAAGAGCCCGACTGTTTTATCAGCGTCTACGCCCCCGCCTACGCCCACTCTATTCTTGAGCGCATGAGCGAGGTCGATGAAATCCTGACCAACCCGTTTGCGCACGGTGCCCTCAACCTCAAAGCGCGCTACGCCGAAGGCCTCAAACTGCGTGAGCAGCACTTTGATCGCGCCTATATCCTGCCAAACTCCTTTAAGTCCGCCCTTGTGCCTTTCTTTGCCCACATTAAAGAGCGTATCGGCTTAAAAGGTGAGTCGCGCTATATCGTGCTCAATCGCATGCGCTCGGACAAAAAGGCCTTTGCGCGCATGGTCAATCGCTACGTCGCTCTGGCCTACATAAACGATAAGAGCGTCGTTGATGACAGCACCCTACCAGCATTCCCCTACCCCAGCTTACAGCTACAAGAGCCTACCAAAGAGTTGCTAGAGCGCCTGCACTTAAGCTTAGAGCGCCCGCTTCTTGCCTTAGGCTGCGGTGCTAACTATGGCCCTGCCAAGCTGTGGCCAGTGGAGTACTTTGCTGAGGTCTGCCAGCACTACATTACTCAAGGCTGGGCCATTTTAGGGCTCGGTACCACCAAGGATGGTGCAACGGTGCAGCAGATAAAAGAGCTAGTCTGCAAGGGCCATCCAGAGGCGGAGCCTTTCTTTTACGACATTGCGGGACAAACCACGCTGTGTGAGGCCTTAGATTTAGTCGGCGTCTGCTGCGCTGCAGTGTGCAATGACTCGGGCATGATGCACACTGTCGCTGCCGCAGGCGTGCCTCAAGTCTGCCTCTTTGGCTCGACCGCAACTACCTACACCCCACCACTTGCAGCCAACGCCCGCTGCCTTGAGAGCACCCAGCCTTGCCATCCGTGCTTTGCGCGCACCTGCCGCTATGGCACCTATTTGTGCTTAAAGGAGCTGGAACCGGAGAAGGTGATCAGCACCTTAGACCAGCTGCTTGCCTCCAGCGCCGCAGCGAAGCTTAAGGTGCAGCCGGTAGTAAGCAGCTAAGCGCAGCACCAATGGCTACCCCGTAAAGGACATGCTCCTACAAGTGCGAATATGGCGCTGCCACAGGCGCTGCTAAAGGCCCTGCCACTGCCACTGGCGCTGCGGCGCCTTAGCTTCAGGGGAGAGGATGTCCCCCAGCCCCTGTTACTACCACTCACACCACTTCCGACGCCACTTCTTTAACCACTCTCTTAGCCACTCCCTTTGCCACTCCCTTCACCGCCAACGCTCACTACTGGTAACGCGTCTATGAGATGCAAGTCACGTCTGTTTTTCCTGCTCTACTGTCTGCTGACCACGCTCATTGCGCCTCTAGGCTTGCTCTTTTTGCTCTACAAAAAGCGCCGTGACCCACCTTACGGCAAGCGGGCCTGTGAGCTTATGGGCCACTACCAGTTGAGCTTTAAGCACTGCATCTGGTTCCATACCGTAAGTGTTGGTGAGGCCATTGCCGCACGTCCCCTCATTCAGGCCTTTGTACACCGCCATCCTAAGCTTACGGTTATCGTCACCACTACCACCACGACCGGTGCCTGCGAAATCAGCAAAATAGCAGGCATTACCCACGTCTTTGCACCTCTGGATAGCCCGATCGCGGTCTACGGCTTTTTAAAGAGCTTTAAGCCCAGCCACCTCTTTATCATGGAAACCGAGCTGTGGCCATGCATGCTGAACTTAGCACGCGGCTGCGGTACTAAGGTCTGCGTCTTTAATGCGCGCATGCCAGAGAGTACCTGCCAAAAGTACTTAAAGCACCGCACCCTCGTCGCGGACATCATTGCCAGTCCCCTGACGCAGGTCATCTGCCAAACAAAGGACGATGCCGACCGCTTCTGCCGTATTGGTGTGCCCGAGCAACGCGTTAAGGTCTCCGGCTCGCTTAAATACGACTTACAGCCTAATGAAAAGCTCTTTGCGCAGGCACGGCAGATCAAAAAGAGCCTCGGTGACTACCGCTTCTTAGGGGCCATTTCGACCCACGATCAGGAAGAGGCCATGCTCATTGAGGATTACTACTCACTCAAGGCGGTCTACCCAAACCTGCGTCTTATTCTGGTGCCACGCCATCAAAGTGGTGTGGCGCACTCCGAAGCCTTTTTAAATAGCGTGCAGGGCAGCTACGGTCTGCGCACCGTGCTGCAGCGCGACCTCTCTGACTTTACGCAGGATGTGCTCATTGGTAACACCATGGGCGAGATCGAGTTTTATCTGGGCCTGTGCGACCTCGTCTTTATGGGCGGTAGCTTTGTGGAGGTGGGTGGCCACAATCCTTTAGAGCCTGCTTACTTCTCCCTGCCGATTATCACCGGCCCGCACTACTTTAATTTTGCCGAGCAGTACGAGCGCTTAATTGAGCGCGGTGGTGCTTACGTGGCTAATGACTCGCAGCGCTTCTTTACAGTGTGCGAGATCTTCTTTGAAAACCCAGAAAAGCTCTCCGAGACGGGCATGAATGCCTTTGAGGTGCAACAGGAGGGACGGGGTGCGCAGCAGCGGACGCTGGACTATTTAGAGGAGACGCTGCGCGCGCGATAGGACGCGCTATAGCGCGGCAACGCGCCCAGAAACAACAAAGCCCAGCAAAGCTGGGCTTGTTGCAAGGGCACAATTGCTAATAGCGCCTCTGACTGTAGTAAATACAGCCGCTGCGCTTATTCCTGCTTAATGCCACGCAGGAACTCCACGTAGTCACGAGCACTCTGGGCCACGACATTGATGTCAAGGTCGCCCTTTACTGGCTTAGCACCGTAGAAGCTAAATAAACCAGCATACTCGGCATGGCAGTGCTTAATGGTGCAAATGTAGGAGTTTAACAGCTCCTCAAGGGTATAGCCAAACTTGCTATCCTTGTGATACTGCTCCTCCACACCACCGCAAGTCACCGCTAAGGCAATCTTGCGCCCCGTTAAGTGCTTGCCACCGGCATAAGCCCAGCCTGGGGTTAACACCGTGTCGCACCACAGCTTTAACATTGGTGGCGAGTTAAACCAGAACAGTGGGAACTGGAAGACAATAGAGCCGTTGTTGTCAATGATCGAGTGCTCTAAAGCAGAATCGATCGAGCTGCGAGGGTAAGAGCTCTGCAGATTGTGAACTAAGAACTCATCCGGATACTTACGAACCTCGTCGAGCCAACGGCGGTTGACTACTGACTGATCGTAGAAAGGATGATCCACGATAACAAGAGTTTTCATCGGAAATAAAACATCCCACTTGCTGAGAAACCAGCTCAGACACCCTCACGGTGCACTTGTGCCCAAGGTAACCACTCCCCAAAAGAAGGAGCCACAGCAAGCCAAAATTACAGCCTCGGCCAAAAGGGCCTTAGCCATATGCTTACAGCATAAGCCACAACCCCAAAGATGCAAAGTTATGACTTAAGTTATGCCAGTACTGCACAAAAAAGCAGCACAGTTTACACAGAGTACAAAGACAGCTACAGCAAGATTCGGAACTCCACTGAGCACTTAAGAACAAAGTGTAGCTTGTTTTCATCCTCTGCGCAAAAGAGGCGTCATAGCCAAGCTATTTTAGGATGTTATCCGCGCCTTGGCTATGGGCAACCCTAGGAAAAGACGTCAGTATACGCCACGGCAGTGATGCACACAAATGGTGCGCTATTACGATCTAGAGCCGCAGCGGCAGCTTAAGCCTGCCGCACAGCGTCACTTAAGGTACGCATCAGTGCCCCGACATCAAGGAAGTCATACTGCTTGAGCATCTTTTCCTTGGCAAAGGAGCGCTCGAGGCGGCTTAGCATCTGCTCGACTTCATGGGCGCCAAACTTTTTGCGGCACTCGCACTTATCAAAGTCGATCACGTAGCACTTACCAGCGTCTGTGAGCAGGATATTGCGCAGATTAAGGTCGCTGTGCCATACATGCGCGACAAAGAAGTGCGCTAAGGTGTTGCCAATAAGCTTCAGCTCATCAGTGCTAAGAGGGCGGCCCGTGGCGATAATCTCCGCCAAATTGCGGCTGTGCGGAATCTGCTCCACCACAATGGCGTTTTCCACGGTAAAGGTACCCATAACCTCACGGGCGATCAGCGGCCGTGGCACCGGCAGCTTTTGCTCATAAAGCTGCGCGGTAAGGGCAAACTCAAGGCGCGCACGTTGCGCAAAGCGCGAGCAACGTAAGAAGCTGTGCTTGATGAACTTACCGACAAAGCCACCACGCCGATATTGGCGCAGGCACAGTGGGTAGCTCGGTAAGTTATGGCTGCTACCGGCATGCTCCGCAAAAAGAACGCCGCCAGAGGCAGTGGCCTCAGAAACTACCCCCGCGCCAGAGGACGCGCTAGCTGTGGCGGCATCCGCAACTGCTGCAGCAGTAGACACAGCCGCAGCTGCAGCCTGCTGCGCCGCAGCTTGTTTTTTGGCTTTAGCCACCACAAAGGCAGGATCCTGCTTGGGGCCATAGAGCGCGCCAATGTACTGATGAGGCATGGTAAAGAGAATGGTCTGACCACGGCCCCCATGAAAAGAGACATCTACCGCGCGATTTTTGATGTACTCCGGATCAAAAAAGCGCTCCAACGCCTCAAAGGAGGTGCTGTCGTTAAAGCCACTGGAGGCGTTAACGATAAAGGAGACCTCACCGATATCACTGCGCGAGTAATGCAGTTCTTTAGAATTTTCGTCGCGGTCGTGGTGCGCAAGGGCAGGCATGGCACAGCTCCTCAAATCTATTGAATCAGCAACTCGCCGCTGGCACCTTGACCTTGGTCAACAATAATGCCGTGCGTGGCGGGAGCAGGGTTAGGGTTAGTGTTGTTGGTGTTGGTGGTGTTCTCAGCGTTGTCATCAGGTGGTGCGGTGTTGAGCGCCGGTGGCGGGAGGTTAAGAGGAGCGCTAGCCGGAGCGACATTAACGATCGCTTGCGGCTGCTTAGCCACCGGCACCTCGTTAGCAGCGGCAGCAGTCTCAGTTTCAGCTTCGGCCTCAGCCTCAGCATCAGTGCTATCTGCGTCTTCTGCAGCAGTAGCAGCAGCACTAGCAGCAGGCTCTGGGGTAGTAGCAGCGGCATTAGAGTCAGGCGCAAGCTCGCTGGTGGCGGCAGTCGCAGTATCCGCACTCTCCCCAGCGGCCTCAGCTTCAGGAGCAGCCTCGGCGCTAGCAGTTGCAACGGCGCTGGAGGCGGAAGCAGCAGCAGCGGATGCAGCGGCTTCAGCAGCTGCCGCTTCAGCAGCGGCGGCCTGTTGTGCAGCCGTGATCGCAGGGTCAGGGATAATGCCCTCGATGACGCGGTGGACGACGCCAGCATCCGGCTCTGGGTGTGCAGCATTGATTTGCTGCAACATCTCAGGGCTAATACCAGACGCATACACCGCACACTGCGCTTGCTCAAAGCCCGTCATACAGGTGCTGTAGAAATTGGCGCGGAAGTTCTCGTGGTAGTTAAACTTATCCGAGTAGAAGGATGCCAGAATGTTAGCCACAACAAAGAACAGCGCCGCGACGATGACATAAAGCTTGAGGCCCTGTGGACGCACCGACATAAAGGCCAGCACTGGCAAGAGCGCAAAGGGGATAACCACCGCAATCTGCCAAAAGTTTAAGGTCACAGGGCTGGCAGCAGCTGCTAAGAGCACTGCTAACAGCGCGCTGATCGCTAAGGCGCGTACAAACTGCAACTTATCCGAGCTGTTGGCCGCACGAAAGCGCGTAATCACAAAGAAGTTACTGTACGCGGCATAGAGCACTGTAATGCCACCGACGAGGTAACTAAGGCCAATCCAGCCATAAGCGGCGACCGTAAGCCCCATGCTCCAGTCGTCCATAATCTCCGGCACGACTGCTTTTTCGGTAACTAAGAGCGAGCCAAAGCGTAACCAGTAAAGTAAGCCCTTAAAGACAGGGTAAACGTGCACGAGGCCATAGCCCAGATAGCGCTCTTGGGCATAAGGCTCAGGGTTAGTAAGCAGCGTAGGGTTGTGCATGACCTCGGTAACGTAAGGCCAGAGGCTTAACGCCACCACAGCGAGGCCTAAAATGATACCGCTGTAGCTTACCTTAATGTCACGGCGCAGGTAGAGGATACCTGTGGTAGCCGCGAGCACAGGCCACGAGAAGTGTAGCTGTAAGCAAAAGCCGATAGCTAAGACAAGGAAGAAAGAACTTAAGAAGCGGCCTAATTCAAAGGGGGTATGGTGGTGATGCAAGAGGCCACGATCGGAGTTTTTCACTCGCCGCAGGCGTACTAAGCAATTGAGGGCTAAGGCGCTACCAAAGAGCAGATAGGCTGGGTTGTAGAGCATGCTCTGGTAGAGCATCCATGGGCTTAGAGCCAGTAAGAAGATGCCAATGAGCACGATCTTACGGGAAAAGAGCAAGGTCAGCGCATTGATGTACAGGATGATACCAATGATGCGCAGCACAAGGAGGAAGACAACTGGGGCAAAGGCGGTGTTAATGAGCTTTAAGGGAAAGCCAATGACCCATGAGGAGATCATTCCTGGGAGGTTACCCATGGTGCTGGCTTCGTTACCAAAAGGCAAGTACTCCCCAGTCTGCACGGCATGAAAGCCCTTAAGCAGCATTTGCACTTGGTCGAAGGAGAACTTTTGATTGACCTGATAGACCAAGGAGAGCACGACAAAGAGAGCAATGAGCAGCAGGATGATGAGGTAATCACCTGGCAGCAATCTTTCCTTGCTCATAGAGTACTCCTTACACCGAGGTGGAGTGCGGTAGCAGAACCACAGTAACGTCGTGGCAGAGAGTATAGCAGAGGTGGGGAGCAGACTTTAGATCAAGATTACACCGCGTGATTATAAGGCGGGCACAGCGGCGGCCTCTGGCGCCGCGTTCTCCATAGCAGGTGCAAGCGCAGGAGCTGCTATCTCCGCCGCTGCTGGCGTCGCTATTTCCGTCTCTACAGTGGCCACCGCAGCAGGCGTTGCCTCAGTGGTAGCAGGCGCAGCTGGCGCTGTTTGCGGCGCCGTAGCCACAGGTGCAGGTGCAGTAGGAGAGGCAGGCACTGTCGCAGGCTCTGGCGCTGGAGCAGACTCAGGCGCAGGTGCAGCGCTGTCTGGCACCTGACGTGGGGCGCCTTGCATGTAGTACGACATCAGCCGCAAGGCTGCAAACAAGTTGCTATCACGCGCGGTATTGTTACTGTCGCGGTAGCGCTTGTCCTTAAAGCGTAACAGACCGAGCTTATCGATGAGCACAATGCGGTCGTCTTCGATCAAGGCATTCTCTAAGTACGAGCCCACTAAGATAAACGGTGGCTCTTGTGGGTTCACAAGATCCTGACCAATACTAAAGTCGCTCACCGGATTGGTCACACCAAAGACACGTGGCATTAAGGTCGCGGTGAGGTCATAAGCCGAGGTGCGCGTCTTAATAACGCGTGGATGCGTGTCTGGCCACTTAATGATCAGCGGGATGTGCATCTGCACATCGGTGAAGTTGCTGTTATGTCCCCAATAGTTATCGCCATTGTCATTAAACTCCTCACCATGATCGGAGGTGATAATCACAATGGTGCGCTCTAACCGGCCCTGCTGCTCTAAGAGCTCAAGAATGTGCGCCACATTCTGGTCAGCGTAGTACACCGCGTTTTGGTAACGGTTACGCACAGGAGTTGGGTCACTATCAGGGCCTAATGCCATGTGGTTAATGGTGGCTGCGTCAGGGGTAAAGACCGAGGTAAAGCCCTCTGGGGTAGCGTAAGAGTGGACGTTATCAAGGAAGATAAAGCTAAAGAACTTATCCTCAGGCTTCAGCTCGTGGATAAACTGCGTAAAGTCAGCAATGGCATCGGCATCGCGCTCGATCACACCGCCGTCCACATCAGACTCAAGGCGTAAGTTTGGTACACCGGCAAAGACGGTGGCATTAAACTCTGGCTTATAGAGGTTAGCCGAGGTAAAGATGCCGTACTTATAGCCAGTCTTTTGTACCGCCTGCGTCACCACGGAAGGTATGGACGAATTTAACGCCATCTGCCAGTAGGATGGTGGCAGACCATAGAAAAGGCCAAAGATACCACCGCGCGTGGAGTTGGACGCCGAGTAGTGGTGCTCATAACGCCATGCTTGCTGGGCAAACGCGTAGGTATGCGGCATGATCTCTGGGGTGAGCATGTCGCCACGTAAGGCATCTACGGCAATCAGCAGCACATTGTAGGGGGCGGTGCCGATCACCTCTCCGCTACGGGCGCTGCGGGTAGCTAAGCTGCTCTCAGGAATGACGGGGGCATATTGCAGTGGGGCCTTAGGGTAGTCAAAAAGACCATTTTCTTGCACTGCGACCTTACGGTTAGCCAGATCCTCAGCGCTGATCAGATCCATTTTGATCAGCAGGCTGTTCATGGTCAGCGGACGGTAGAGCGGAATGCGGTTTTGCAGCTCTAAAAGTGGCACCACATGGCGCGCGGAGGCATAGGCATTAATGAGGTTGGCCAGCACATACATGAGGAGAGCCAGCAGCACCCAAAGGCGGGCTTTAAAGCCCTTATAGGCGATAAAGACGGCTAAGCCTAAAACCGCCACCGAGTAGACGACGATACCCATGGCCTCAAAGAGGATAGAGAGCCACGTATCTGAGGAGAGGGAAATGACCTCACCGCCGCCATTGATAAAGAGGTCGAGCATGGCGTAGCTTAAGTGGAAGCGGTAGAGGGCAAAGACTTGGGCGTCGGTAGCGAGGATGATGTGCAGGATTATCAGCACCAGCGCGGCGTAGCTAAAGCGGCCGAAGCCGAGCTTACGCTTCATCATAAACACAGGGAAAATGAAGATGAGCGCGCCTAAAGCGAAGTAGAGAAAGAAGTGGCCAATGGCAGCAAAGGCAAAGGCGACAAGGATAAACCATGGCGAGGACAGGTCAGGGGCGTAAGCACTGCCGCAATAGATGGCCAAAGGCAGATTGAGGAGGCCCAGCCACAAGACACAGCTAAAATTCTTTTTCCACATGGGGTGAAGAAAACCCTAGCAGGAGGCCTCACAGGCCGCAGTGGTGAAGGACGTCGGCAGCAGCAGGGGGAGAGAAACTGCCATGGTTTGGCAAAAGCTTTAAGGTGCAAGGAACGCGCGTGCTGCTCAGGATTTCTCTCCTCAGGAGCAACATCAGCTGCAACCACAGCTCTGGAGCGTCATTAAAGCATGGTTTTGGCAAGAGTGCTTACAGGAAAGTAGATTTTTTCCCGTCAGCACAGTCCAAAGGGCAGCGCAATGTAGGGTAGAATTTGGGTAAAGCAGGCAAGATGGCTCCATGTCTGCTAAAGCGATAGTGCAACGCTGGCATGCGACGCAAAGGGCGCTTTTATCTTGATCTTGAGGCAGATAGCTGACGTCGCGGAGTTGAGGCTGATTTTTCCTAAACCGCTAAAATACGGCTTTTACCTTAGAGTGGCTCTACTTAAAGCTACCACTCAAGGGTAAGGCGATAGCCTTAAAGCTTAGCGTGCCCCCATATCAAGCTTCAGAGTGGTGGCTATCGTTTAGAGGCGCACAGCAGAAACAGCTTATTTATCAGGAAAAATAAACACGTGCCAACTACCAGATGTCAGAGATAGGGCCAAGAGGCGCTGCTACCTCAAAACACCAAACAACAAGGCGCCAGCGGCTCCAATCTCAAAGTAAAAAGCCACCGCCTCCCTACCCGCTTGCATTTTGCTCAGTAAATCAACCAACAAACCAACCACACAGCACCGCCACAGGGGCGCACCTCAAAGGGGAACGCTATGGAACAGCAGCCGTCATTATGTGTGCTGCGCTTGTCAGCATTAGGCGATTGCATTAACGCTTTTGGCCTCTTAGGCGGCCTCAAGCGCACCTACCCGCAGCTGGAGCTGTGCTGGGTTATCGATCAGCGTTTTGCCCCTCTCTTTTGTGATGAGCACGGGCACGACCTTATTCCGCTTATCAAGCTGAACTTTAAGCAGAGCCTGTTTAAGGTGCACAGCGACTTAAAGCAGGCGCTCAAAGACAAGCAGGAGCCCTTTACAGCGCTCTTAAACCTGCAAACCTCACTAAAGGCTTCCATTTGCTCGCTGGCCATTAAGACACCGCATAAGTACGGCTATGATGCCCAGCGCTCCCGCGAGGGCCAGCGCCTCTTTGTCAACGAGATTGTACCCTCACCAGAAAATCCCCATGTCTTAGCCGGATTCATGGCCTTTGCTGCGGCCTGTGGCTACCCTATTGCTGAGCCGGTGTGGGACTTTCAGCTTGATCCTTACGTTATTGATAAGGCCCGCTGTGTAGTGGCACATGAAAAGGTCTTTGCGCTGTGCCCCTGCTCGGCGGTAGCCTCCAAGAACTGGACAACTGAGGGCTACATTAAGCTGACCCAATACGCACAGAGCAAGGGCATGTGTGTGGTGCTGTTAGGAGGCAATAGCGCCTTAGAAAAGGAAGTGTGCAACACCATTGAGCAGGAATGCCAGCATGAGGGACAGCTTATAAACCTCTGTGGCAAGACGAGCTTACGCGAGCTGGCGGGCTTTTTAAGTGTGGCGAAGCTGGTGGTGTCACCTGACTCTGGCAGTATGCACTTAGCGGCGGCACTGGGGACGCCAGTGATTGGCCTCTTTGCGCGGCATGATGAGCAGCGCGTGGGCCCATGGAACTTTATGGATCTCAATGTTTCGGTGTACCACAAGCTGGCGCAGCAAGAGCTTAAAGGCAAACCAATTCCATGGCGCTATCGGGTACGCACTCCGGATGCAATGAGCAAAATTAGCGTTGAGCTGGTGCTCAGTGCCTTTGATCGGGCGTTAGAGCGCTACCGCATTTAGGCGAGGCATGCGCCTTTGCGCCTTGGGGCGCTCACCTCACCACCACAAACGCACGCTACATTTAGGGGCTCCCCCAACAGCGGTGTGACCACCATAAAGCAGCGCTAACGCGCCGTATCTTTAAGTGGTAGTGGAGACGCTCTTGTGGTGGGTACACCACTTAAGACAGCCGCACGGGCCACACTGGTAGCGGCTTAATCACTTCCTCTTTTCTCAAGATGCAGCTACTGCTGTACTGCCCTGCCGCTACAGCTGCTGGCAGTCAGTCAAGCAGACAGGCGCATACAGGAGCAATCACTCATGACCTTGGCAGTCTTTCCTGGCACTTTTGACCCCGCAACCTTAGGTCACTTTGACATTATCCAGCGCTCGAGCAAGCTCTTTTCGCAGCTCATTGTGGCGGTGGCGCATAGCCCACTTAAGCACACGCTCTTTTCCTTAGAGGAGCGCGTGAACATGATGCAGGAGTGCTGCAAGCAGCTGCCAAACGTGCAGGTCATTGGCTTTTCGGGCATGCTGCCGGACTTTATTCAGGCGCACCATGCTGACGTCTTAGTGCGCGGCATCCGCACTGTGGCCGACTACGATTACGAGATGCAGCTTACCGGCATGTACCGCATTGCGCTGCCACACCTTGAGATTGTGTTGTTGCCAACCAATGGCAATCTGGCCTTTATCAGCTCGTCGCTGGTACGCGATATCGTGGTACACCGTGGCGATGTGGGGCACTTTGTGCCACACAATGTGGCGCAGGCCTTAGCAAAATACTACGAGCAGCATCCGCTGCCAGCAAGCGGTGATGCTGCGAAGGCCTAAGGTAGGGGCGATGAGCTTGCACGCTGGTATCCCCAATCAGCACGTAAGCACACCGAATCAGTAATGAATCACTGGGCAGCAACAGCCTTATCTTATAGATAACGCCGATAAACATCAGGTTTTTGCTATTACCAATCGAGTAGCCGCTGCTGACTTTCTTGTCAGCAGCCGGCTCTCACACCACCTGGCATACCGTTTTCGGTACCAAGGCGGTTTCCTATCACTACCG
>CASEBB010000111.1 GCA_949286015.1 uncultured Succinivibrionaceae bacterium | reverse complement strand
GTACCACCTATATCCCAAGTGCCAAACAACGGTCTCAACCCCTACGTTTGCTCACCATGCTGCTAATGCCTCAGCACCAAAAAAATCGCAAGGACCAAAAAAGTTGCTGCTAAGTTTTGGGGCAAAGTGGTTGGGGGAAGGGGCTTTGGCGGCAGGTGGGAGCCAGTGCTCAGGTGTGGGGAAAGGAGGGCGGAGCTGTGCGAGCTGGGGTAACAGCGATCACTGCTGTGAATGGTCTTGAGAGGTGCTGTGGTTATGCGTAGCAGAAAAGAAGAGGGGGCTGGTGGTACTAATGGTGTTGATAGCGCTTGCTGTGGCTACTGACCAGCGTTTAAAAACAAACAACGCAGGCTCAAGTTCATGGGCCTGCGTTTTGCGTACCTCGGTGTAGTGTTCTTTACTGCGCTGCACTGCGCAGAGCAGTGGCGCTTACCGCTTAAGAGGTCGCTATAGAAGGTAAGGTAGAGAAGGCGCGGCCTTATTGCATCTTCGAGCGGATGTACTCGCAAGCCTTGTTAAAGACTTCCTCGATGCTCATATCAGTGGAGTCTAAGAGCAGGGCGTCCTCAGCTGGCTTTAATGGAGCCACCGGACGGTTGCGGTCGCGCTCGTCACGCTCGGTGATCTCTTTTAAGATCTGCTCAAAGTCAGCCTCTTTGCCCGCTGCCTCTAATTGCAGCTGACGGCGCTTAGCACGTACCTCAGGAGAGGCGTCTAAGAAGATCTTTACTTGAGCCTGAGGGAAAACCACCGTGCCCATATCGCGGCCATCAGCCACTAAGCCTGGCTCTTGCGCAAAGTCACGTTGCCGTGCGAGCAGTGCTTGACGCACGAGTGGGTGGGCGGCAACCTTGCTGGCATTGACGCCATTTTCCTCAGTACGAATCGCTCGCGTCACGTCCTCTTGACCGAGCATCACGTGCACGCCATCTTCTTCGACGTTAAAGCTTAAGTTTAAGACGTTGGCCTCTTGCACTAAGGAATCTTCGTCGAACATGGCCAGTCCTGCTTTGCGGGCGGCATAGGCCAGCACACGATAGATTGCACCCGAATCGAGCAGGTCAAAGCCAAACTCTTTGGCTAAGCGCTTGGTTAACTCGCCTTTACCGGCGCCACCTGGGCCATCGACCGCAATAACAAAAGCTTTTCCCATAAACAAGAGTGTCCTTGCACTAAGAGTAGGTGCCCTTTCTGTGATGCCTTGCGCCCTGCGCACGGCACAGAAGAGGCGTTGCTGCGAAATTTTAGCAGCTTTGCGTGGCTTTCACCACTGAGGAGGCGGTGGTGGGCTTAGGTGCCAGCACTGGCGCCGCTGGTCTTAACTCTTAGTGGCAGGGGAACAGGCTCTGGTTATAGTGAGGGGCTCTGGTCTGTGGTTAGCACTCCTGAGCAGAGTCCACACCTCAGAGGAGTGCAGCTAACAGCCATGGTGCGTACCCTGTCGCTTGCCTGTGATAGCAGGCTCGTTTGTGGTGGCTGCAGGTCTCGTTGTGGCTGGCCACCACCACCACCACAACCACCATCATAATCATCATCATCATCCTCTTCTTCTTCTTCTTCTTTGTCGTAAGAGCAAAACTCCTGAGGAGCAGCAGGCCATTTGCCCTTGATGATCTTTAGAGGGGATGGGTGATCTTTGCGGTGGTTGTGCGGTAAGCGCGCAAGGCTCTGCGTACAGGCTAAAGCAAGCGTGGCTTGGTGTAGAGGGCTGCTCTTTGGTGCGGTGTGTAAAGGCCGAGGTAAGGTCTATCTTGAGGTATGGTGCTTTAGATGTGGAGCTGTTGCGGCCAGCGTGTTGTGTTGTCCTTTTAGATGGCGCCCTTTGTCTGTGCTTCACCTTAGAGGTAAGCATGCAGCATCCCGCAGCAGACAGCATCGCTGGTGTGTTTAAATACCCTGATACAGGCCAGCGCAGGTTGCTGTTTGCACCAGCTTTCTCTGCGCTAAATGCTCTTAAGTCAATGCGTGCGCACCGGCTGTGCCCTGCCACCTATCGTGTATAATGCAGGCCAAAAATTTTCGTGCTCAGGCAGCAAGCAGGTGCCGCTCTGTTTCAGATGCGATACGTGCTGAGCGCAGTGGCCGACGGTGATAAGACACCTGTGGTGTCATATCTGTCTCTAATCTTGATGAAACAGGGCGCAGCTCGTCACAGCGTCCAGAGGAAATGGTTCATGTCTGATGCGGTTAAGACTGAGGGTCAAGCCAAAAGCGAAATTTTGCAGCAGAGCCCAAATGCAGTGCTGCCTAGCCGCTTTGGCATGTTTAACATCACCTGCTTCCGCGACATTTATAATCGCGAGCACGCGGTGATTTACTGCGGTGAGCTCAATAACGGTGAGCCGGTGTTAACCCGTATCCACTCGGAGTGCTTAACTGGCGATACCTTAGGCTCGTTACGCTGTGATTGTGGCTTCCAATTAGAAGCCGCCTTACGCAAGATCTCTGAGCGCGGTCGCGGTGCTCTGCTCTATATGCGTCAAGAGGGACGCGGCATTGGTCTTTTCAATAAGATTGCCGCTTATAACCTCCAAGATCAGGGCTTAGACACGGTTGAGGCTAACTTACGCTTAGGCTTCCCTGCCGACGGTCGCTCCTATAGCTTATGCGCCGAGATGATGCGCGCTATGGGCTTTGACCACGTGGTCTTAATGACCAACAATCCTGCCAAGATCGATGACATCGCGCAGCATGGCATTACCGTGGTCGCCCGTGAGCCTTTAGAGTACGGCGAGAATAAGTACAATGAGGCTTATCTGCGTACAAAGGCCTCCAAGATGGGCCACCTGCTGCACCATCAGGATTAGTCATCATGGCTCTTGAGTTTAACGGCCGCAGCATTGAGACTGATGCTGAGGGCTATTTGCTCCATGTTGAGGACTACTCAGATGAGCTGCGTGATTTTATAGCGCAGCAAATGGGCTTAGTCCTGACTGCCGAGCATTTGGTGGTCATTGCTACAGTGCGTAAGTATTACGAGGAGTACGCCACCACGCCGCCCATGCGGGGCCTCATTAAGCTCTTACAGCAGAGCGGACATGAGGATTTAGCTTCGTCTGTAAAGCTAGCGCGGCTCTTTCCTGATGGCGCGGCCAAAAGCGCTGCGAAATTGGCGGGGCTGCCAAAGCCAGTAAAGTGCATCTAAGGTGGTGCACCACAAAAGAGGGATGCTGCGGCGTCCCTTTTTGTTATGCGCAGCGTGATAGGGAAAGAGTGAGCTCATAAGTGACGGATGTAGTGGTGCGTGGTTGCAACGTCCCACCTCGAGATAAAAGGTGCAAGCGCGCCTGAGCCTATCTTGAGCTGGGCATGCTTGCTTGCCCTAAGTTCCGTCATTTATTAAGGCAGGCGTTCCTCAGCTCTCCACATGTGCTGAGGAGCAGCAGCGGCAGGCGGTAGGGCGATTTGCTTACAGACGCCTTTTGCTCTCAGTTAGACGGGCTGCGACTCTCTTGATGTGTGTAACCACAAGCCAGCGCATACGCTGCAAGTTGCTGTTGACTGTGGGCCCATGGAGATAAAGACGCTGTTAGGTGTTTGCTACAGGGGCGGGCGCTGTTATCCTTACACGGTGCTTGACCGAGCGATAGCTCTCAACGTGGCGCGTCACTTAGGGGCTGCTCCAGTTGAGAGCTGTGCTCTACTTTTGAGTAGTGGTTGTAGCGCAAAAGCCACTCACGCCGCTCGTTTCTGGCCTTTAGATCCATCCTTGCCTTAAGAGCTGGGGCGGTGCGACTTGTCTTTACTTTTGTGACAGCAGAATACAGTGCATAAGTCACATCCGCTCTATACTTCTTATGCACATTGAGCTATTAGCACTATAATGAGTTTACAGATCAGCAACGCGTGGTGCTGTGGCTGCGGCCACCAGCACCAGCCAGACGCGCTTTGCTGTGTGCTGCCCCTAACCGCAAGTGCCAAGGCATCTCCTCAACTTTCCTGAGGAGTGCTGTTTGTTGCTTGTTCCCTTTTCACTAACCAACTGATACTACCTGCTGCGCCCATAGCTGCTTTTTTGAGCGGCTGTCCGCTTCAGGGGAGGTGACACCCCATGCTTCAAGGCTCAGATTCTCGTCTTAACGCTAGAGGCTTGTCATCTCAATTCTCTGGTGAGGTAGTACAGCAGCTGGTACTCTGTGAGGCTTATGTCAGCCCACACTTTAAGCTAGCGGCCAGCTTTTGTCTCTTTGCGGTAATCCTCAAGTATGGCTCATTCCGCTTAATGGCGCCCTGCGTCCCTGATGTTGCTTGTGATGCTCAGGGCATGCCTTCAGTTCAGGTGCTGCGCTATAGCTTTGAGGAGCTTGTAACCGCCAGTAGGCAGGTACAAGCTCCACAGCAGGCGTCAAGTTACAAATGGACAGGTCGCGTTAAAGTAACAGATCTCCAAAAGGATTGGGAGCAGCAGTTACTGCAGGTGGTGCGCATTGCGCAGATCGATTTTGCTGCCGCCAATAAAGCCTCCTATCTGCGCCGCCAAAACTCGCTACTAGCAAAGCACACTCAGCAGCACCATACCGCCACCCGCCTTAATGTGGTGAAGTATGCGCTGATTCCGGTGGGCAAGGAAGTTAATGCCCCTATCGAGTATAAGGTGTTTGAGTTTCTCGGCGCTTTTGCTGAGGATATTCGTCACACAAAGGCCTTACAGAAGCTCATTGCTACGGTACAAGAGCTGAGTACCACCCAGCCGCAGAAGTATCCTGACCTTTTTCGTGTCTCCGATACGTTGGTGCGGCATGGTTTCTTGAGCGCAGCTGAGGCTAAGGCCTCAAACTATCAGGGCATGCTCTCTTATGCGGGGGAAAAGTTGGAGCAGGGCTGGGGCAAGGGCAAACAAGGAGTGTTGCCACTTAACGACAAGGCAGCTGTCGCACAGCAGGTGCTGGCACATCAGCCACAGGCACAATCCCAACCACAGCAACAGCCACAGTTCATGCCAGCGCAGTATCAGCAATATGAGCAGCAGGGTGTGGCGCAACAACCACAGCAAGTGCAAGCGCTGTATCAGCAGCACCTGCAATCACAGGGTGGCGTAAGTCAGATGCAGCCAACGCAGCAGTATCAGTCCTACCAGCAGCAAAATGGCGGCAAGCAAGAGCAGCCACAGCAGCAACAGCAGGCACAGGCACAGGCGCAGCAAGCTCAGGGGCAGCAACAGTACCAGCAATACCCACAGCAGGGGACAAACAACCAATTTGAGTCGTCTGCGCTGTATCAGCCTTATCAGCAACCTAGTGTTGCGCAACAGCCCCAGCAAGTGCAGTCCATGTATCAGCAGCACATGCAAAATGGTTGTGGCAATCAGGGACAACAGAGCCAACAGAACCAACAGGAGCAAGCGCAGTATCAGTCCTACTCACCACAAAGTGGCAGCCAGTACGCCACTAATGGTCAATACCAGCAACAGGGTGGGGGCCAATACGCGCCTCAGGGGCAATATCAGCAGCAGGGCAATGGCCAGTACGCAGGGCTGGGACACTACCAGCAACAGCAATATCAGCAGGGACAGAATGCCCAGTGGTATCAGCAGGGGCAGGCCCAGCAGCAGTCGTATTCTGGTGAGCAGCAATATCAGCAACAGTACTCACAGCAAGGCCATATGACGCCACATCAGCAATGGCAACAAAACCAACAGTGGCCACAGCAAGGACAGCAGCAGTACGCTCAGCAAGACAACAGACCACAAAATCAGCAGTGGTCACCACAGGGGCAGCAGCAATACCCGCAAGGGCAGCAGTGGCAGGGGCAACAGCAGGGACAGCAATTTCAGCAGTACCAGCAGCAGCAGTTTTCACCGCAGCAAAACGCTCACAACGGCAATTGGAACGCTTCGGAGCAAAATCAGCAGCAATGGCCGCAGGGGCAGCAGTACCCTCAGCAGTTGCAGCAGCAAAATGGCAATAATGGCCAGTGGCAGGGCATGCAGCCAGCACAGCAATGGCCTTTGCCAGAAAACCAGCCTCAATACCAACAGGGTAATAACGGCTGGGGCGCGGTAGAGAAGCCTCATGACTATAACAGCGACGGCCACATCGAGGAGGCGTGGTATAAGCTCGGGCAAATGAGCTTGATGCTCGAAAAAGAGCAGCGCTATAAGCAGCAAAAGCGCGCCGCGCGGGAAAAGGCTGCGCGCGAAAAAGCAGAGCGTGAGCGTGCAGCGCAGGAGCTGGCCGCTTTACGTGAGGCAGAGCAACAGCGCTTGATTGCAGCGCAGCAACAACAGCAAGAGGAGCAAGCTCCACAGCAGCTGCTGCAACCGCAGGTCGCACCGCCAGAGCAAGCTGCACAGCATGCTGCGCAGCAGCAGTATCAGCAGCAGAGCAATACCGCTGCCTCTGGGGGTAAGGGTGACAGTGTCTCTCAGGGGACTACTGCGCCTACTGTCGTGCCTGCGTCTACGCAAGGTGTTTCTGCACCTGCAAGCTCTGGCGCGGTTAAGCCTCAGCAGAGCAGCGCTGCCTCGGCACCTGCGCGCAAAGCCGCTAAATTTACCATCAACAAAAACGTCAACCTGCCTACTATGACGCCACAGCTGCGGGAGCGCCAAGACTACAGCCTGCAGCTTATTCGTAAGTTGGGACTTATTGTCGGCCCGCAGCTCTATGATCAGTACTGCCAGCTCATGCGGCAGCGTCAGCTCACACCTTTTGACTACAACTACTTACTCAAGCTCAATCTGGTACGCATCTTTGGTGTTAAAGGCTACTTAGCACAGCGCTTAGAGCAATATGAGCCCCGCCGTGGCCAGCTCATGTTTGCCAACAGCGTACTGCAAACGCTCAATAACAGCAGCTTTCTCATGGTAGAGGCCGGTACGGGTACGGGTAAGACCTTCTCCTATCTGGTGCCACCGCTTTTAGCCCAGCGCAAGATCATGGTCTCAACCGGCTCTAAGGCGCTGCAAGATCAGCTGGTCAGTAAGGACATTCCCAACCTCACGCGGATGCTCAATCTGCCTGAGGTGCATTACATGTCCCTCAAGGGCCAGCAAAACTACATCTGTCGCTACCTCTTAGAGGGCACTGGCTTTCGTGACCTCAAGCGCTCGCGCTTTACAGAGATTAACAGCTACGCCGAGCAATGCGCCGAGGATATCGACAAAAATATCTACAAGGCGACCTTTGGCGAGATCAACTTCCCTCTCTATGAGAGCGAGGCGCAAGCTATTACCTGTGACTCAGCGCTGTGTTATGAGATGGGCCGCACTTGTGAGTTTATGAAGCGCAAGCGCTCCTACTTAAATCAAGAAGCTTCAGGACAGAGTCAGCCAGAAATTGATGGTGAGCACTGCTTTATCTTTGCCGCGCGCCAAGAGGCAAAGAACCGTCATGTGGTGGCCATTAACAACTCGCTGTTCTTTGCAAACTTACGCTCCGAGAACAAGTCGATTCTGCCGCACCCAGATGTCCTCATCTTTGATGAGGCGCATTCGCTGCCAGAGACGGGACGTAAGTTCTTTACGCGTGAGTACAACTTTACGCAGCTGGTGGAGCTGGAGAAGGACGTCATTAAGGCCTTTGAGGGCACGTCGGTCAGCCTGCACAAAAGTGAAATTAGCACCAGCCTCTTAAAGTACGTCCGCTGCGTGGAGCTCATCGAGCGCATGATGCAGTGTACTTTTCAGGACACAAACGTCACAGAGGAAACCGCGCGCTTTAAGTACCTGCACAACCTCAAGCCATCGGCTTTACAGCTTTTGGGCTATTTGCTCTTACTGCCTCAAGAGGAGCAAGCCTTAGGCGCTGACTCGCTTTTTGTGCAGTCCTGTAAGGACGATGAGGCGCGTCGTAAGCAGCAGTATGCGGCGCCACGTCAGGGAAAGTCACGCGGTGGTTTTGACGACGGTGAGGGCGTAGCGGTTAACCTCTTAGGTGAGAGCGAAGATCCAGCGCTGCTGCCAGGTGGTTACTTAGCGCTCATCAATCGTCTGCGCCGTGACTCTGAAGAGACCTCGCTGAAGACGGCGCAGGTGAGCAACTACATTGAGTTGTTGCTGCACTTGAGCCAAGAGCGCCTGCAAGAGCTGACAGACAATGCCAAGCGCCAAGGCATATACACCGATGTGGAGCCATCCCGTGACATCATCATGGAGAACATCGGCGGGCAGAACATGCCGGTGGCAGATCAGCTCTTTCGCAGTCTGATGGTTGACTGGCTTATGAGTGTACGCGCGCTGAAGGAGCAGCTTGTCAAGAGTCAGGAGGTCAATGAGGCACAGGTCGGCACCATTGTCGACACCTGTAAGGATCTGGAGGTCTTTATTGCGGACTTTATGAATGCTGACCGCAATAAAGAAGGTGTCGCGCAATGGGAGAACGCGTCGTGGGTGACGCACTCGCACAAGGGCTTTAAGCTGGTGGTGGCTCCAGTGGATATCAGCCCACTGCTCGGTCAGGCCTTACGTGACATTGCGGCCCAAGGCACCAAGATCATCTTTACCTCGGCGACGATTACGGTCAAGCAGAAATTTGATAAGTTCTGCCATGATGTGGGCTTGTCTTTAGATGAGGTGGATACGGCGGTAGTGGAGTCGCCTTTTGACTACTACCATCAGGCCTGCCTCATGTACTCCAGCACCTTCCCAGACACTCGGGATAAGGATCGCATCAAGAAAGGCATTGCTAAGATTGAGGAGCTCATTAGAAATACGCCTGGTGGTGTGTTCTTCTTGACGACCAGTAATAGCGCGCTCAAGCAAGCAGCTGAAATCCTGCATCAGAAGTTTGATCGGGAGCGCTTAGTGCTGGTGCAGGATCGGAGCAAGAGTGATAACAACACCTTGCTGCAGCAGTTTAGGCAGAATGGCAGGGCGATTTTGGTGGGCACCAACTCGTTTTGGGAAGGTGTGGATGTCCCTGGCAAGGCGCTGTCTTTAGTGGTGATTGACAAGCTGCCGTTTAAGTCGGACTCCGAGCCGCTGCAAAAGGCCCGCAAGGGACGCTATGCGAGCTTAAATCGCAACTTCTTTGCGCAGGTGTCTTTACCTGAGGCGGTGATTACGCTGCGTCAGGGCGTGGGCCGCTTGATTCGTAAAGAGTCCGATCGGGGCGCGGTAGTGATTATGGATCCCCGCCTTGCAAACATGCACTATAAGGACGAGTTCTTAAAGTCGCTGCCGCCGCTTAGGCATGTGCACACCGTGCAAGAGGTGCTGGACTTCTTTAGCGAGTGCTAAGGTAAAAAGCACTACCTGAAAAGGCTAAGGTAGCTCTGGCGCCGTCAGGTGCGTGCTACGCTACGGCTTGGCCCTTGGTGGTGGTTGTGAATTGGAGGTGGGAGCGTTTGCGACCGCTGCTGCTCACCATCAAATGAGCAGGTCGTCTCAAGATGAAGAGGAGGTAACCGCAAGCGCCGCAAGCTCCTGACAGCGCCTTTATCTCGAGAGCGAGAGCCGCGCCACAGCAAACACCGCCTATCAGGGTAAAACCCCTGCCTGTAGGCAGTGAGCTCCTGTGGGCTTTGCTTTTGCGGAAACGCCTCTGGTAAGAGCTCTTTAGGCGTAGCGATTTAGGTGGGGATAAGCCCCAGAGAGGCGTTGTGACCTCTCTTGGGCTGGTGGTGAGGGGAGTGCGGGGAGTGGAAGAGGAGTGATGTGGAGTGGAGTAGCGACGCCCTTAGAGCTTGACGTAAATCAAGGCAAAAGGACTGAGGTTAGAGAGCTTTTGGATGTTAGGGCGGATCTCTGTCTCTGGGAACAGCGTTTGGGCATTGTTATCCATGCCCAAAAAGAACGAGTTCTGCTCGTCGCTCAGCTCCTCACCGTCATCGGCAAAGAGGTTGAGACCCTTGTAGGAGTCAGCCCGCTGCGCTAAGCGCTTTTTCGCCAGAGCCACTAGCTTCCGCCGCTTCTCCCGTGGCAGCTCTCGAACCGCTGGGGCGTTGTCGAGGCTGTTTAAGCGAAAGTCTAGGCCGTTTAAGATCATCATTTGCAGGTTGAGCTGCTTGTGGTCATACACAAAGCGGCGGGTATAGTGACTACGCAGCTCAATCAGCTCACCGACAAAGAGCACGAGGCATGGCTGATCCTGTGGCTCAAGGTGCATCCAGCGATCGCAAAACTGCTTATCGGTGATGTTAAAGCGCTTGAGGTTGTCCCCAAAGAGAGCCTGCATTTTCGCTTGATTAGAGCACAGCACCCGCAGCGCTGAGAGCATGAGACGGCGATCGCTCTCCATATAGGCGGAGATGGAGTCGATTTGGCGGCGTACCTCAAAAGTCTGTGGACGCAGTACCCGACGACCGAGGCCTATAGGGACGTCATAGCGGATGTTGCGCACATCAAGTGGGCCATCAGTAGTGGTCTGAGCAAGGTCACTGAGCACCATGTAATTGGAGCTGAGGTTGCGCTGGCCCAGCGGACGTGGAATGGCCTTATCATCCATGGTGCGGTGCTTACGCAGGCTAATTGGCTCTGGCTTGATCTCTGGCTCTTCTTTGGTCAGCTGCTCAAAGTCATCCCAGCTGAGGTCACCGAGAGGTTGTTGCTCCTCTTCCTCAAGGCTCTCTGGTTCAGCGCTGATGCCCAGATCGCCTTGTACCACTTGCTCCTCTGGCGCTTTGGCTTTGCCTTTAGTGGTTTTGCGCTTGGTGGTCTTTGCAGCGCTAGAGTTAGAAGCAGAAGCAGCGGCCTTTTTGCCGGTGGCTTTTGCCTTTGGCTTCGCCTTAGCAGTATGTGCTGGCGCTGGCGCTTCACCTTCGTAGGCAGCGTCGTCTGCTGATTCTGGAGCATCATCAAGCGAGGGATCGTTGGCAATGGCCTCTGCGCGCATGGCCGCAAGGCGCGAAATGCCTTTGTAGGATTGCAAGTGCTTACGCAGGTTGACGAGCTCTTCTGAGAGTACTGGCAGGCCCTCTTCATCCACTTCGCCGTTGTATTCACCCTTAAGAGCATCAGCAAGGCGCTGGCGATCGAGCTCCTCTAAGTGCTTTTGCTCTTTAAGCAGCGCTTGCTCATCGGCGGCTAACGCCTGTAAGAGGGCGTTAGGGATGCGCATGTTGCTGTTTTTTAAGCGGTAGTAATAGGCTAAGCGCTCGTAACGGGCCACATCCTCTGTGGTCTTCATGTACTTGGCAGTTTTGCCCAATTTCTGGCGCTTTAAGATGCGGGCACGGTTGTCGAGCTCGTAGGCCCTGACTAAGGCATCGTAATTGGCATTAGCCTCACGCAGGATGCGGTGCAGGTCGAGCTCTTTTACAAGGTCGTGCGCCGTGATAAAGAGGTCACGAAAGAAGTCAAAGCGCAGCATGATAAGGAGCACACGCGGCGCACATTCGAGCATGATATAGAAGAGATCACGGTACTGATTCATGATCATACCGCGATACTCACGGATAAAGAGGGTGAGGCGCTGCTCGATTTCCACGCGCGAGCCACTAGCGTTGATCAGCTCACTGACAACTTGGCTATAGCCGCTCATGTACTCTTGCACGATCACGGTGGCATCACGGTGGTCGATGACGACGCTCTCGCCTTGCGACTTGAGTTTGACCTTAAGGGGCTCGTGGTCGCTTAATGTAGTGTCGTCGTTATCAAGGCCGATTTGCGGATCAAAGACACGACCAGCAAAAGGTGTTTTGTCGAGCTCGGCGTTAAGGACGGCACGGATTTCCTCGCTTTTGAGAGCCATTAAGTCTTTGGTACGGTTAGCGAGGTCGGGTGCGTACTCAGTGAGATCGTCAAAGGTGTCGGTGAGGGGGTGCTTAGCCTTTGGTGGTTGAGGTGTCCTGCTAAGCGCAGATTTAGTTCTGGCCATGATTGGTTCGCAGTGAGAAAGCCTGCACCCAGAGCGCAGGAGTTTGAAGAAGCACTTTTAAGGCGTTTGAGCTGGTCATAATTACAGAGAATTGTAGCGCCAAGTGCGCGGTGGGGCAAAGAGCTCTCAAGATAGTAAAAGGGTTGAGGGCTGGCGGCCACCCTTTGAGATGATGCTTTGCAGTAGTTTGTTTACCCCAAGAGCAGCACGTGCAAGCGTGATGCAGCACCGTCCCAGAGCCCATATCTGTCACCTCGAGATAAAGCGCCGTAGGTGCGGTCATACCCTAAGAGAAGCACTTGCTCGCGGTATGCAGCACCGTCCCAGAGCTCATCCCTTTTACCTCGAGATACGGCACCGCAGGCGCTGTCGTACCCCAAGAGCAGTACGTGCTCGCGCAATGCAGCATCGTTCCAGAGCGCACTGCATAACAAGCTAAGTGAAGTCTCCATGTGCTTACGCACATGGCTTCCTCCCGTTTTAATAGGGAGGGTCCTGAACAAGAATACAATCCTACCTCAGCACCGTTCCAAACA
>CASEBB010000110.1 GCA_949286015.1 uncultured Succinivibrionaceae bacterium | reverse complement strand
CTACGGCGTGGCCTTAGGTGCTGATTACACCTTAAGCAACGGCTTACGCGTGGGTGCCATGTTCAACATCGGCTCCGGTGATGCTGATGGTCAGGGTGCTGGTAGCCAAGCCTCTAATGACTTCGACTACTACGGCTTTGGTCTCTACGCTGGCTACACCATGGGTCAGTTCAGCGTGGTGGGTGATATCTCCTACACCGCCGTGGACAACGATGTCGAGGCTACCTTAGGCAGCTTTGATACGGTCGGTGCTTCGCTTGACAGCACCAACTTAAGCTTTGGTGTCACTGGCAAGTACGAGTTTGACTTCAATGGTCTGTATGTCACGCCACATGCTGGCTTACGCTACAGCACCATTGATATCGACGACTACGATGTCGACGGTGAGCAAGTCTACGCTCACTTTGCTGCTGACAGCATCGACGTGTTCTCTGTCCCAGTAGGTGTCACTGTGGCTAAGGAGATCACTGCTGGTTCGTGGACGGTGAAGCCTGCCTTTGACGTGACCTTAACCGGCAACTTTGGTGACGACTCCTTTGATGGTGACGTCTCTTGGGCCGGTATTGAGAACGCCACTACTGCTACCTCCACTGAGGTCTTAGATAACTTCACCTACGGCGCTACCTTAGGTGTGGGTGCTAAGACTGGCAACTTCAGCTTAGGCTTAGGCGTCAACTACACTGGCTCGTCCAACACTGACGAGTTTGGTGTCAACGCCAATGCCCGTTACGTCTTCTAAGACCTAACGGTCTTAAGACCTGACGCTGAGCAAAGTAACCTTTGCTCAGCCTACAGCCAGCGGGGAAAGCTCACTGCTCTTCATAGTATGTGCTTCCTCTGCTGGCTGTAGGTACCACCACAAGGGAGCGGCGCTAAGCACTGGGCTAAGCTCAGAGTCGAGGTGCGGCTCCCTTTTACGCCAGACAGCATCTCTACCCAGAGTACTGTCTGCTTTTCACTAAACGGCTGCGTATGGCACTGCTGCCCACGCTGTAGCGTGACAGTAGCTCTAAAGCTGCGGCTTCTTGACGTAGCCACCATGCGTAGCGCTTGACATCCTGTAATCTCAAGGAGAGTTAATGAAGCCAAACAGTAACGACGACAACGACGTTACCCCTAAGGATAAAACTAAACGGGCGCCGCAAGCTCGCACCAGAGCACAAAACCTGTGGGACCAGGCCTACAAGAGTAGGTATCCACACAGCAAAGCTAAGGCTGACAGCGCCCCATTCTCCCCCTACAAAGAAATGTTGGATCAGGCCTACAAGCGTACAGATCCACGCAACGAAGCTAAAGCGAGCTTAGCTGAAACTGGCATCGCTCCTGACAGAGACCCCGTAAGAGAGCAGTTTGCTCAGATCATCGCGCTATTGGATCCAAAACGCGAATTTATAGACATTTTGAGTGATAATCCCACAGCCCGCAGCCTCTTACATGCATGGTTTACAAAGAGCAACAAGAGTACGGAGCCAAACGATATAGCTGAGGCTAAGGCCCTATTAGCTGAGGCTGGCATCAACCCAGACAGCACCACCTTAAAAGAATTTTTGGAGCAGTACTACAAGAGTAGGGGCCCAAACAGCGACCCTGATAAAGACACAGATTCTGACAGCACCAAGGACTGAGCAGCCATCTAAAGGCTCGCCCCAAGTTACGTCATTGCTTAAGTCAGTACTTGCCAAGGTGGGGTAGCTCACACCACCGAGAGTGCCCACCACTGCTGAGCCTTAGCAGAGCCATGCTTAATGCTGCTTGCCACAACCAAATCACCTCGCACTAAGAGATCCTGTGCTCAGCACACGCTATCTAAAGACTAAAAGACAAGGGTGCACCGCCTTAAGGTAGTGCGCCCTTTTTGTTTGGGGGCGCGAGGTCATTGCTACCCTTGTTGCAGGCGCAGTGTTGTGTTGAGACCAAAACAGCGCTGAGCTTTCCCAATCTCAGGGCCAGCAACCTTAGCCCTGTATGTGCTGCCCTACTATCACCAGCAGCAGTACTTGCGACGTGAGCACAGAGCTCACCTCAATCAGTTTGTGCGCTGCTTACGCGCTAACAGCGCCCGCCCCACGAGCTTCCCCAGCCACTATGGAACAACTGACTTAATAGATGACGTGATTTATGGTAATCATGGTGCACCGACCTAAGGTAGGATTAGACTCACCTGCATCATTCATCTCGAGGTGTGCAATGCGTTGCCTTGCCATCACTCATCACCTCTTACGTCATTTATTAGAGCACTCATTCCTAAGCGCGCACCAACAGTTGGGCGTGCTTTGTGGTCAGGCTCTGGCTTTGTAGTTGTGACGTCACCGTGTGCTTGGCGCTCATCATCTTTGGCGGTAGCCATTTGGGCTATACTGAGTATAAGGTTTAGCCGCTTACTCACCGCATTTGCGCGCCAGTACAGTTAGCATATATTGCTTGCTTTGTTTAGAGGGGATAGCTACGTGCCTGCGTATCCATCAAATCCATCACCATACATTCCATATAAGCGTGATGCTGCCTCTTACCAGCAAGCATCCTCTATGACCAACAAGCAGGCTCCGCAAAACCTGCGTGCCCCGCAAAATATGCCCGAACCCATGCCTGCTCAGGCGCAGTACATGGTACCTGCCTCTACTACAGCGTCTGTTCTGCAACAGTACGTGCATCCCAACTCATTGGTAGCCCACGAGCAAGAGGCGCTGACCGTCTCGATCTTTGTGCATAGCATCAATCAGTTCCTCCACAACTTAGGCCCTGTGCTCATCAAAGGCGAGATCTCCACAATCAATCCTCACAATCACCTCTACTTTACGCTCAAGGATAAAACCAGCAGCGTTCAGTGCCTCATGTTCCAGAATAAGGCTTGCAAACTCAGCTTTAAACCTGAGATTGGCCAACAAGTCTTAGTGGCTGGTTCCGCTTCGCTCTATAACAAGAAGGGTAGCTTTACCCTGCTGGTCGACCGCATGGAACAGGCAGGTCAGGGCCTGTTAATGGAGCAGCTGCGCCTCTTAGAGCTCAAGTTGGAGCAAGAGGGCTTATTTGCCAGACAGCGTCCGCTACCACGTATCATCCAGTGTGTGGCCGTGGTGACCTCTTTACAGGGCATGGCCCGTGACGATTTCATCTACAACGCCACTACCCGTAATCCGCTGTTAGAGATTATCCTGTTTGAGACCACGGTACAGGGTGCAGAGGCGCCACTGTCTATCTGCTCTAGCCTCAACTTTGTCTATCAGCACGCCGCTGCATGGGGCATTGATGTCGTCGTCCTTACCCGTGGCGGTGGTTCCTTTGAAGACCTACTCTGCTTTTACGATGAAAACGTAGCCCGTATGGTGGCACGCTCCCCTGTGCCTATCATATCCGCCGTCGGTCACGATAAGAACAGCCCCATTTGCGATCGCGCTGCTGATATGCGCGTCAGTACTCCTACGGCAGCCGCTATTGCCGTCACCCCTATTACCCGTGATGATATCCTCGCATATCTCAATCAGGCCACTACCCGTGCTACCAATGCCCTGCTGAGTTTAGTTGATAACTTAAGCTTAAAGTGTGACCAGTTGTGGCGCAGCTTGGAGCGCTCCCCTGTACTGTGGCAGCTTCAGAGTCGCGAAAGTGCTTTAGATGCTCTGACGCAGCGCTTAGAGCAGGACATGCACTGGCACCTGCAGCATGCGCGTGAGACCATCTCCAATCAAGAAAAGATCTTGCTGCAGCATGCGTTCTCGGATCGCATCAATACTCAGCAGCGCTTACTCTTAGGCTACTCTACGCTGCAAAATAAGGAGCATACGGCGAGCAACACCTGCTCTAACCTTGAGCAGCGTTTACAGGAGGCTATGGCTCAGCATTTAGCAAGGGCGCTGCACTCATGGCAGCAAAACTACCAAGCTTTGCAGCTTAACTACGAGCAGCACTTACAGCCACAGCTGCTCCAGCATCGAAAGAGTGCTTTACATGCTCTGACGCAGAGCTTAGAGCAGGCTATGCAGCGGCACCTGCAGCATGCGCATGAGACCATCTCCAATCAAGAAAAGCTCTTGCTGCAGCATGCGTTCTCGGATCGCATCAATACTGCTAACCAGCGCTGGTTTAATAGCATGCGCTCCCTTGAGCGCTCAGCAGCGCTTACTCTTAGGCTACTCTACGCTGCAAAATAAGGAGCATACGGCGAGCAACACCTGCTCTAACCTTGAGCAGCGTTTACAGGAGGCTATGTCCCAGCATCTAGCATGGGCACAGCGCTCTTGGCAACAAAACTACCAAGCTTTGCAGCTTAACTACGAGCAGCACTTACAGCCACAGCTGCTCCAGCATCGAAAGAGTGCTTTAGATGCTCTGACGCAGAGCTTAGAGCAGGCCATGCACTGGCAACTGCAGCATGCTTTTGAGACCATCTCCAATCAAGAAAAGCTCTTGCTACAGCATGCGTTCTCGGATAATAGCATGCGCTCCCTTGAGCGCTTTACCTCGCGCTTAGATAGCTACGAGCAGCGCCTCAGTGCCGCCGTGCAATCCTTACAAAACGTTAAAGCTCTAGAAACGGCTGCGCAGCGCTTAGCGCAACTCCAGCAACGCTTACTCTTACGCTACGCCACGCTGCAAAATAGGGTGCATACGGCGAGCACCAACTGCTCTAAACTTGAGCAGCGTTTACAGGAAGCTATGTCCCAGCACTTAGCACGGGCGCAGCGCACATGGCAGCAAAACTACCAAGCTTTGCAGCTTAACTACGAGCAGCACTTACAGCCACAGCTGCGGCAGATGCAGACAAAAGAGACCCTGCTCTATAGCAAGCTCTTACAGCTCAATCCCTTTTACCAGTTAGATCACGGCTGGTCGCTGACCACCCTTGATGGTAAGCACAGCGTGGCAGCGGCGGACTTAAGTGAGGGCAGTGAAATCATTACTTTGCTTAAAGGGGCGGAGGTGCACTCTACAGTTACGCAGATTATCCCTAAAGAGCATGTGGCGCGCGAGGAGAGTGTAGCTGTGGCTACCACCTCTGGTGATGAGGGTGGTGATGATGATGATAATGCCTCTGCCAACCAGACTGCCGAGACGAGCCCTGCGTAGTAGAGTTTAAAGGCGAAACACTAAGGGGTAGGGGCACCATAAGACCCACGCCAGATAGCCAGACACCCTCGGTGTTACCTCTGATAGAGCTTTGTGCCCATACCAGCGAACTTAAGCCCACCATGGATTTATAGTGCTTGTGGTGTGCGTCAATGCCACTTGAGGATCGTTGCTACAATTTAAGCTCGAGCGCTTACAAGCTGGTTTTGCACATCTTCATCACCTTGATAGCAGCGGTAATGACGCTCTAAGTTAGCTGGTCACTATTAGGTTCGCGTGTATGCGGCACGCGTCCGCACCAGTCGCCACTTTGAGCTCACGTTTTACCTACGAGGTAGGCTGTTTCAAGGGCAATAACCCCAGTGTTTATCAGCTTGAGTCACACTACACTATCCCCGCTCACCTCACAGTCACTATTGACCATGATCTTACCTTGAAGGTACAGCCTTAAGCCCACATCAGGGACGATGAGCTTGCACGCTGTTATACCTAATCAGCACGCAAGCACATCGAATCAGTAATGAATCGCAGGACAGCAACAGCCTTATCTTATAGATAACGCCGATAAACCTCAGGTTTTTGCTGTTACCATAAGCAGTGCTGAGCGCATGCTCTATGCTGAGATTCAAGATAAGCTGGTGCTCCACCGTCCCCATTCTCAAGATGGACTCTCCTCAGCGTGCGGTGGATACCAAAAAGCAGCAGCTCCCTGCGCTCAAGCAGGAATGCCCGTGTGCTGCTTTTGGCGTGACCAACATCGGAGTAACGTTGGTGCCCTCTTCCCCAAACGCAGAATAGCGCCTAAATATGAGCCAAAGCCAGCGGATCAAACAACGCCTGCAACTTGAGATAGAACTCAGGGTTAATGGTCGCTAGCAAGCTGATGCTCTCACTAAAGCTCATAAAGAAGCACAAGAGCAGCGATACCACGCACACCAGCACTAAGCTCACATAGACCACACCGCGATGCATACTCGCATCAGAGCGCTCACCTGCCGGATCAGAGCACGACAGCAGCATCACCGCAATAAAGGCCATTAAACCCAAGACCGCACTACTGCCCACCATAAAGCGCAGCTCTAAACCAAACTGCGCCATGGCAAACAGCTGTGAGAGCGGTACCAGCACCACCCAGAGCACAAAGCTCAGCGTAATGCTCTGTAAGAGCAACAGCTGTGGCGCACTAAAGGCTGGTGCCTTCACACTACGCCCCGCCGCCAGTGCCTCCTGCCATGCTTGATGCTGTGCCATGACGCGGCGTAAGCGGCGTACTAAAATCACCACTACCGGTAATACCCACAGCAGCGGCACACTCAGCAAGCCAAAGTGTGGCGCAGCCGGTAAGTTGCCGACAACACCATTTACCACGTCAACAAAAGGGAACGAGCCACTTAAGACAAAGTCCTGTCCCAAGAGCGCAAACAGCAGTACCTGCCATGAGCCTAAATTAGTCGGTAAGGTCGCATGCAAGTTATCGTGACCACCTAAGAGTAAGGAGCTACCAAACTCCAGCACCGAGCCAAAGCGGCTGTAATTAGCCCACAGCGTCAAGCCCAAGCCAATGGCACATGGCAGCCAAAAGGCTACTGAGGCTACAGCCTTATCCTTACTAGAGGCGGGGCTTAACCAAAAGAGCACAAACATCGGCACCACTAAGGCCAGCGTTGGTAGGAAGATGCTCGGTAAGGCATTGAGCACCAATACTACGGCAATAGCGCCAAAGATCATTTCGAGGCACCACCACCATGGCTGGAGGAAGATCTTCTCTTGCAGCGCCCGCCCCAGGGCATGCCACTTCTCTAATACCACGGGCTCCTCTGGGGCATTGAGGTTAGGTAAGACGTGATGGCCAGTACGACGCGACTTCTCTGCGGCTTCCACGCGTGCTTTTTGTACCCGCAAGCGCTCGACGTTATCATCACCAGGATAGCGGCCGGAGACAAAGCGTGCTAACGAGAGCATACAGGCAATAGCAAAGGCCCAAAAGGCAATGCCGGTTAAAGCCATGAGGCTCTGGTACTTAAAGGCCAGAAACAAGAGCAGTAAGTGACAGGAAGCAAAGAAGGCTAATTTCGCCACCACAAAGAGCAGGGGGTTACAGCGCATGGTCAGCACCCGCAGCAAGCGATTGCTCACCACATACAAAGCCAGTAAGGCGTAAACCTCAGCAATAAAGAGCGCTAAGGCCATGCTAGGGGCCTTACCAGTCAGCAGGTACACTGGTAGATAAATGCTGAGCAATGGCGTCCATCCCGCTGCACTGTAGTATGTACCCTGATAGTAAGCGCGATCCCACAGGTACTGCACCTGCGTGCTGGCACGTAAGGATGGATCGTAGACGTTACTGAGCTGTTCTAAGCGTGGGTCAGGAGTAAAGAGCAGCGCCACTTCGCCCCGTAAGAGCGCATGTAGCTGCTGCACGTAAGGATCAAACTCTAAGCGCTGATCCTGTCTCTGGGTAATATCGATTAAGAGGCTCTTATCAGGGGTAGTGTAAAGCACAGTACCTAAGCTTGGGCTCTGCCAGCCAGTAACGGTAGCGACCTGTGGTCGCATCAAAGCAAAGAACAGCACTGCAAGTATTAACTGTAAGAGCAGAATGCTGCGATTGAGGCCCTTATACCAAGCGCCCTCAACTACGATCTTATGCTGTCTAATGGCACTAAAGCCTAAGGCGTAAATTAAGCTCGCCGCTGCCCAGAGCAAGATGACACGTAAGAAAGAGGCATTAAGAGGTGGACGCTGGTTAATGGTCACATCTGTAAGTAAGAAGCCCGATTGCAAGCGCTGGCGAGCAAAGGTCACGACTAAATCGTGCACCTTGCCTCGCGCGGGAATGTTGATAATTACCTTACTGCCACTACCGCCATCAGTAGTCATCGCAAAGGAGGTAAGAGGATAGACCTGCGCTTGCTGGGACTCATCACTGATACTGACCGTACCCCGCACTAAGGTGCGCGGCCCCATAGCCGCATGCAAGGTAAGCGTGCGCACGTCTTGATTGATGCCAGTGAGGTTTAAGGTCGGGCTCTGGGCATTGATGATCACACCTGAGCGCTGCAGCTGCGCAATCTGCGGCAGAGGAATGGCTTGCTCGGTATAGCGCGCTGAGGAAAAGAAGATGGTATTGCTGTTAAAGCCTACCAGCTCGATGATGATAGCCAGCACCAGTAAGAGCACCGCTGCAATGATGTGCTGCTTAGGAAAAGGTAAGCTATTGCTCTGTTGGAGGCGGGAGGCACCTAAGCTGGCGCCCATTCCTGCACCCTGCTGCCACGCACGCTGGCGACTCTCAGGGGTATTGGCACCGATATCACCCTCAGGAATGGCTAAGCCCCGCTGACGAAGGCGCTGCTGTGCAGCACGCATACGGGCGGTAATAGAGTCACGCTCCCCTAAAGGGCGGGATCCGCTCGCAGGCGCAAAGGACACCACGGTCTGCCGGTTAGCCTTCGCACTGGTACGGCTTACGCCCTGAGAGCGCTGTGCTTGCGCACGCGCTAACGAAGCACGCTGACGGCGGTGCTGGCCTCTAGAAGACAGAGCAGAGGCACGTGAGGTAGCAGTAGTAGCAGCAGTAGCTGTGGCAACAGCAGCGCTGCGCTTTAGTAAATTATGACCAGAGCGATGGGCATGCTGCATAGCTTTTTCTACCACCAAACCAACTAAGCCAAAGGGAAAAGGGCGCCTACTTCACTGTCAGGAATGATTTATCTCAGCAATGATAAGGCGGGGATGCGGTAGGGCAACATTCCCTACCTCGAGATGAATGGTGCAGACGATCCTGCCCCTATCTTCAGCGGAGCCACGCCTGCTTACCTTAAATACCGTCATCTCTTCAGTCAGTCGTTTCTGACTGACAGCAAGATAACACAAGGGACTTAACCAAGCTAAAAACGGGCCCTCACCCAACACGCTGCTGGGCGCCTCCGCGTCAAAAAACCAAGAGGATACGTGGTGGTAAGCTGCGGTGTGTTTTCTCTGTTGGGGGTAGTGGCAGCAGCTGTGAGGGATGCTTTTATCGGGCGCAGCGCTTTATCGCCCCACTTTAGGTTCGTAGGTATGGCCGTTAACTTCTAATGGCGGTGCCCCTACCTCTCTTCTCTTTAAGGAAGGAGTGATCTCATAGGTGACGGAAGAAGTGATGCGTGCTGGCAAATACACACCTCGAGATAAATGGGGCTGGTGAGTCTCCTACTACCTGAGGACGGTGCAACCTGATTACCATAAAGCCAGTCATCTCTTAAGTCATTCGTTCCTCAACGGCAACCACGGAACCCTACGAGCAGCCCTCACTCTCCACACAACCACGCCTTTCATCACCTCCCCCAGAAACAACAAAGCCCTACCACTGGGGTAAGGCTTTGTGCTCTCCGGCGCGTATTGCCGTCGCGGCAGGCGCTGCGCTGAGCCGCGTTAGCCGCGCTTGCGGCTGCGGCTCAGCAGCTCTTATCCGCGCTTAGCGGCGCTTCTTGTTCTTCTTTTTGTTGTTATGCCCACGGCCATGCGTGTTCTGCGGACGTTGCACCTGTAACGTTGTAGCCGCACGTGGTGCCTGTGGCGCAACCACAGTAGGCTGCACAGTGGACTGCACTGTAGATTGCACAGCGGCCTGCATAGCGGTGTCACCACCTAAAGCACCGCCACCGGCGTTACTACCATCGGTCTCAGCAGCCACCTTAAAGGTCGGCACACCACCATTCTGCTTCGCCTCTGCTTGGGCCTTGAGGAAGGTCTCCTTAACCTGTCGCGCGTGCTCGGCAAGGAAAGGCGCATTATGGTACGCGCTGTTAGGGCCAAATGGCTTCTTGTTCGCATTGCCCTTCTTTAAGTATGGCAGCAGGATGTTGTAGAGGCGATCCACGCTCTTATCAATGGAGTTAATCTCCGCTGCCTGCTGACAACGCTCTGACCAGTCTTCCTCTAAGAGGCGCTCTAAGGCATCCACCCATGGAGCGATCTCCTCATCAGTTGGCAGGCAGTAGAAGTCCTTTTCACAGCTCTTAGGAATAGGCAGGACTAAACCACCGACACCCGCGCCGCCCATAGCCTCAGGTAAACCGCCATTGTCCGTTGCCAACACTGGGATGCCGTTTAAGGTCGCCTCCGTCGCGACACGGCCCCAGCTCTCATGCCACAGAGATGGCGCCACTAAGACCTTGGTTAGGGCATACACCTCAGCGATGTTGCGGGTGTGCTCCGCAAGGTCGATCATTGGCAGCGCCTGCAGGATCTCCAGCTCACGTGCGGCCTCATTGTTACCGGCCTCCGAGGTACCACCTAAGAGCAGCGCGCCATTGGCATCATGCAGGTTGTGCATGATGCTAGCAAAGTTGCCACGGCTCTTCACGATTAAGAACTGCTGCTTGCTGTCAGGGTGACGCGCGTAATACGCTAAGATCAGCTTGATAAAGATCGCGATACCCTTTGCTGGAATTGGGTTAATCAGGGTGACGTAGTAAGGATTGCGGTCTTCTGGCTTAGCTAAGGCCATGCTCGGTTCAATAAAGTTGCCCACCGTCTCTACATTGATGTTCGCCTTGTCTTTGTAGAGCTTTTGCGTGGCCTTGGAGGTGGTAAACACCATGTCACAGTCAGCGAAGCTGTAGCTTAAGTGGCTACCATTGCACAGTGCATACACGACTTGGAAACCACGAGCTTGCGCCTCACGGCGTAAAGACACCGAGAACAGATCGCCGCTATAGCCCATCACGACATCAGGCTGGAAGCCCTCCAGCATGCCGATAAAGTGGCTGTAGATTCTATTTTGCTCCTCAGCAGTGATCTTATCGGTGTCTAAGTTGTCCGTAAGCACCATGCAGTACTCCATATTGTTGATATGGAACTTCACGTAGTCATTAGGGACGAGACGCGCGGCTTTTTCCTTGTCAGTCTCGGCGGCCTTAGCTTCAGCCAGCTGCTGTAGCATTACGCCCTTCAGCTGGTCGTAGGTTTCTTTAAAGCCCTTTGGGTCGTCGGCCACAGAAGCGGTGAGGATCTTGACCTCAATGCCGCGCTCTTGCAGCTTGGAGAGCATCAAGCGGCAGCGGATTGCGGCACCGCTGCTGGTGTCGAGCAAGCTTGGAATGGAGTACCACAGAATTTTATAAGCCATAGGGCAAAACCTTGTGAAAAGACGACAACCGGTGGAAGCAAGGCGAAGCGAGCAAAAGCCTAGCAGCGCTACCAGCTAAAGCATATAGCCTCTACTACTTGCCAGTAAAGTGCCATGTAGAAACGGCACACGATGACGCCATCTTTAATGCCAGTGAGTTGGGGCCGCAACGGGGTAGTGTTAACTTAGGAATGAGGGATCTCATAAGTGACGGCAGATGGTGTGTGATGGCAGGGTTACACCTCGTTCCTCGAGATGAATGGTGCAAGTGAGTCTCATCCTATCTGCGGACGGTGCACCCTGCTTACCCTAAAGGCCGTCAGCTCTTAAGTCAGTCAATCCTTACCTCAGCGTGATCTCAGTGCTGCCACCACCGCTCCTTTCTATTGTACGCACTTACAATCAAGCTCGCATTACCACCTGACAGCAGGGCGCCTCACAGCACAGCCGCAGAGCTCTTTACCACGCTGCTACCGACACCTAACGGCGCCTTATCTTGAGAGTAGCGTCGCAGCAACCTCGGCGCGGAGTAAATACGACCAGCACCCCGCTCTTGGCTTTAGCTCTTGGCTTTTGGCTCTTGAGTGTTTGTACCCTGAGAGCATGTCCCCGAACTCTTGGTCTTGGTCTGGTCTTTGTCCTTGCTCTACCTTGGCGGTGTAAGGTGCTGCACTTTACGGCCGTCCCTTGCTCGTCCTTGCTTTACCTTGCTATCACTGGAGGTAACCTAAAAGCGCCTGACGGCGCCTTATCTCGAGATCTCGAGAGTAGCGCCTGAGCAAACTCCTACTCTCAGGGTAAAACCCCTGATTGTAGGCAGTTACCTCCTGTGAGCTTCGCTTTTGGGGATACTCAACTATCACTTGTTTGGCCGCCACAAGCAAAAACCCCACATGACACAGCAGCCAAACACGGCCACTACATCACGTGGGGTTCTCCTTGCCTCAGGGTGACTTCAGCACCTGAGGCCTTAGTGCAGCTGCGGTTTAGTCCAGCTCCACATCATCTGGGATGTTGGCGTTGTGATAAACCTCTTGCACATCATCGAGATCCTCTAAGTAGTCGATCATGCGCATGAACTTCACTGCCGCATCAGCATCCAGCGCGGTCTCAGTCGAGGCCGTCATGGTCACCTGAGCATTCGATGGGGTGAAGCCCTTAGCGTTAAAGGCGTCGACCACATCAGCAAAGGCCTCTGGAGTGGTGTAGATATCCACGGAGCCATCGTCGTTAACCACCACGTCGTCAGCACCAGCCTCAAGGCCGATGTCCATAGCGGTCTCCTCGTCGATTGGCATCTTGCCATCATCGTCTGGCACAAAGTTGATCACACCCTTCTTGGTGAAGAGGTATGCCACCGAACCATTGGTGCCTAAGTTGCCACCAAACTTGGAGAAGCCGTGACGCACGTCAGAGGCAGTACGGTTGCGGTTGTCGGTCATGCACTCGACCATCACCGCCACACCACCAGCACCATAACCCTCATAGGTGATGGACTCTAAATCAGCGCCCTCACCACCACCAACGCCACGCTCAATAGCGCGCTTAATGGTGTCACGAGTCATGTTCTGCGCTAAAGCAGAAATCACCGCCGAACGTAAGCGTGGATTCGAGCTCTCATCGCCACCACCTAAACGGGCAGCAGTGGTGATCTCACGGATTAACTTGGTGAAAATCTTACCGCGCTTGGCATCTTGGGCAGCTTTACGGAAGCGGATATTGGCCCACTTGGAGTGACCTGACATAAATAACTCCTATTTCTCGAAATCGGTAATGGCAATGGCCAGCTCTTGCAAGGCTTCTGGCGAAGCCACGTTTGGTGCCTCCGTCATTAAGCACGCAGCCGCCGTAGTCTTAGGGAAAGCGATCACGTCACGGATATTCTCCGTGTGCGTAAAGAGCATGGTGAGACGGTCTAAGCCAAAGGCCAGACCAGCATGAGGAGGTGCACCAAAGGACAGCGCATCCAGTAAGAAGCCAAACTTCATGCGGGCTTCCTCATCTGAAATGCCTAAGACCTTAAACACGGCCTTTTGCATGTCCTCATTGTGAATACGTACCGAGCCACCGCCCACTTCGTAGCCATTAATTACCATGTCATAAGCATCAGCAAAGACGCTCATTGGATCGGCAATCAGCTGCTCTGGAGTCACCTTCGATGGTGCCGTAAATGGGTGGTGCATCGCGGTTAAACCGGCTTCCTCTGTCATCTCAAACATTGGGAAGTCGATCACCCATAAGGCCTTGTAGCCTGGGCCCACTAAGTCGTGGTCACGTGCGGTCTGGCAGCGTAAGGCGCCCATAAAGGTCTGGCACTTTACCGTCTTGCCGCAGCCAATAAAGACGATATCACCGTCCTTAGCGCCGCACTCCTGTGCCACATTGACTAAGAGCTCTGGGGTGACGTGCTTGGCAAAGGAAGATTGTAAGCCCTCAGCACCCTTGGCCAGCTCATTGACCTTGATATACATCAAGCCACCAGCACCTAACTTCTTCACAAAGTCAGTGTAGCCATCAATGTGCTTGCGGCTCAGCTTAGCGCCACCTGGCAGGGCAAAGCCCACCACCTTGCAAGTAGGGTCATTAGCAGGATCAGCTAAAACCTTAAACTCGGTGTCCTTGACGAGCGCATCTAAAGAATGCAGCTCAAAGTCGATACGCAGATCAGGCTTATCAGAGCCAAAGCGCTCCATCGCCTCAGTCCACGTTAACACTGGCAGCTTACCTAAATCGTAGTCCGCCTCTTGCTTAAAGAGACCGACCATCATCTCCTCCATTAAGTCACGCACATCTTGCGAGCTCATAAATGAGGTTTCGATATCGATCTGGGTAAACTCTGGCTGACGGTCAGCACGCAAGTCCTCATCACGGAAGCACTTGGTGATCTGGTAGTAGCGATCAAAGCCCGCCACCATGAGAAGCTGCTTAAACAGCTGTGGGGATTGTGGCAGAGCGTAGAACTTACCGTGGTGAATACGCGATGGCACCAGATAATCGCGGGCACCCTCTGGGGTGGCCTTGGTCAGCATTGGTGTCTCGACGTCGATAAAGCCATGCTCATCTAAGAAGGCACGCACGCAGCGGGTCAGCGCATGGCGCTTTAAGAAGTTGCGTGCGATCTCAGGACGACGTAAGTCGAGGTAGCGATAGCGTAAGCGCTGCTCCTCGGTGTTGTCCTGATTGAAATCTAAAGGCAGCACGGCGGACTTATTGAGGATCTCTAAGGCAGAGGCATACACCTCAATCGCACCCGACTTGAGGTTAGAGTTAACCTGCGACTCTGGGCGCTTTCTGACCGTGCCTACGACCTTAATGCAGAACTCATTACGTAAGGTGGAGGCAGTTTCGTGCACGTCTTTGACGTCTGGCTCAAACACCACTTGCACTAAGCCACTACGATCACGCAGATCGATAAAAATGAGGCCACCTAAATCGCGGCGTTTGCTGACCCAGCCGCATAGGGTAACGGTTTGCCCCTCTTCGTGCAAACCGACTTGATCACAGTAATGCGTGCGCATTGACATTGGTCTAAAGCCTTTTGAAAAAACGGGATGCGATCATGCTGCTCTTCGCTGCTCAGCTCTACTCTTATCGGCTCTCTGTAGCTCTACGCTGTGGCGTGTAGTGCCTTCTAACGGGGTAGAGAAGCACGGTGAGCGACTGTGAGCTGTGAGTATCCCAAAAAGCAAATCTCAAAGGAGGTAACTGCCTACAAGCAGGTGTTTTACCCTGAGAGTGCGTTTGCTGAGGCGCTACTCTCGAGATAAGACGCCGTCAGGCGCTTTTAGGTTACCTAATTGAGCTTCAACTTGTGAGCGTGGGACTGAGTAGTCTCCTCAGTGACGGCTTCTGGGGGTAGTGCTGGCAACATGCCACACCTCGAGATAAATGGTGCTGGCAAGCTGGCACCTATCTTAAGCTGGGGCGCGCCTGCTTACCCTAATTCCAGCTCTACTCAGAGTTTGGTGGATACCACAACGTAACTTCTTACCTTGAGGCAAGCACATGAGCCGTGATTGTAGCGTTTCATGTTAGCCACCTAAGAGTAGTGTGGTAGCTCTATCTCTGCGTAGTGCCCTAATTCCGTCAGCTCTGAAGTCAGTCGTGCCTTAGGCCTTTACAGGCAAAGTCTGCCTGTCACTAAGAACAGGTAAGGCCGTACCGCCAGCAAGTAAGAACCCTAAGACTACAAAAGTGCAGGTAAGCTGCGGCGGGCGCTAACAAAAACAAGAGACAGCATGGGATGCAGGCAAGCTAAGGAACTAGCTGGCCTGAGTTGCGTGCGGACAAGAAGCGCAGGCAGAGGAGGCTGGGGCGGCGGGAGTAGCGGGGGATGGCTTTTCACTGGCAAAAGGATGCTTGGAGCTACCAAAGACACCCACACCCTTTAACTCGCAGCTGCTGGCAGAGATGAGCTTCACGAGGGTATCTTGATGGCACTCAGGGCAAGTAGTTAAGGCCGGAGCATTGATGCTCTGGAGCTTAGTTAACGTATGTCCGCAATGGGAGCAGCGGTACTCATAAAATGGCATTTGGAACCTTTCAGGCCGCCAGGCCCGCTCTCAAATCTCGCAAAAAATCAGTGGTGATGCTGGCAAGGGGCTAACGCCACCCCAGCTATGTGAACAGCAAATTATAGCCTTTTTCTGTGATGGTGTGCACCCCTGCATCATGGGGCGGTGCAACATGTGCAAAACCACGACGCTAAGCAGCTCTTGACGTGATCACGGCCATTAAGCGCCAGCTCTCTGGGGTCATTTCGCCTTATCCGAGGCGTAAACAGAGCTAAAGCCCGATGACAGTTGTGGTGGTTATGGTTATGAGCAACCGACTGCCTCTATGGGGTAGTCGACCACACAGGTCGAGCGTTTTCTCTCGACTACGCCAGTGTGCCCCTCTCCCTTATGCTTACAGCGCTGTTTCCAGCGCCCGCCCCTGCCCTTTACCCATCACCATATCCGCGAACTTCAGCCCTTGATGGCGTCAAGGAGCTCTGGGAGTTTCTGCTGCCAGTGGAGAATGCACTGTTAATCATCTGGAGGTGAGCCTCTTCAGGAAACGACTGACTTAAGCGATGACGGAATTTACGGCAACCATGCGTACCCCATCTTCGTTAATCTCAGGTTGAGTATCCCAAAAAGCAAATCTCAAAGGATGTCACTGCCTACAAGCAGGTGCTTTGCCCTGAGATTAGGTGTTTGCTCAGGCGCTACTCTCGAGATAAGGCGCCGTCAGGCGCTTTGAGGTTATATCAGCTCAGGCTCACCTGCACCATTTATCTCGAGGTGTAGGCTGTTGCCCGCCCTCACTCCTGCAGCCGTTAGTTTGCGATCACTCATTCCTACCCCTACCAAACCCTACCAACAGTGTTACCACCTCTAAGAGCCCCCTTAAGTGTACTCATGGGACTCATTATCCCCATCAAGATCACACCGTGCTCCAGCGCCTGCACGCTGGCAGGCACTGGCACAGGTCAAGGGCACTACTGATCTCAGAGGTGGCAGGTTCTTTGTTTCATGTGTCTATCAGGGATCGTGACCATTTTGTTCAACAGATGAACCAAATTAGGTCACACCTTTTTAGTGCATCCCGTGATTAAGATAAAGAACCGGTGGCAACACTGCTGATGCTGCTTTTACAGCTGGTTAGACTGCGTGTTGAGCTTGCGGGTCACAAACATGATGATACCCAGCATGATCACCAAGAGAATGGTGCCTACGAGCAACGCATACGCCTCGATATGCACAATGGCAAAGAGCACCGCATACATCGCAAGGAGCAGGGCCGTGACACAGATCGCATTACGCTTAGAGGCAAAGACTGCCTTGAGGTAGAGGCCAATCATGGTACTCATAAGCAGCGCCGCCACCACATACGACAGCGTAAAGGAGACATGCTCGCTCAGCGACAGCAACACCATATAGAACAGAATCAGCGCTGCACCAATGACCACGTACTGCACCAGCGACACCATATGCTGGGAAATAAGCTCAAAGGCCAACACCGACACAAAGGTCATGGCAATAAAGAGCAGCACGTATTTGGTGAGGCGCTCAATTAAGACATACGACTCCGAGGTATCACTTAAGCCAATCTCAAAGCCATCGTACAGTGAGTAGCTTGAGGTGCTCTCACTAAAAGCAGCATGGCCTGTGGATAAGTTGTTTTGGTAGTACGAGGCACTAAAGGTTAAGGCCGTGGTATCCACCTCGCGCTCGCGTGGTAAGAAGTCACCAGCAAAGGACGGTACTACACCTGATCCCTCTAAGCGCAGCTCACTTACTTGCGCCAGTGGCTTATAGCTTAAGGATTGCGAGCCTCGCACTAAGAAGTGCGCCTCTACCACTAAGATACCAGGTAAGGCCTGCTCCCCCTCCTGTAAACCTAAGCCTAAGCTTGGGGCCGAGTGGTCACCATTAGCGCTGGCGGTATACGCTTGGGTACCAGCAAGCGCATCTGGCGTGTTGGCATCCTGCAGCTTACGGTTTACGCTCGCTACCGTATCGCTATCAGCATTAGCCGCTTCGGCCTCAGCATCAAAGCTATTGCTTAAGGCAGGCACATCGTCATCATAATCATCGTCATCGTCATACCAATGGGCAGCTTGCTCATTCACTCGCGCCGCGTACAAGGCAGCTTGCTCGGCCTGTTGCTCTGGTGTGAGTAAGGCGTTTAAGTCCTCACCATTACGGATAGCGGCAATCTGGCGGTAGTTGAGGCGCACCACAAAGCCATTCTTATCACTGTCTGGCTCCGGCACAAACTCACGATTATTGATACGAATGCTCTTCACCTCACTGATGCCCTTGGTATCAGCAATCGAGAAGCTCAGCAGCATCTCATCTTCGAGCACATCGGTAACGCCTTGGCGACTCATGAGGCTATTAATCGTATCTGTAAGATCAAAGCGTGCCTCCTGCACCACGTCGAGCATGTACAAAGAGGCCTCGTAATTACCGCGATAGCGCTTTTCATTATTGATGGTGATGAGGCTGCGGGCTTGCAGCGGCGCCACATCCATCTTTTGGTACTTGAGATTCTCCCTAACCCCGCCGTAATCGCCATCGATCTCCATGCCTTGGGACTTAACAGTAGTGATGATAAGCTCAGGATCCATGAGAGTCTGCTCACCACCCCATGCGCTTACCATGGATTCAATGGCGTAATACTCATTGCTCTTACGGTCATCGAGCACCCAAGAAAAGAAGAGCGCAGGGATTAAGAGCAGTAAGGAAATGAGGGCCACCATCATGATGTGCATGGCCACATTTTCCTTGAGAGTACTGAGCGAGCGGCCTTTAGCAGCGCCCGCCCCTGCGGTGGCACCACCGTAATTGCCATTACCGCCGTTACCGCCACCACCAAAAGATCCACCTTGGCCGCTATAGCCAGCCGCCGTCATGGCAGCAGCATTTGCGGCGGTAGCGGCAGAAGACGGATGTGCAGCAGCTGCTGACTGTGTCTGCCAATAGGAGTTATTGCTCTGGTTATAGGCTGGTGCTGCTGTGCCCTGTGGCCATGGAGCATTTGGAGCTGCTTGACCTTGCGGAGCGTGACTCAGTGGCGTCTGCTCGGGATAGGACTGCCCCTGATACTGTGGAGCTGTCTGCCACGCGTTTGTGGCTGCAGCTTGGGGCGCACTGGCAGAAGCAACGCCTTGAGATTCCGGCGCCGCGTCTGGTGCAGCAGAGGCCGATGCCTTTGCTGCAGGCGCTGCTGTGTCAGGTGTGCTGCTTACCGCATCAGCTGATAAGACAGGTTGGTGCGGTGGAGTGTCAGGAGTGGCAGGAGTGGCAGGGATGGAGGAATTAGAGGAAGTGTCAGGAGTGGTGGAAGTGGTTGGATGGGATGAAGTGGAAGCGGTCTCTGGTGGAAACAGCGGTGAAGCAAAATCACGATCGGCCATAGGCTACTCCCCGATAGTGGAGACGCAAAAGGCAGGATACCCACAAAAGCACCTACCCTCAGTTACCACAAAGCCTATCACAAGATGTGAGCTTTTTCGCTACACGTAGCTGCCAATACCACGTCTGTGCAGGTCTGCCTGTGACCTAAAGACAGGAAAGGACTGCTCGCTTAAGTGACGGCTGCAAGCTTTAGTGCGGGTACGCTCCAAACCGCGAGCTGCATGCTACAGGTGAGAATGAATCTCTCTTAGGCTGCAGCACGCCTGTTGGCCGTAAGCGCCGCCATCTCTGCAATCGGTCTCAACCCTACCGACAAAGTGCTCTTGCTGCTGATGCGGTAAATGGCGGCAGTGGCGACGGGGACGGCCGTGACGTCTCCCTCGCTTACAGCTTCAGCGCAGCGCGCTTTTACCACCATGATGGCTAAAGGATGGTGATGGTGGTGGTGGTGGTGCTCTGGCGCCCTGAGTTTTCGTGCCGCGCGGCGGTGCGAGGTTATGTCCCTACCCTACCCTCAGGGTGACTCTCACGTGATGATTCTCCTCAGGTAAGCACACATGCCCACCACTAAGAGCGCCTTAACCCTTGAGGTTGCAGGGCACAGGAATTCTGCGTCCCCAGTGAGCGCCTCAGTGGCAGCTGCAAGGTTTAGTGTGGGTAACGCCCCCACCTCGAGATGACAGGTGCAGGTGAGCTTGCACCTCTCCTCCGTTGCAGCACGCTTGCGTACCTTTAGCACCGTCAGCTCTTAAGGACAGTGGATCTTTTGTCTGTAGCGCGGCCACTACTGCTACAGCTTAGGTAACCTAAAAGCGCCTAACGGCGCCTCATCTCGAGAGTAGCGCCTCAGCAAAGCCCTACTCTCTAGGGTAAAACACCTGATGGTAGGCAGTTACATCCTTTGGGATTTGCTTTTGGGGATACACACGCTACAGCTAAGGCTACTGCCACTCTTTACTGCTGAGCCGCAGCTGCGGTATCACTTTGCGCTGCCGTCTCGGCCTGTGCCGCCTTGGCTTGCTTCGCCTCATACTGCGCACAGCGACGCGCCATAGCCTTATCTGAGTAGCAGAAGGACGAGGTCAAGGGGTGCTTGTGCTGCTGTCCCTTTTCCAAAATAGGCTGCAAATAGACCATGAGGCGCTCGAGGCTCTGCTCTAAGTCGTTGTAAGCACTGGCCTGTGCACAGCGCTCCGTCCAGTCCTCGCTTAACATCTGCTCTAAGGCCTCAACCCACGGCATGATCTCCTTGGTAGACGGCACGCAGAAGAAGTCAGCTTGCGTGCTCTGTGGCGCATCGAGCAAGACACCACCCTCACGAATGGCCTCAGACAGGCCACCACTTTTACTGGAGAGAACAGGGATGTTGTTAAACACCGCCTCGGTAGCCACACAACCCCAGCTCTCATGCCACACCGATGGTGTTACCAGCACTTTGGTCAGGGCATAGACCTGACGTACATCATCGGTGTGCTCAGCAACATCGATCATACTCACTGGGTTCTTGTAACCGACACGCAAGAAAGGCGTGCCGTCCTTGTAGTGCAGCTTGGCAAGGAAAGCCTGATAGTTGCCCACACTCTTTACCACCAAGAACTTTTGCTCCGGATGGCGCTTAGCAAAGACCTGCGCCAGCTTAACAAAGATCGCAAGGCCCTTTTCTGGTGTAGGGTTAATGAGCGTAATGTAGCTTGGCTTACGCTCTGCTGGCGGCACAGTGACCTTTGCGCGGTCAATGAACTGGCCTACAGCCTTGACGTCAGTACCGTCCTCATCGCGGTACATCTTTGCTGTAGCCTCTGAAGGGGAGAACACCAAATCACAGTCAGGGAAGGAAAAGGAGCGGTGTAAGCCATTATGGAGGGCATACACGCAAGGAATACCCCGCGTTTGTGCCTCTAGACGGGCATAGGCCGACGCGAAATCACCGCTATAGCCCATTACCACATCGGGCTGAAACTTCTCTAAAAGCTGCACAAACAAGTCGAAGATGAGGTGCTGATCGTTTGTCGTGACATCTTTGGAGAGGTGGCCACGGGTCTTCACCACAAAGTACTCGACCTTATTATCTATAAATTGCAGAAAGGTCTTATCAGGCAGCGGTTTGCCCTCAAGCTCAGGATGCTGCTCGCGCTGCTTTTGCTCAATGAGCTTGCTGATACGCTCGAAGATCTCAAGACCGCTTAGGTCATCTGCTACTAAGGCATTGAGCACCTTAACTTCCATGCCCCGTGCGGCGAGCGCCTCAATCATGATCTTGCTGTGGATGGCGGCGCCATTACTGTTGTCGTGTAAGGCGGGCACGGAGTACCACAGGATCTTGTACGGTGGCTTGCCTTGGGCGTTTTGCTGCAGCTGTTGTTGTGCTTGCTGTTCTTGCTGTTGCTCGGCCATGGCTTACCCCCGTTGGTTCATCCCAGCAAAACCAACGACGGCCATGGTCTTGGAGATAGCCACAGGCCAAAGTGCTACCCCTGCTCCCGTCTTGAGCGCCACCAGCACCCCACTTGCTGTAACTTGCTCCTTGCTATGCGCAGTAACCCGTACCTTACCACTAGTAAAAAGCGCATAAACAAGGGAACGGAGAGCATCACATAGCTCTACCCCCCCCCCCTAGTAAACTTTCTATACATATGCTTTGTCCTCTGCAAACAAAAGTGGTGACGACACGTATCTGCCGTGAAGTCTCCATGTGCTTACGCACATGGCTTCCTCCCGTTTTAATAGGGAGGGTCCTGAACAAGAATACAATCCTACCTCAGCACCGTTCCAAAC
>CASEBB010000109.1 GCA_949286015.1 uncultured Succinivibrionaceae bacterium | reverse complement strand
CACTACTCCATGCAGCATTGCTGATCTGCGTACAGAAGGTAATGTTCCAAAGATGCTGGGGCTTCTGAGTGACGTGCTTCGTGGCACCAAGTCGGCCGCTTAAAGTTAGGTCAAATGACTTAACAATGCGGCCCTTAAGTTGACAGCCCTGAGGGCGATGAGGCCATCATCAGCTTTGCTAACTCTTTACGACAGGTCAGGGATAGGTTTGTCCCACAGGGCATCATTGTCCGCATGGGCGGAGATGAGTTTGTGCTGATTGATACCACCACAGGCTCACGCGAGACCATTGGCAAGATTTATCGCGAGCTCAAGCTTCTGACAAAGGAAACTTTGCTCAAGATTAAGCCAGACTTAGGCTTTTCACTGGGTTTTGTGCGTAGCACTAAAGCGCGCAATGCTGATTCGCTGCATGATCTGATCAAGATCGCCGACCACAACATGTACCGCTGCAAGCGTCGGCGCAAGGTGTTCCGCTAACCCTTGATGCCAGCATCATGTAAGAGAGCACCTGTTAGAGCACCTCATGATCTTTGAGGGCAAGGCCCGCTTGTAGTCACTTGCATCACGGTGGGCCTTACTCTCTACCTCTTACCTGTCTCCTACCTGCACTAACCACCCTACCTAACCTAAAGCGTCCCACCACCATCTGCGCTGCCGGAGCAATGACTGCCACAGTGTGCTCTCAGCAAAGGCTTCAGCCTCTTCATGCGTGTAACCGCCATGCAGCGTTGTACTTGGGCTAAAATAGCACCGCTTGTTTACACGTGACACTGCAGCAGAAGATGCTCTTCAGATTATGTGGTGGCTCGTGCCAATTGCTCGCTTTATGGGACTTTCTAGGGGGGCCTTGTGAAGGGTTCAGAGAACAACATCTTGGACTTCATGTCAGTGGGGACGCGTTATTACATTCCGTGCTACCAGCGTCCTTACTCGTGGACAGAGGAACAGTGCCGCATCTTGTTCGATGACATTGTGCAAATTCATGAGCAGCATGAGCATGACCCTAACTCTAGAGCCAGCCACTTCATTGGCAGTATCGTATGCCAGCAAACGATGGGCGACAACTCAGGGTACCTCATCATTGATGGTCAGCAGCGCCTCACCACCATGTACTTGTTCTATCTGGCCTTGTCTCGCCATGCGGAAGAGCGCTCACAAAGCAATGCTGCTACCGCTGATGCTGAGCTCAAAAAGAAGCTCAGCAAACTGAGTCAGCTCATCAGCCTCAGGATTCTGGAAGACGAGTCCAATGAGACCTTGGATGGCTCCAGCCACCACCGTTTTGAGCTCACCAAGCAAGACCAAGAGGCAATGGACAAGCTGTATGAGGGCAATCCCGAGGCATACATTGCTACCTCGCAGCTGACCAAGAACTACAACCACCTCTACAAGTTGATTGGTGCTGAGGAAAACCTGTCCCTATCAGAGCTGTTCCGCATCACCAAAAACGTGCTTTTTATCGAGATTAAGCTCGACGCTTATGATGATGCCCAGCTGATCTTCGAGTCGCTCAACTCCAAAGGCCTTGAGCTGTCCGAGGGCGATAAGGTACGCAACTACGTCCTCATGGGGTTTAACCAAAACGAAATCGAGCACTATTACCACGAGTGGTGGCTGCCGATTGAGCACAACTGCAAGAACCAAGCGTCTGAATTTATCCAGTACTATCTGGCGATCAAGCTCGGCAAATCGCCGTCCATGAAGGTCTTGTATGTGAACTTCAAGAACTTCGTAGTAGCCAGCGGTCTGAGCAAGACTGATATCCTTAAGGATCTTCTGGCCTACTCCGAGCTCTTTGCGTGCATACAAAACTGCAGCTACGAGCTGCCTGCCAATGTCGATATTGAGCTGAGCTCAACCGAGCGCAGCTCTTTGCAATCTGAGATTGAGCAAAGCTTACGGCGCTTAAAGTACCTCAAGTACACGGTACGCACTCCTTTTATCATGCAGGGCATGATGCTGCATAAGCAAAAGCAGATTAGCGGCCACGAGTTATTGGCGTCCCTGAAGATCATTGAGACCTTCCTGATACGACGTTGGGTTTGTGGGGTGCCAAGCCATGGACTTAACCGGCTGTTCCAATCGCTCGCAGGCCTGAGTCGCAACGTGTCTGAAACAGCAGGCTTGGTGCCTGAGGGTAGCTTTACCGCTAACCTAATGCGTGTCATGGGCACCAACGACAACAGCAGCAAAATGCCGAAGGATGATGAGTTTAAGCAAGCCTTGCTTACTCGTGATCTCTACACCAACAAATCCCGAAGTGCAGCGGCGCTGATTTACCTGATGGAGCGCTTGGAAAATGCTGAGAGCCGCGAACAGATCGCCATTTTCGAGGCCTTAGAGCAACAGAATGCTGCTTACTCAGTGGAGCACGTCATGCCGCAAAACCTGAGTAAAGACTGGCGCGCTGAACTTGGCCCAGATGCTGACAAGATCCACAAGACGTGGCTCCATCGCTTAGCCAACCTGACCTTAACGGCCTACAACAGCAAGTACAGCAACAACTCCTTTGCGGAAAAACGCTCCATGGAGCATGGTTTCGGTAGCAGCCCTTTACGGCTCAATCAGCAAATTGCCAAGTATGAGCATTGGGGCCCTGCCGAGATGGAGCAACGTGCTGCGGACTTGGTGGCAAAAGCACTGAGGATCTGGCCTTACCCTCAGGTCTAAGCTCCTGAGCGCGACAGTGGCGCGAGCGCCACTGCCACCACTCCTGTAATTCAATACACTCCCATGTCTTTGCTCTCACTCCCCACTCTCCACTCCCAGCTCCCAGCTCCTCTACTCGCGCCCCCGCGCTGATCCTGTGTAGCTCTCCACTCCACACGCCACCGCGCCCGCCATAGCACCACACCGCTCAGATTAGCCCCTTTCTTTCAGCCTCCTGCGCCTTTTCTTGCTACCATACTTCCTTAGCTTTGCTGTATGGTTCTGATTAGCAAGCGCTTTTTGCAATTACTATGGCAAGAAAAGTCAAGTCACGCTGTCTTGACACTGCTTTAGCCCTGATGCAATAAGACAGAGCATGCCTCTCCCGCAGCTTACCACCGTGCTTTTAGCTGCACAGGTTCACAGCCGTCTTTGCGTCAGCATGTAGACACCACCTTGAGGTTGTGGCAGCGCTAGCTTTGCCTGCACAAGGAGCTCTCGTTATGCCTTTTTCCCTACTCTCCCGTACTCTTGCGTCGCAGGTCGCCACTGGCCTCTGGCCACGCCTTAAGCGCTGCTCTGCTTCCCTCTTAGTCCTTGCTGCTCTGAGCTTTTCTGCCAGCGCATGGTCTTACACCATGCCTAAGCCAGTCTATGGCAGTGACCGCCTTGAAAAGCAGCTCGATCCGCGCTTTGCTACCCCAAAAGAGCCATCGCCTGAGGAGTTAATGCGCATTCAGCTCACGCCTAACCCTGAGGTCGAGCAGGCAGAGATCAAAGAGATCTTTGAGGCCGGTGAATCGCCACTGCTCATCTACGGCAACTACGACCGCTTGCAGTTCTTAGGCTGCCTCAACTGCCATCCGCAGTATCGCATCTCCATTTGGAATAGCGATGGCCCTTATGGCTCCAATCTCGGTTACTTTAGCCTGTGGAATGGTTCCTACGAGTATGGCAACGACATCTCGCCACTATCCCCATGGAATGAGTTTGGTGGTGTCCCCCCAGCCGTGGTCGATCCAGCGGGCAATTTCTACGGTTTTTTGACGCGCAATAAGAACCAGATGCCGCGCTTTACCAACAACTTTATTGAGACGGTCTTCTTTAACTATACGGCTATCCGCGACAACAGCCGCAGCTACTACCAAAAGGCCTTTGCCGAGCACATGGATCTCAAGACCATTCCTCTATCATTTATGGAGAGCTTCCCTCAGCCAATCGATCCGGCCGTAGAGCGCGAGAACACCGTGCTGCCTCCTGACAATAGCGACTTTAACGCACGCGATCTCTGGCAATAAGCGCGCACCTTAGAGCAGCCCGCCGCACAGGAACGACTGACTTAAGAGATGACGGGCTTGAGGGTAATCATGGTGCACCGTCCTCAGTTAGGATTATACTCACCTGCACCATTCATCTCGAGGTGTGTCTTTGCCCTCACACCTCCCCTCTTCCGTAATTTATTACGATCACTCATTCCCCCTGCACTGCTCCGCACTGCATCGCTCTTTTTCCTTGGCAGCGCCCGCCCCTCAATCCCTCAATCCTTAAAGCAAGGCATCCCTGCAATAAGGCATTCCTGCCTTGCTGCTCTGCATTTTGACCGCGCTGCTACGCTCCGCGCGCCATAGTCATTTGCAAGCAGCACTGCCCCTCAACCACACCACCACATGACCCTGCCTGCACTCTCTTGCAGCTGAAATGCTTACTGTATAGAGCTCTTACCAGAGGCCAAGGCACTTTGCCCCTATCTTGGCGCCAACATCCGTCCATCCTCTATGCTGCCCGCACCACTTTCTCGCACCTAAGACGTAGCTACATTTAGCTTGCTATGTTTGCGCTCACTACATTCTCCCCGTAATGACTGCATTGCTGCCACAGGCATCTATGCAAAGAGCAGCGCTCTTACGAGCCCCGTGTTGCTGCTGCTGCTCTTGCTTTACTACTGTGTTCTGCGCTCAACTTTAGGAGCTATCCCTCTATGCTGCCACACTTGCCACGTTTGCCCCGTGTGCACTTTCTCTTGGTGCTGGCTGTCTTAAGCCTCTTCTTTACCACTGTGTCCAATGCACCGTTGTGGCGGCACTTTGCACAGATCATCTCCACAAGTGACGTCTCCATAGTCTTTATCATCAGCGTCCCGTTTGCGATTTGGGCGCTGCTCACGGCTATCTTCACCATTCTCTTCTCGTGGCCCTACATCCTCAAAATCGCTGGTAGCGCCCTCTTACTGACCTGTGCTGCCGCCACTTATGCCGCATGGAATTACGGCATCATCTTTGACCGCGACATGCTGACGAACTTTGCCCAGACCAATGTCGCCGAGGCCACGTCCTATTTGTCAGTAAGCTCTGTGCTGACCTTTATCATCTTAGGCGTGCTGCCGACCATTGTGCTGTGGCGCATTAAGATCTACTACCCACGTCCGCTGCGAGCGATGCTAGAGCGTGTAGCCATGTTGGTGGGCACCTTAGTGCTGAGCGTGGCGCTTATCATGCCCTTTTTCCAGCAATACACCTTCATTGGCCGCAACAATCCGACGCTGAACAAGGAAATTCTGCCTTGTTCCTACGTTTATGCGCTCTACCGCTACATCCAGCACCATTACTTCACCACGCCTACCCCTTATGTCGCTTTAGGCCATGACGCTAAAGCCGTCTCTACCTCCGACAAACCAAAGCTTGCGGTGCTTGTCGTGGGTGAAACGGCACGCATGCAAAACTTCTCGGCGCTGGGCTACCACCGACCAACGAACCAGTACACCGACAAAGAGCACATGATCACCTTTGCCGATGTCATCTCGTGCGGTACCTACACCGCTTACTCCTTACCGTGCATGTTCTCTGATCTCACCCGTGACCAGTATTCCGACAAAAAGGGCGAGAACCGTGAGGGCGTGTTAGACGTCCTCGACAAAGCGGGCATCGACATCACGTGGGTCGACAATGACTCTGGCTGTAAAGGCGTGTGCGATCGCGTCCGCCATATCTACATTGACCCTACAGACAAACAGTATTGCAATGGCGACACGTGCTACGACGAAATCATGCTGAGCTTTGTCCAGAGCTTGTCGCAAAACGTCACCACAGACAGCCTCATTGTGCTTCATCTGATTGGCTCGCATGGCCCGCGCTACTATGAGCGTTATCCGGATAAGTTCCGTATTTATACGCCGGATTGCAACTCCCCTGATGTGGAGAACTGCTCAGTGCAGGAGGTCATAAACGCCTATGACAACACCATTGCCTACACTGACTACGTGATCTACCAAGTGATTAACATCCTTGAGGAGCGTATGGACACCAATGACGTGATGCTGCTTTACATCTCGGATCATGGTGAGTCTCTGGGCGAAAATAACCTCTACCTGCATGCGGCACCTTATGCCTTTGCGCCAAAGGAGCAAACGCGTGTACCAATGCAGTTATGGCTGCCTGACGCCAGTGCTGTAGACATGGGTATCGACAAAGAGTGTCTGCGCAAGCACTCCTTAATGGGTGGCTATTCCCATGATTATCTCTTCTCCTCGCTCTTGAGCCTTATGCAGGTGCAAGCCAAAGAGTACGATGAGAACTTGGATCTGTTTAAGCGCTGCCGCGTGGCGCCTGTGGCCGCAAAGCAACCTACGCCGTAAGACAAAGCAGCAGCACTCAGCAGGAGGTACCCCTCAAAGCCTTTAAGGATAGCGAGGGCTACCGCCGCTACTACGAATGGTAGCAAGGCTCCCAGAGCAGCAGCTGCCATTAAAAGTGAGGTGATGCTGCTACTGATGATGGTGGGCCTGCGGCCTTTACTCTTACTCTTACTCTTACTCTGCGTAGCCTCACAAAGCCCATGCATCTTGCTGCTGCCGTCCGCAAGCGTCTGCGGGCACTGGCACTTAACGCCATACCCTTAGTGCTAACCAGCGGCTCGGACGCATCATGCCCACACCTTAGAGGTGGTGGTGGTGGTGGTGATGGCTACCGCCGCAGTTACTCTTAGTTGGCACCAAAGACGTGGTTGGGGCTTACCCTCTTTTCTCACCTCCAAGCGCTCTCCTCAGCAGATAAACAGCCTTTCCTGCCAGCTGCTACCATCGCCCTCAAACCAGCCTGCCCACGTCCGCAAAGCGCTTAGTGCGTACCTTTTGCCCTCACATGTCACACCGTTAGTGCACCAAAAAGAATCACAAATCCCCAGAAACACAGCGCCTTTCTGCGCTAATACAGGGCAAATGCACCTTTTTATGACTTAACCTCTGCCTTTGCTGCATTATTTTAGGGCGTCATGTGTTGCCTCTCTGGGAGAAATCTACAATGCAAACAAGCTTAGACCTTAGGCTTTGTCTCTGTCTGTTACCAAAAGCAGAGTGCGCAGACCTGCACCAAAAAAGTGATGTCCATGTGATCCTTGCTGGTCGTGAGGTGCCACCAAGCAGAGCAGAGACAGCCCAATACTGAGCAACCGGCCACCGACCCCAAGCCCCCACCCCATAGCGATGAGACTCAGGCGGTCGTTTGGCATTTGAGACAAGACTAAATAGCCATCTCCACCTACTTTATGGCGAGAGGCGCTGTGGTGCTCAAGGGCTCGCAGCAGACCGTCCCTTGCAGGTGGTAACGCAGCTCACATAAGCTGCTTAGCGTGCGCCCTACTTTGCGCACGTAAGACAGACGCCTGTACCTGTGCCCAGAACACAGAACTTTAATCTTTGCGCTCACAGGTACTGGCAAGTAAGATGGCTTCCGTGGAGGCTTTATGCAAGCTTTGGCAAAACTCGGCGCCTTTTTGGGAAAGACCTTTGCCATTTGGGTCATCCTCGCCGCTATCATTGCCTACAACGTCCCTGCCGCTTTTACTTTCTTAGCACCGTACATCAGCATCCTGCTGGGTATCGTCATGTTCGGTATGGGCTTGACCTTAAAGGCCAAGGACTTCTCTGAAGTCGTCAAGCGTCCTAAGGACGTGATCATTGGTATCGCCGGTCAGTTCGTGATTATGCCTGGCCTTGCCTACGGCCTGTGCTTGTTACTGCAATTACCATCTGAGGTAGCTGTAGGTGTGATCCTCGTCGGCTGCTGCCCAGGTGGTACCGCCTCTAACGTAATGACCTTCTTAGGCCGTGGTGATGTGCCGCTGTCGGTCACCATTTCCTCATGCACCACCATCATGGCTCCTGTCGTTACGCCAGCGCTGATCTACCTCTTTGCGAACCAATGGGTCGAGGTCGATCCGTGGGGCATGTTCCTCTCCATCATCAACATCGTGATTCTGCCAATCTTAGCTGGTGTGATCATCAACAGCTTCTTTGGTAAGCATGTGCGCGCCGCTGTGGATGTGCTGCCTCTTATTTCGGTGGTAGCCATTGTGCTGATCGTGATCGCAGTGGTGGCTGTAAGCCGTGATCAAATTGCTAAGACCGGCCTGCTCATCTTTGCCGTGGTGGTCTTACACAACTGCTTAGGTCTGGCTTTAGGCTTCTTCTTAGGCAAGCTCTTTAAGATGGATCTTAGAAAGTGCAAGGCCATTTCCATGGAAGTGGGCATGCAAAACTCTGGTTTAGGCGTGGCCTTAGCCATGGCGCACTTTACCCCAGCTGCGGCTGTACCTTCGGCTATCTTCTCCGTGTGGCACAACATCTCGGGCCCTATCCTCGCCACGATATTTGCCAACATGCTAACCCCAGAGGAAAAGGCCGCCGATGCCGCCAAGAAGGCTGCGCAGAAGCAGTAAGACTTACAGTAAGACTTTAGCGTCCCCCGTTTTCTTTGTTTTTACTTTCTGCGTACATTGCCTCCTTGCTTAGAGGTAGCCTTTAAGCACGCCATCGCAAAAGGCCGGTGGCCGGTAGTAAGGCAGACCGGAGCGCTTCTCAAGCTTAAAGCGTAGCTTGGCTTGCTCTTTGTGGCATTGTCGCGAGCGTTACCCGCGCTGAAGACAGCCAAGACCGCTGTACCCCAGCGGCAAATGCACCACAGTTGCACGCCACAAGCAAGTCTACCCCTGTAAATAGAGGGACTTTTTTCCTGCTATACCTCCTATGAGGCAGGCAAGTGCTATTATGAGGCTTGTCGCTCCCTGCCACCTCACGTCAGCTTTCCAGTAAGTGAGTGAAATCCTAGGCAGGTCGGTACTTTCCTCAAGCCATGCGCCGCGAAGCCATGCTCCGCACAGGCGCAATGAAGAGGCAAGTAACACAGGGCTGCCCTACACACTGTAGGCATAAACGCAGGCTTAATTTTTTCGATGCTCACGCCGAGCGCACGTGCCCACCGCACGTCAAGAGCGTGCCTCTCTCTACACCTGTAGTTTTAGGCGAGGGCATGTGAGTGCAAGCATCATCGGAGTTCAAGAAATGAGTTTAAATAACACCCCTACGAAGTACATTTGGTTTAACGGCAAGATGGTGGACTACGCTGACGCTCAAGTGCACGTCCTGTCCCACGCTCTGCACTATGGTACTGCCGTCTTCGAGGGTATTCGTGCTTACAACACTCCAAAGGGCCCTTGCGTTTTCCGCTTAAACGAGCACATTGACCGTCTGTTCAACAGCGCTCGTATCTACCGCTTCCCAGTTCCTTTTACCAAGGACGAAGTCAAGGCTGCTTGCCGTCACATCATCTCTGAAAACGGCTTAGAGTCCGGCTACATCCGTCCATTAATCTTCATGGGCAACATCGGCTTAGGCGTGCACATCCCAGATGGTGCCAAGGCTGAGGTCATGGTGGCGGCTATGCCATGGGGTGCCTACTTAGGTGAGGACGGCCTCGAAAAGGGCGTGCCAGTGTGCGTTTCCAGCTGGAACCGCTTAGCTCCTAACACCATCCCAACTGAGGCTAAGGCTGCTGGTAACTACTTAAGCTCGATCTTAATCTCTAATGAGGCTGCCCGTAACGGTTATGCCGAGGCTATCGCCTTAGACACCGACGGCTTTATCTCTGAGGGTTCGGGTGAGAACGCCTTCTTTGTGAAGGATGGCGCTTTATACACTGCCCCATTCACCAACGGCCTGCTCCCAGGTATCACTCGTCACGCCGTGATCACCTTAGCCAAGGAAGTGTTACACATTCCTGTGTACGAGCAGAAGATGCAGCGTGAGATGTGCTACTTAGCAGATGAGGCCTTCTTCACTGGTACCGCTGCTGAGATCACCCCAATCGCTTCGATCGACGGCTTAGATGTGGGTGAGGGCAAGCGTGGCCCAATCACCAAGCAGCTGCAAGAGGCCTTCTTTGACTTAGTGCAGGGCAAGATCGAAGACAAGTGGGGCTGGCTCACTCCTGTTAAGGACTAAGAGCACCACCTGCGGGGATAACCTTAATGCCCCTTAATGGCCATTAAGGCACCTTAAGGCCGTGCGTTAACTCCCCACTTCGGTTTCAAGAAAAGGCCCCTACCTTTGGGGCCTTTCTTTTCTTGCTCCCGCACAGCTTCCCCTCACAAAGACAACAAAGCATCCCTCTTTGTTCTCTTTGTCCCCTTTTCCTTTTAGCGCAAACGCCACAGAGCACGGTCACAGCACCCAAGAGCACCGCAACGCCAAAACCTAAGCCTGCTCACTACCTACCTGTTAGCCGTGAGTTCTGCGGATAATGGATCCGACGATGCCAAAATACCGCTCAAGCATTACTTACGAGACCAAAAAGATGGCTGGTGCTCGTGCCTTATGGAAGGCCACGGGCATGAAGGATGAGGACTTTGGCAAGCCAATCATTGCCATTGCCAACTCCTTTACGCAATTTGTTCCAGGCCACGTGCATTTAAAGAACATCGGCGGCCTCGTCGCCTCTGCCATTGAAAAGGCCGGTGGTGTCGCCAAGGAATTCAACACCATTGCTGTTGACGACGGTATCGCTATGGGCCACGAGGGCATGCTCTACTCGCTGCCAAGCCGTGACATCATTGCCGATAGCATCGAGTACATGGTCAATGCCCATCGCGCTGATGCCTTAGTGTGTATCTCCAACTGCGATAAGGTCACCCCAGGTATGCTGATGGCCGCGATGCGCCTCAACATCCCTACCATTTTCGTCTCCGGCGGCCCAATGGAGGCTGGCGTCTTAAAGGGTCACCACAAATTAGACCTGATCGACGCGATGATCATCTCTGCCGATCCAAAGGCCTCCGATGAGGAAATTAACGCTGTTGAGAGTGTTGCTTGCCCAACCTGCGGCTCGTGCTCTGGTATGTTCACCGCCAACTCGATGAACTGCTTAACCGAAGCTTTAGGTATGGCTCTGCCTGGCAACGGCACCATTGTCGCCACCCACGCTCGTCGTAAGGACTTATACCTGCAAGCCGGTGAGCGCATTGTGAAGATGGCCAAGAGCTACTACGAGCACGATGATGCCTCTGTGCTGCCACGCTCGATTGCCACCAAGGCGGCCTTTGAGAACGCTATGTCCTTAGACATCGCTATGGGCGGCTCCACCAACACCGTGCTGCACTTATTAGCCGTGGCCTGCGAGGCTGGTGTCGACTTCACCATGAAGGACATCGACCGCTTAAGCCGTCACGTGCCACATATCTGCAAGGTGGCTCCATCTACCCCTGACTACCACATCGAGGACGTGCACCGCGCTGGTGGCATCATGTCTATCCTCCACGAGCTCGATAAGGCTGGTCTGCTGCACACCGATGCGCGCACCGTGCTGCAAGAGTCGTTAGGTGAGGAGATCGCCCAATACGCCATCGATGTTACCGCAGATGAGAACATCAAGAAGTTCTATCTGGCGGCCCCTGCAGGTGTGCGTACCATTGAGCCTTTCTCGCAAGAGACCTACTACGAGCAAGCTGATCAGGATCGTGCTAATGGCTGCATCCGCGATAAGGAGCACGCCTTTAGTCAGGATGGTGGCTTAGCGGTGCTGTACGGTAATGTGGCTCAGGACGGCTGCATTGTGAAGACCGCTGGTGTTGACAGCTCGATTTTAAAGTTTGTTGGCCCTGTTGTGGTCTTTGAGTCGCAAGAAGAGGCAGTGGAAGGCATCTTAGGTGGTAAGGTCAAGGCTGGTAATGTGGTCGTGATCCGCTACGAGGGTCCAAAGGGCGGCCCTGGCATGCAAGAGATGCTTTACCCAACCTCTTACTTAAAGTCGATGGGCTTAGGCAAGTCCTGTGCGCTGATCACTGATGGTCGTTTCTCCGGTGGTACTTCGGGCTTATCGATTGGTCACGTCTCGCCAGAGGCAGCTAATGGCGGCTTAATCGCCTTAGTGCACAATGGTGACATGATCAAGATCGACATCCCTAACCGTGAGATTGCCTTAAACGTGGACGAGAGCGAGCTTGCTGACCGCATGCAAGAGATGGAATCTCGCGGCAGCCGTGCTTACAAGCCAGAGAGCCGCAACCGTGTGGTGTCGACTGCGTTAAAGACCTACGCTTCGTTAGCAGCATCTGCTGACAAGGGCGGCGTGCGCGATCTCAGCAAGCTGCCTTAGTAGACAGCCCTCAATGCGGGACAAAGGGCGCTTTAGCCCGCATTAATGGCTTCAAGGATAGCTGCAAGCTGTCTTAGCAGTAATCCGCTAAGAGTAGCTGACACCTCTGTGGAGGTGAGGAACTACTCCTGAGGTCATACTACGCAAAGAGCCATGTGCTTTTAGGTAAAAGCGCATGGCCTTTTTGTTTGCACCTCACAGTGCTTACGCATGGTCACGGGATCCGCCCCTAACTACCCAGCTTAAAGCTACCCCCTAAAGAAGCCCTCCGCCCCTACCTCTGCACAGCAACAGTGCTTTTCTCCCTTTTTTGACTTACCGCACTTATTTCCTGCCCACACTCTCCCCCCACCGCGCTACAATCCCTGTAAACAGCAATTGTACTTTTCCTCACTGTGCTCTCAATTAGTGCTCTATTTTCAGCTTTCCCCAGAGAAATAGCTTTGAGCCGCACTGACAACGAACAGCCTCAAAGCCACTACCAGCCACTCTCGCTGGCTTCAGGCAACAATCCGCCCTTGGTGCTCTTAGCACCATAGCCTTTTAGGCATTTAGCATGGCTCTATCTTCGTCTCCAGCGGTGCGCTCTGCTTCCGGCCAGATATCACCAGCCCCAAACAACACCCCGTCACCTCCTGTAAGAACTATCACCTCCACTCTCGAGCAACCACTACCACCCGCCGCCACGCTCACCCCAGAAGAACAACAGCAAAACGATTTAGCGTGGGCCAATAGCAATCAGCCAGTGAAGTCTCCATGTGCTTACGCACATGGCTTCCTCCCGTTTTAATAGGGAGGGTCCTGAACAAGAATACAATCCTACCTCAGCACCGTTCCAAACA
>CASEBB010000108.1 GCA_949286015.1 uncultured Succinivibrionaceae bacterium | reverse complement strand
GTTGTGGGTGTGGACTTCTGCTACAGCGATTACGAGCTGGGTAGCTGGTATCGCGATTTAGGCGCACAGGGAAGCTCCTACTCCTTAGAGGGCTATGTCAAAGAGCCAATCTATCGTGATCCGCTTACTGCCGTGAACTTCCGTGCGGGCGTGCGCTACCGTGATCTGGTCGACGAGTTCTCTGCTTTTGACCTCAAGTTCCAAAAGCACAGCATCAGTGGTTATGCCGAGATCAATGGCTATCAGCGCTTAGGAGCGCAACAGCAGCATACCTTTGCCTTTACGCAGCGCTTTACGGTAGGTCATCTGGGCATTGACGATGACTGGGGAGTGTACGAGCCAAGTGACTACGTCATCTCCAACAGCAACTTGTCCTTTAGCTCACGCCTGAATCCACATCTGACGTACTTAGGCGAGCTTGATGTGCAGCTGGCCTCTAACTCCTTAGATGGCTCGGAGCAGTTCTTAGCCGGTGGCCAATATGGCCTCAGTGCTTATGAGGCCTCGGATTTAGCCGGTGATGCCGGTGCGGTGCTCTCCCACAGCCTCATGATTCAACCATGGATTAAGCACTCCTTCACCATTACGCCGCATGTGGACATGGCCCACGTGGATAACAAGGACTTTGAGGGGAATTCGGGCATGTCGGCGGGCTTATCCCTCGATTACTACAACAGCGGTCTCTTATTACACCTCGACTACAGCCATGGCTTAGGCGCCATGCCGGAGTACGCCGAGGATGAGGGACGCCTGAACTTTACGGTCAGCTATCGCTTTGATTACCACTCTCTCCACTCACTCCCAGTACTTGAGCTCGGTGCTACCACCACAGAGGAGGACACACTTGAGGTTGGCCCGAGCACCACACTGCTGACAGCACTTTCGCTGTCAGTCGTTGTCATAAACATACCGCAACGCCAGTATGTACGCACTTTCTGCCCTCTGGACAAGGCGTGCTACAGGCCGCGTAAGCGACTTTTTTCGAGCGGCGCGTGGAGTTGGCGGTATAATAAAGGAGTAGGAGTTTGTCTGAAACACCAGATCAAGATCCACAGCAGGATGAGCAATCCCCTCAGACGGCTGAACATGACCAGCTGAAGACTGAACGCGCCAAGTTGAAGACGGAGCGAGCAAAGCAGAAGACTGAGCGTGCTAAGCTTAAGACCGAGCGCGCCAAGCTGAAGACTGAGCGCGCTAAGCTTAATGCTGAACAAGGGCCGCAGAAGATCGAGCAAGCCCCTAAGAAGGACAACAAAAGCCTCTTTGGTCTGCTGGAGAAAACTTTGATGTTCTTGGCAACACTGGCTGTCCCTGTTGGAGCCTGCTTATGGAGTGATTTCTCCTCTATGTCATCTTTAGAGAAGATTGTCGCTAGCTCGTTCTTTTCCGTAGTCGTGATCGCAGCTCTTGGGATCTTATTTTTACTGATAAAGATGTCTTCACGAGACTGAGTTTGCTTGCCAAGCGCTTTCATGGCGCTAGGGGATATAGTACATCATTCCCTCCCCTCTATAGCGGCGCTGTACCTCCTAATGCTCTACTAATACAGCGCCTTGTTTCTTACACACCATTGCCACTGTGCCCTTAACCCAGTGCATATTGCTGCTTAGGTTGGTATCTGAAAGGAGGAAATATGAATTATGGTGCCCTTTTTGTCGTAGTGGTCACTACTTTGGCTTTCATCTACGGCGGTTATTTAATCCACAAGGCAGTAAAACAACAGCTCGATAAGAAGTAGTCACTTGCTGTGCTGCGCACAGCTTAAGACTATAGCGGCGCATTGGCCGTACCATATAGTGGTCAGCTTCTATCGTGTCGTTATCATTGGCTCATTAGTCACCCCATAGGGCGCTGGGCTCAGCTCGAGCTTGGCGCCCTTTGCATTGCAGATACGCCTCCGATCGACCAGAACCCCAAAGCTCGGTCAAAGTAACTGCCCAGCTCAAGGATGGCTGTGCTGAGTGTTTGCCCCCAGCTTACTTGCCAAAGGCTCTGTAGCATAACAGGCAATTCGTCGTGATGGCTGCGCTCATGGTGTCATCTTGCTGTTGGAAAAGACTGCGCTCCAGTGAAAAGGCCACGCTGTCAACGTGGCCTTTAGTGACTACTGAGAGTCTGGAGGGGCTTGCCCTCACGTTACACTAAAGAGAGCGCTAAGCGCTGTCTTTAGAATTAGGCAAAGTTATAGTAAAACGCGACACAAGCGCACATGCCCAGAGCGGCGGCGCTCTTTGTCTTAAAGCGGCCCTCGCCACTTAACTGCCATCTAAAGAACATTGCCGTAAGCGCTACCGCAACCAGCGCACGCATCGAGAGCACGATGTTGCTGGAAATCACACCCGCGATGTTAAAGCCGATAATGGTGAAGGTCACACCCGATTGCCAGCTGATCGAAAGTGGTAGCACCGACGCAAATTGCTTGAGGTGTGGACGGTCGCGCATGAACAGCAGCACTGGAGCAAAGAGCAGGTATTGCACATCACAGCTCACCACCGTAAAGACCGAGCGCCACACGGCACTGGTCACGTCCAGCGCACGGGCGGTGTACATCACAAAGACATCGCACAACGCAAAGCATAAGGCCGAGCTGAGCACTAAGAGCAGCACACCAAAGTTAATCTTCACGGCCTTAGAGTAGATCAGCGATAAGATCACAATGCCAAACAGGGCAAAGGCCTGAATCAGCGTTAAGTGCTCACCAAAGATAATGATCGAGAGGAGCGCTACCAGCGGCAGCTTGAGGATGAGGTAAGGACTGGAAATGGAGGGATCGGAGTGGGTGATGGCGCTAAACATGAAAAACTGCGCCAAAAGGTAGGTGATATTAACAGCGGCGGCGTAGAGCACGACCTCTACCGTGAGGAGGTTCCACACCTTAAAGTAGATAAAGGGAATCGAGCTGGTGATGCCCATAATGAGATGGGCACACATTAAGATGCGCAGCGTGCTCATCTGGCCACTACGGCCACTTTCTTTTACTAAGCAGTAAGTCAGAGCTTGGAGAATGGTACCCAAGCTAATGGCGATGATACCTGTGAGCATACAAGTTTCCTTAGATTGTAAGAGGGTGCAATCTAGCAGAAATGTATGGCGCAAGGCAAATCAAGGGGTAAAACAGCCCAAAACGAGGAGTTTGGCGCGTAAAAATGCGTAGATATTACGCGCAAAACCATGCTGACATCATGAGCGACGTTAGCGGTGTGTTTTCCTAAGATAAGCCAGTTGTAAGGGCTATGTGGTGGCGCCGTTGACAGCATGTTGCACAGCATGTTGCTTGGGATAGAGGGCGATGTGAGGTGTCAGAGCAGAGCAACAGCCTTGAGGGAAGCAGGGCAAAGGCCCTGTAAGGAGAGGCGTAGCGGCTGGGCTTTGAGTGCAAAACTGCACTGGCGGGCAAAAAGGCAGGATTAGTGGGAGTGAGAACAGAGAGCTAAGGCGAAAACAATAGCGCAGCGTAAAGATCTGTCATGCTGCATGCGCCTGCTTAGCGGTAGGTTGGAGCCTCTGGGCCATAGTTGTTGCTACCCTTATTGCTTGGCAGCACCGCTAAAACCAGCACATAGATTAAGCCACCTACAGCCAGTACCTCTCCTGCCATCACCAGCATTGGAATCGATGAGAAGAGCGCACCGACAATGAGCAGCAAACCAATAAAGACAGGTGCCACGTGCACTGCTGAGCGATTGGTGTCGTGCAAGCGGCGAATGAGCGCGGTGTAGTGGGCCACAAAGATGACGAAGTTAATAACGGCGTAGACCATACCCAGCAGCATGGCACCATGGCTAATCATGTTGAGTGGGAACAGGATGATGATACGAATGAGGATCGCAAAGAGGGTAAAGACCCAAAACTCCATACGACCAGCGCGGCCAGCAGCAAGGAAGAGCTTGTCTTTGAGGCAAGTTTTAATGATGGCGAGAATGGCGTGCATGAGCTTGCAGCAACGATAGTCTCTGCACTTAGTGAGACGTGCAGGGGCGTTGCTGTCCTCCTAAGAAAAAGCGCAAAAGAAAAGTATTGGGAGTAGCGTGATAGCTGGTACTGACGGGAGTAGTGTCAGTGGTGAGAGTGAGCCGAGTGCAGGGAGTGTTTTTCGTGTTGGGGAGCGTGGTGATTATAGGGGGCTTAAGGCAGTGGAGGCGGCTCCTTTGAGGTAGAAGCTGCAGCAGTGGCGGCGTTAGCATCAGAAGCATCTGCAACCGCATTTGCAGCTCGTGTCTCTGGGCTTGGGTCTGATGTTGCGGCAGGGGCTGAAGCAGAGACTTGATGCTCTGCTGCACTCTGCGCTTGAGCTTGGGCTCGAGCCTGCGCTCGTGCCTGCTTATCCTTAAACTTGCGCCACGGATCACCAAGATAAACCGGCATCTCCAGATGCTCGGGATTAATGAAGTCCTGTGCCGGAGTCGCACTATCCAAAGGATCAGTACCAAAGCGATTGCTGCCCATTTGCCCCGCTAACGCACAGAGCACCAGTAATAGCAGATAGCTGCCAGCACCTAAGAGGGCAATTGCAGTTAAGGCCCATGTAGCTTGCTCTGGATGCAGGGCATACAGAGGCATGCGCGCTACAAAGTACAACACCAGCAGCACAAAGGGCAATAAGACCCACTTACCCGAGTAATTGCGATCGTGTAGACGGCGCACCATGGCACTACTCTGACACCACACCAAGTAGATAACCAAGAGGGCCATGATCAGCGATCCCACTACCGGCACCCACAAAAAGAGCACACTCACTGCAACAAAAAGCAGCGTGCTGGCGTAAAAGATCCAGAAGTCGCGGCGGCTTAAGCGCCCATAGAAATGAAAGCTCTTGTCTTTGAGGCCGATGCGCAGCAGCGTGAGATAGGGCTCAGTACGGCTGGCAGTAGAGAGGGGCGAAGCTGAGGACACGGCTGAAACTGTACCTAATGACAAAGAGTAAACTGGGAGGAAAAGCGTTAAGCCTTAGAGCAGCGTGCTTACCGTGCAGCTATCTCGCTGTCACGACGGCAATAAGGGCTTAGCAGCAAAGAGGTGAAACAAGGGACAGTTTAGCAAGAGAGCGGCGAAAAAATTGTGCGCTGCGTGAAATTAGCGCTTTTTAGGCAAGGAAAGGGGCAATTAGGGAAGAAAAGTGCGATGAGGTAAGGAGGGAATAAGGGGAGATGGGCAATGCAGCTCTGCCTTGAGTTTGCGGCAGATCTGCAATGCGCGGCCTACAGCTGATTATTGCTGGTTTTGGCCATTATTTGGCTGCTGTGGAGCAGCTGGCTGTTGTGGAGCCATAGGCTGCTGAGGCTGCATAGGGGCAGCACCCTGAGGTTGGCCGTAAGGAGCTTGTGGCTGCATAGGGGCACCGCCTTGAGGCTGACCATAAGGAGCTTGTGGCTGCATTGGAGCACCACCTTGAGGCTGACCATAAGGAGCTTGTGGCTGCATTGGAGCCATGCCTTGTGGAGCAAATTGTGCCATGGTATCAATTGGGTCAGGGCCAAAGCGGTTTGGGCCCTTGGTGCCTGGCAGGCAATAGAGCACGAACAACGCAATAAAACCTAAGCAGCCAATACCAGCGATCAAGGTGCCAGCGCCTGCTAATCCTTCCGAGTTAGCAATACCACCAGCAACAGCCACGATAACGCCCAAGAAAACCACAACATATGGCGCTACCAGCCACCAACCACGCATGTTGCGGTCATGGAGGCGGCGTACACTCACAGTGATGGTCAGAACAAGGCTGGCAATACTGTAGACGATGTAGATGATGAGGCCAAGTACCGGAATCAGAGCCAGAATGTTGGCGATAATACCCACGATGAAGAGCGCGAGCATAAACCACCAGAACTCTGAGCGTGGGGCTCTGTCCTTAATGTTGAGCGGCTTTTCGCGTACACAAGTGATAATGGCCTGCTTGAAGCTAAGCATTTGGTTTCCTTCACAAGAATGTTAAGAGATGAGCAATAGAGAGGCTACGCCTTACGGCTTGAAGCCGTGACGTTGCTGCTAATGCCGAACAAACACGCTCGCTCCTCTGTGTAGGAAACAAAAGGGTGGATAGCAATGCTTGCCTCCACAGGCTGGGTAAAGCGTAACAAAGACTACAAAGCAAGCGTCTCCAGCGGTCAGAGCCAGTACACCTGTAACTCTACCCACCACAGTGCCGAGTCAATTGCGGCAGAGGGGCCGCAAGCTGCTATGGATGAACGCAGAGTGGCGACAGCGGTGGTGAGAAATCACGGGCGTACTTAAGCTCGGCAGCTTTTGAGCTGGGTGCAAAGTAGCTTATTTTGGGTAATGGTGCAGCAAAAGTCACATGGGCTAAAGGGAGAGAAGGGAGATTTGCCAAAATTGCGGGCGTATATTACCGCATTTTGGCCAAGATTGAGCTTGGATGCACTAAGGTTTATCGCGGTACAAGGGAGTAAGGGCCAAGATATAGCGGCCAAGCAAGTGGTGGGCTTTAGTTGGTACACAAGAGCAAGATAGGGCGGGATCAGATGAGACGGTGTCTTTGGTTAGCTACGCAGGCATCTGCCTCAGTAGTAAGGTGGATTTATCGGCAGAGGAGAGGCTAAACACTGCTGTGCCTGCACCACCAGCCGCCAAAGCGCTTTTACGGCGGCCGTTGTGTGGCTTTGCGTTATGCCACAGTGGGAGTGATCACTTACAGCAAGGCTCTGGGGCGCTGTCAGATGCAGCAACCACCAGCACCTGCGTTAAGGACGGCGCTGTGGATTGTTGGCATCGTTACTTGGCTTTGGTGCTGAGCCGCTGTTATTTGGAGGAAAGGCGCCAAAAGTATTTTGCTGCCCGTTTTGTTGCTGACCGTAAGGCGGCTGTTGGTACTGCTGCTGTTGCTGCCACTGGGCATTGCCACTGAAGAGGTTGTCATAAAAGCCTGAGCTTAATGGCTCATAACCAAAGCGATTAAGACCTGGCGTGCCCTTTAGCGACATGAGCACCACTAAGGCCAAAAAGCCTAAGGTAGGAATGAGGTTAAGCAGCAACCACCATCCGGCCATATCGCGGTCGTGTAAGCGGCGAATACCTACGGTAATGAGGAGCCACATGGCAGCGACATAGATGACAAGACCCAGCAGTCCGCCAATTGCGCCCAAGCGGGCAAACATACCGCTTAGCATAATCATTAGGATCGCTGCTAAGAAATTCCACCAGAATTCGGAGCGGCAGGAGCGGCCTCTAACCTCGTAGCGGCGCGCCCAACCACTTTTGAGGGCTTGAGTAAAGGAAAGCATAAAACCTCCAAAAGGCAACAGGTGTTTTGTATCAAGCTTACTATAAGTGGCTGGCGGCAGCGCTAAAAGATCGCGAGGCAGCTGTTGCGGCCATGGCTGACGCTACTTGAGGCCACCTCATGACGTCACTCCCTGACGTCACTCCCTGACACGCCTTACAGCTGCCCCAAAGGCTATTCCCAGCTGCATCTGTGCTCGTCTCTTCTGACGCCACTTATGCCTGCTCACAGCAAAAGAGCGCTGTACACGGGCGGCCACTGTGGCAGTGTCAGGGCGCTGCTTGCAATGTAAATGTGGAAATAACGTACAGCTCAAGCGGGCTCAGCATCAGGAGAGAGGGGAATGCCATGAAATAGGGTGTAGTCATCACCTGTGGGGAGGTTCAGGTAAGCGTTTACCATAGACAGTCACTACCAGCGCACCTTCGCTAAGAAAACAGCGTTTAGCGCTACGCGCCAACGCCCTGCCCCAAAGACACTAAGGGCTTGTGATGAGGGGCTGCTTAAGAGGTGAATTAAGGGGAAAAGCGGAGGAGCAGGTGGTGGCGGTGTAAGCAGTAGCGCTTATGCGCTCAGGACAGCAGAAAAAGGGGAAAAGCAGGCAGGAAAAGCACAGTCTCAGCACGAAACTAAGCCCATGGCGTCCTCAGTAGGAATCGAACCTACAACTAGCCCTTAGGAGGGGCTTGTTATATCCATTTAACTATGAGGACACGGCGCTTATTATAAGTGTACAGCCCAAAAAGGCAAGGCTAAGCGCCTGTAGACACCGTAAGCGCCGCGTAAAAAAGCAGGAGAGCACCACGTCACTGCTTTTTCAAGCACTGACGGGTCGACTCTCCTGTTTTAGTAGCTTAGCGCCCCATGTGCACGGGGCTTGTAGCTTAAGGATAGATTAGACCTTGAGGCGTACCAGATCGTCGAGCATCACATTGATAACCTGCGAGCGGTTATCCACAGGACGCAGCGTCGCGGCATTAGGAGAGACATCTACCACCTTATAGACAGTGTCGGTATCGCTGTGCTGGTAGTAAGGCATGCTGTGACGATCGCGGTAGTCGCTGCGGTGAATCAGCTCAAACTGCATGCCGGTGCGTAAGTTATCGTTGCTGCCTAAGTTAATGCGGATATTGTCTGGGGTGACTTGGACGACACGCGCGTAAGGTAATTGGCAGCGCAGGGTCGAAACGATATCAGAGATCGCGTACTTAGCAAGCTGCGCTACGCGCTGACCATACTCCGAGGTATTAAAGAGGTCAGAGCGCACCACAAAAGGCCCCTCAATATCCCACTCGGCGTCACCGGCGTAATCCTTGGTGAGGATCATTTCGCCACTGTACACATCAAAGATCTTGACGTTAAAGCGAATGGTGCGCGTTGGGTTGTAAATCATCTTGGTGAAAGCATTTTTGCCCACCTCAGATTTAGCCAGCGAGCTAATGGAGCCCACAATGATAAATTGCGCTTGGGTACGACGGGAGATGCTGTCTAAGCTGCGTTGCAGGCTGTAGTCAGGGCCCGAAGCACTTTGCGAAATGAGTAAGCGCGATGGATCGGTAGGTAAGATCGTCAGCGCTGGGCTTTGTGAGATACCTGAGTAGATAAGATCGGTCAGGTACCGGTCAAAGCCATCCATGCCCGCTGCCGTTAAGGAGGCATCTGGATCCTCATAGCGGAACATAAAAGGCAGCACGGTCTTTTTGAGGTTACCGGCGTAGCAATCGCTCTTAGCGGCCTCATCATCAATGAGGGCCTTGACCATCACAGTAACGGCCTTACCCGACTCCTGCTCTTCGATCACGGTCATGGAGCGGATTGGCGAGCGGGCTCTGATCTGCATTCTCTCATTGAGCAGGGTGCCGTTTTCCAGCACCTGTTCGATGCTGACATCAGCGCCAGCTTGTAAGGCGGCGTTACGCAGGGCATCATCGATAGCGGCACGGCGGGCTTGAGCCACATCACCGTCGAGAATAGGGGCGGTACCGCGCGCCGTATACCATGCAGCTGATGCGACTTGACTGCACAGCGCTAAAGCGAGAGCTGCAATTTTCAACAGATATAAAGAAGCACGCATTTCCTTTTCCTAAAGTGAGGACGCCTCTAGTGGTGCGTTGACGCTGGGTAGTGACCCAACTGTAAACGCTTTTGCCGATGAAACGTGGCTTGCAGCACGGGTTAAGTGCGCCCGCGCGCAGGGAACGTGGCTGCCCAAAACAATTGGCTCCCGAGGTGCAAGATATGTGCGCATTATGGTTAAAGGGTAGGCTCTAGATAGGCTCACAAAGCTCTGAGGTACTGAGGCCTGTAAGCCCCTTGGAGCAAAGAGTCCCTTGCGGGTACAGGGAGTGGCATCACCGTAGAGTCGCATTGGCTTTTGCGGCACTGGCAGTGTGCTGCTGAGGGTGAGTACCTCCCAGAGGTGTGGCGCTATATGCCGTGGTGCAGCACCGAGATATGGGGCGAAGGAGCTGACATATTGCATCACGCTTGGGCATTTTAGGGCACAGCCCCAGCTTCTTAGTCAGAGCTGTTACCGCACCGTTGCAACCTTGCTGGCGCTGTCTCTGATGTTGCCATCGCTTCTTAGGGGTAGGGCGTAGGGGATTTTTTGTCCCATGCATGAGTACGGTGCACTGCAAGGGGCGGCCTCTGCGGCGGTTACTGCTAATGCTACTTTTCCTCTGGCGGGCTGCATCTTTGTCCTTTCTCCTCCCAGCCATGCTCCGTATTGTAGCTGTAAGTTACAGATAACCGTGGGGTCTTTAGCAGCGTGCTGTCGGGGACGGGCGCTGATATTGTGAGTTGTTGTGCTTCGTGGGGTGCTGTGGCTGCTGTTGGCCCTGTGGTCGTAGCCTCTGTGGTTGCGGGGCTGATGCCTCTCACCACTCTTCACTTCTCCCGCCACTCTCCCGCCATTTCCCTACCTGTAGCCATACCATCGCCCCCGCATACCCGCATAAAGGGCAGCACAACGCCGCGCGCCATAGCCCTTACCCAAGCAAGGCAAAGGTAGGAGTGATCTCATAAGTGACAGAGGCAAGGTTAAGTGAGGGGACGGCCCTCACCGTAAGATGAATGGTGCCGGTGAGTCCGTGCCTAGCATCAGCTGTGGCACGCATGCTGGCCTTAAACTTCGCCTCTTATTAAGACAGTCACTCCAAAGGTGGTATAGGCAAACACTCACATCGGCCTGTACTCCTTGGCCGCTACTTGCTGGCATCATCACCATAATCATCACCGCGCCCCCTGCTGTCCTTAGGATTAGGTGCTAAGGTAGAGCCTGTATCAAGCCAACTGCACAGCACGCTACCGCATTGCACACTTCCCTTTGCCACTGGGCTTGCGCGTCAGCATTCCCCTTAGTTAAGGCCCGTAAAAACGCCCTCACCACACGCCTCGCTACCTGAACTCTCTGGCATTTTAATTGCACCTGCCCTGCCTCATAAAACGATCGGTAGTTTGTGGCTAATGTCTGGCTTATAAACGGGTCACGCCTACCATTACTTTCGAGGTTCAGGAGATGCAGTTTAAGACATCATTGCTCGTAGCACTGTTTGCGAGCTTCTTACTTCCTGCCTGCAGTGGTGTGTACGAATATGATGAAGAAACGGGCACAGTAGGAGCCCCTGTTTTTGGTTCCAGCAGCTCAACCTCCCCTGCCTCGACCTCGATCCCAGCTCCTGCTGCTACTACCACTAACACTACTTCTGCCCAGTCTTCTGTTTCTACTTCTTCGTCCCACGCCACAGACGCTGCCGTCTACAGACAGCGCGGTATGGAGATCAGCGCCATTACCTCGCGTATGGCGGATACCCTACAACAGAACATGTTCTACTATCTGTTGCCAGATGCCCCTGTGGATCGCACCGCTAACACTGGTGACGTCAAAATCGTGACCATGCCACGCATTGCGATTACGTCCTTTGTGGATACGGACACCTACGAGAACTCCGGTTATTTAGGCCGCGCCTTAGCAGAGTTCTTTACCCATGAGCTCTCCTCTCGTGCCTTTGATGTCACCGAGTACAAGCTTACCGGTAAGCTCTCGGTGAGCAAGGACGGCGATTACATCCTCTCGCGTGATTGGCGTAAGATCGCTCGTGATACCAACGTCAAGTACCTCTTAGGCGGTACTATCACCCGCAATGATGCCGGTGTGGTCTTAGTGGCGCGTATCATTAACATGCAGACCCGCCAGTCGATTGCTACGGCGACAGACTTTATCCCTTACAACCTGTTGCCAACTTGCTATCGCACCGCCCAAAAGAATTGCTCCTTTGCCGGTGCCTCGAGCTACTTAAGCCCAAACCAAATTCGCGTCGCTAACTACTACCAGACCACAGAGCAGGTCAATCGCTCGCGCTTAGAGGCTTTACGCCCACGTCCAGCGAGCACGCCTCTTAATAGCAACAGCACCAAGCAGGCGTTAACCCGTGCCCAAGTGGTCTCCGCTAAGGGCCAGCCTTTAGGTGGTGTGTTTGTCACCGAGAGCCAAAAGCCAACGGTTAATACGATCAACACCATCGCTACTCATGCCGATCCACGTTATACTGACGGCGTAGTGGTAGGTGCGACCTCCCGTGGTAACTACGATCGCTACCTTGAGCAAAGAGAAGATGGCGGCGGTTTCTTATTTGGTAATGACGGCGACCCTGTGGTCTACCCTGCCAATACCTACGTCCACAACACCATGCTCGTGCGCGATACGGCTGACGAGAGTGGTTATGCACGTGTCTCCAATTAAGGTTGAGGTGTAAGCTATGATCAAGTACCTCGGAGTAGCATTGCTCTCTGGTGTCTTAGCTCTGAGCGCCACGGGCTGTTCGAGCATGATCCGCAATGCCTCGATGGCGGTGCACTACACTGACACCGGTGTCAACGAGCTGGACGATTACCCAATTCTCCGTGCTACGGGCTATGCGGTCTTATCAAGACAAAAGGGCAGCACGCAAGCGGAAAAGCAGATTAACGCCATGCGCGCTTCCAAGATGGAAGCCTACCGTGAGCTGACCGAGCAGCTGGTGGGCGTGTACGTTAAGGCTAAGAACCGCAACAGCAACAACATTGAGCGCTCTGATACCCTCACTACTGAGGTCGAGGGCTTAGTGCACGGTGCGCGTGTGGTACGCCAATACCCAGTGGGTGACACCTACTGCACGGAACTGGAGCTTGATACCAAGCGTATTTACGACCTGTACCAGATTCGTGGCACTTTATAGTGTGCGTTTCCTTGCCTCACTGCGCGTAGCAATGTGATGCCGCAAAAGAGCTCGTGTTGGCTGTAGCTGACATGGGCTTTTTGTGTTTTTGGGGCGCGCACAAAGGCATGCGTGCAGGGGCAATTGCCTGTACAATACAGGTCAGACTTTCTTTTGTGTCCTTTGGTTTGTTTCGGAGGAGCTGTACTGCGCAAGGTGGCCATAGTAGCGTGCTTGTGCTGGTACTGAGGTGCCTATGGTAATGACGCGTCGCTCAATGCACAAGACTAAAACGGTTCCTGCTATCCGTAGCTTACGGGACTATTTGGACGAGCAGGATCAGCTCCTTGATACCGTGATGCGTGTGCTCAATAAAGAGTACAAGGCCATTAAGGAGCGGCGTTTAACGGAGCTCGATGCCATTTCCGAGGAAAAGTCCTCGTGCATGCTGAAATTGCAGGCCAATGACCAGCGCTTAAAGCTGCACCCACAAGCGGAGCTCCTGAAGACCGAGTTCTTACCACGCGTCAATGCCATTAAGGCAAAGCTTACCCAGTGCAAGCAGCAAAATGAGGTCAATGGCAAGCTGATCTCTCTTGCAATGGCGTCAAATCGCCGCTTATCGGCGGTGCTCATGAATGCCCGCGATAAGATGTCCAAGAACATGACATACACCGATAAGGGCAACACGGTGGCAACGGGGCCTTTACGCGTTAACACTAACGTTTAGCCAGCCCTGTGTGCCGTGCTGGTGCCAGCCCTCTGCGCTCAGCTATCTCGGTGTTACGGCCGCTGGGCTTTGCTTGAGCGGCCGCAGAAGCTGCACTTCTGTAGCGCCTATGGCGTAGTGGTGACTGCCGCTACGCTGGGGCTGATGCGGCTGCCCCTCCTGCCTCGCTTGCTTTCCTCCTCCCCTTCTTCGTTCTCCTCTGTTTTCCCCTTGCTATCTGCGTGCAGTGTGCACTTTAGTGCCAGCGCTGTAGCGTTGCGTCCTGTTCCTTAGCGCCTTAGCGCTGCAATGTGCCTCGTGTGCTCCCGTCAGCTGCACTCTGCTCCCATGTAAGTAACCTCAAGCCCCTTGGGGTACAGGATAGGGTGGCAATTCCCTGTAAGTTGTGACCGCTAAGAGCTGAGCATGCGCACATCAATCCTAAAGAGAGTGTGCGCTGCGCGCCTTGGCGCCACTCTACGGCGCTTTACCTGAAAGATAGACATTGATCTGATGGGGGCCTGCGCATACCCCACTCGTAAGAGTGGGGATAAGCAGGCCAAGAGTGTCCGCTGCACATATAACGCTACGGCGTTATGATCATATGTGATTGATATCACATAAATTTCCTCAATTAAATCAGCTTCTACTTAGAACCCCCTATGCATGCTGCATAGCACAGCT
>CASEBB010000107.1 GCA_949286015.1 uncultured Succinivibrionaceae bacterium | reverse complement strand
AAAAAATCGCAAGAACCAAATTTTTGCTGCAAAAACCGTAAGCGTTTGCGGAAAATGAGGAGGAATTTGCGGGTAGGGGATAGGGCTTTTTGGCTTGCGGCAGTATGAGGCAGGATATACAGGATACAGGACAGGATGTAGGCAGCGTTGTCGGCAGCGTTCTGCGTAAGGCCTAAGCCCAATTAGGCCGAGATGGTTTGCTCGGTCTCGCCATCAGTGTTAGTAGAGCTTTGCTCTTCGTTGCTGACGGTGCCAGTGCTGTCATCGCTAGCTTCAATGCCGTCACTTTCGTTGGTGCTGTCGCTCACGCTATTGGAGGTAATGGTAGCGTGTGCTGCGGCTTCTTCCTCTTGCTGTTGCAGCATGAGGATGTGGGAATCCGCAATGGTAAAGGAAGCTGCACACAGGAAAGTGAGCGTACAAATGAATCCGGTGACGACTTTGTACATAATTGCGTAAGTAGCTGTGTTTGTGAGCGTGCAGATAAGAGGTAGGGACTCTTATTGTTAGGGGCCTTGGGCTTAAAGCTGCGTGCACCTAACAGCGATAGCAGGGGAAAACCTGTAAAGCTGCGCGCGTCGAAGTCTAAAGCATGTGCCTATACTGTGTTGCCCTGCGTGGGCAGTCACGCCTGCATTCACCACTGGGTGTCATCAGGAAGCGCTAGGTTGAAGCTACTTAGCACAAGGGTGAATCCTTTGGGGCGTCGCACAGTATAGCACTGCTCTTTTGCCGTGCTGTATTTATTGCGCAAAAAGTCGCAAGTGCACAAAGGTAGCGCACAGGCGATGGTGCTCGCGTTGCTGTTGCGGGCGGCAGTGGCTAGTGCCAGAGCTTGAGCTCTGGGCGTTTGTGCTGAATTGCCAACACAAAATCAGTAAAGTGCGGGAGAAAAAGCCCAGCTCTAAACTGAGGTCTAAGAGAGCAATTTTGCGCAAGTAGGTGTCAGCAGCGGTTGTAAGTGCTTGGCTGTTACCATGGCTCTACACCGTTATGCTAGCTGCAACAGTAACCAGCTCTAAGAGTGGTTAATCTGCAAGTATAACGGGGTAGCAGAGAGGTGCAGCACCGTTGCATAGTGCAGGGCGTAATGTATCTAAAATCAGGCGTGGATGCAAGAGTGTGGCAGAGCAGATCTGGCATAGGGGCGCGTTATGGTGGCAAAGATAAAGGGCATAAATCAAAGCATTTGCGGGGCAAAAGATGGCCAAAGCGCTGCAACTGGTATGGCAGTGAACATGTATGATGAGTGGCTAGATCAAGAAAAAATTACGCAGCAGGAAAGCGGATTGGCGGGGGTTCCACGTAGTAATGGATTTTCATCTTTAGGCAGAGGATGAGCTGAGGTGGCAGGTGAGCGTAGCAGTGATTGCTGTTGGTGCAAGGTAGGCTGAAGAAAGTAGCGTTGGAGAGGACTGGTGAGCTCCATTAGGTGCAGTAGCGGGAGGCTTGAAGCGTCCTGCATCAAGGGCCTGCCTTCTACGGGGAAGAGAACACAGTTGTTGTTGTTGTTGTTGTTGTTATAAGTGGTGAAGATACCTTGAGCAGTCTCGGTGGCGCCTCATGGAGGTGTTATCTTGAGGAGCCATGGCTGCAAGAGCGAGGTGTGGAGTTGGTGGGATGATGCGGGTAGTGGGTAAGGGCATAAACGCTAAGAGTAGCTTGCTGCTAAGTTGTGGCCGTGCGGAGACAAGGGCGAGCAAAGCGCAGGAGAAGACGAAGAAGAATTAAAGGAGGCGGAGAGGAGAAAAGAGAACAACGCAAAGGCGGGAATCTGGGGAGTGTCAGTGGTAGTAGGTATCACACCCTGACGCAGTACACTCTGCTAAGCGGCACCGGCCGCAGCATGATACCCACGCTTTTGGCTCCGCTGCAAACATTAGAGCCAAAAGAGACGCCCTGATGGAAAAGCTGGGCGTATAAATACTGCCGCACATGAAACGCTGCGACAGTTGTGACCACTTCTTAGCGGGCGCGGAAGGTGATGCGACCCTTGGTCAGGTCGTATGGGGTGATCTGCACCGTGACCTTATCACCCGTTAAGATACGGATGTAGTTCTTGCGCATCTTGCCAGAGATGTGCGCCATGACAATGTGGCCATTGTCCAGCTGTACTCTAAAAGTGGTGTTTGGCAGGGTCTCTAAGACCACACCCTGCATCTCGATACTTTCTTCTTTAGCCATAAACTCAAAATGTAGTTAAAAGCGCCTGCACAAGCACTGCTTGTAGTGGCGGCAACCGAGCTTTGTTTTTCGTGTTCTGGGAAAAAGCAGCTCGTGTTAACCACCGGAGAAAACGGTGCGCGGGCGCTCGTCTTCTCACACCACCAAACGCAGGGTGTGAGTCACCGCTGAGCGGAAAAACCGTTGTTGGCGTTGCTGCTAAAAGGTAGCAGCAGCTGAAGTAGAGTGGCCTACCGACGCCAAGCCGCGCCTATTATACAGCAAAAGTTTGCGGAAATTTGGCAACTGCATCCTTGTGTTCAGGGCGCTTTACCCTGAGCTGTAGTCAGCATGAAGAGGGTGCTGCCAGAGCGCAGAGTGTAGCTCTTAGCGCTGGTCTAAGCGCTTAGATGCGAGTGTTGCCTTGAGCGTCTTTAGCTGGGCTCTTTTTTACTACCACCGGAGCAGTAGTAGCTGCGCGGTCAAAGAGTGGTGGCACGCCGTGCACATCGTGGGGATCGGCAGGTGGCAGCAGCTTAGTAAAGATGAGCGAGCCCACACCATTGCCCACGACAATTAAAGCTAAGCGCAGCCAGTGCTCTGGGGTCATGTGCACTTGGGCCATAGCAAAGAAGCCACAGTTAGCCACACAGTGCTCAAAGCCCGCGAGCATAAAGAACATGATCGGCATGATCACGTAGAGTGGATTTTTGCCCTTACTAAAGCAGTAGTAGGCAATGTGCATCATGGCACCACAACCCATGGCCAGAATAAAGGAGGAGTACATGGTGTCATTGAGCTTGACGTTAACCACATCGTGGATGTGGCTTAAGTCGATGCGGGTTAAGCTAAAGAGGTAGGTGGTAGCACCGCAGGCGATACCGTTAAGCACAAACATGTAGATGAGGCGAAAGGTAGCGCTTGGGGTGAAGTCACCGACTTTGCCCGTGTAGAGGTAGTAGCCCTTAATGAGGATGGTCATCAGACCCAGAGAGAAGAGGAAGGTACCGACATAGACGATAGGGCTGGCGATGTAGATTACACAGCCTAAGCCGATGCAAATACCGGCCAAAAGGGACTTAAGGGTGAATTGGTAGAAAGTTGAGTGCATCATGAGATCATCCTCGCCGGAGGCGGCGCGGTGAGGTAAGGCATTAGGAGGAGCGCACTGCCAAGCGCTGCTGACACAGCAAGGCATGGCGAGCACAGCAAGGGCGACTTTTCCTCTTGTCGCGGCCAAAGTAAGGGCTCTTACACAACAGAGCCTTGGCATCAGCTTGTGGCTAGGAATCCGGTAGAGCCGTATCGGCGCTTGTTGCGAATTCTTATCACAAACAAAGGGCGCATTTTACCGAAAAAATAACACTCAGGCGCATTCGTGCGTAGATTTTTCGGCGCAGAAAGGCTGGTTTAGCGGCCGTGTTTACGTAATGCTCTGCAGGCTGTGATCAATGGATGTTGGGAGAGGTAGGGATAGGTGTAAGGGTAAAGTACTTAACCCTTGCAGTGAGGGTGTTTTCCCCTTGTGTGAGCACAGCTACTTGCCATTAACTGACCTCAAGAGACGTCGCGTAGCGACGCTTGCTGCTCCAGATCAGGTTTCTGCATCAAGGGGCTTAAGCCCACCTCAAAGGCACGATTTTAAGCCAATAATAGGGGGAATGCCTTGCAGAAACAAGGGGAAAACGCTCTCCTTGCTGTAGGGGGAGGGCGCTGCCATGAGCGCAGCTTAACTTCATCATGGTTAAGCGCGGAGCTAAAGGCCAAGAGTCTCACCGCATCATCGCGGTAGCTGTTTTATCTAGTCACAGGTGGTAGCAGCTCACAAATCTGCCACAGAGCCCACTTTTCCATACCTCTTGTCGTGTTTTTCTGAGGCTCTTGTGATCCCCTGTGCTATTATGTGAATTCAGACCAGATACGGTTGTCAGCTCGGGCTGACGCTGTGTGAATAACAGATTTTGTTTGGTTGAGCCTGTCGTCTGTAACTTTATGGGATTGTCGGCGCGGAGAAAACTTGATGGCATTACGTAAGGCAGTTATTACCGGCTTAGGAATAGTTGCTAGTATCGGCGTAGGAAAGGAGGCAGTACTTCAATCCTTACAACAAGGCCGCTCAGGCATTGTCAGGGAAGAAGAATTTGCCGCCATGGGCATGCGCTCTCAAGTAGCGGGCATGGTCAAGATCGACTTTAAAGATTACATTGACCGCCGTGATCTGCGCTTTATGGGTGAAGCTGCTGCCTATTCTTACATTGCCATGAAAGAGGCCATCGCTGATGCAGGCTTAAGCGAGAGCGAGGTCTCCAATGACCGTACTGGCTTAATTGTTGGTTCCGGTGGCGGTTCAACTAAGACGGCGGTGGAGTCCGCTGATATTCTGCGCTCTAAGGGCGTGAAGCGCATTGGCCCTTACGCCGTGACTAAGACCATGAGCTCGACCACGTCTGCTTGCTTAGCCACGCCTTTTAAGATTAAGGGCGCCTCCTTCTCGATTAGCAGTGCTTGTGCAACCTCCGCACACTGCATTCAATCTGCCTGTGACGAAATTGCCTTAGGCCGTCATGACATCGTCTTTGCCGGTGGTGGTGAGGCTGCTGATTGGACTATCGCCTCGCTCTTTGATGGCATGGGGGCGCTGTCTACTGCCTACAACGACACGCCAGAAAAGGCTTCGCGTCCTTACGATGCCCACCGTGATGGCTTTGTCATTGGTGCCGGTGGTGGCATCGTCGTTGTTGAGTCTGAGGAGCACGCTTTAGCCCGTGGTGCCAAGATCTATGCTGAGATCGTGGGTTGTGGTGCGACCTCTGACGGTTATGATATGGTAGCCCCATCAGGTGAGGGCGCAGTGCGCTGTATGCGTAAGGCCTTAGCCACCTGTGATACCCCAATTGATTACATCAACACTCACGGTACGGCGACGGTGTTGGGTGATGTGCGTGAGTTAGGGGCAATCAAAGAGGTCTTTGGCGACAAGTGCCCACCTCTGTCCTCCACCAAGTCGATGACTGGCCACGCCTTAGGCGCCGCTGGTGTTAATGAGGCGGTGTTCTGCTTGCTGATGTTAGAGCACGGCTTTATCGCGCCTTCGATTAATGTTGAGGAGCTGGACGAGCACGCTCAGGGCTTTGATGTGGTGACTACTCCACGTAAGACTGAGCTGAAGACAGTGATGTCCAACAGCTTTGGCTTTGGTGGCACCAACGCTACTCTCATCATGCGCAAGTACCAAGCTTAATTAAGCGCAAGCTCTGCTTGAGCTGTGGCTTAACTCGACGCGACGACAAGAGGCAAGACCTCGCGCAGCCTGCGGCTGTGTGGGGGTGTTGCCTTTTGTTGTTTTAGGGCACTGTGAGCATGTGCAGTGCGACGCAGTGTCGCGGCGCAGGCACCGTGCGCGGTTTTGGTGGCTACCTCAACGTAGCCTCATACCTTGAGGCAAGCACCTGAGCCATGGTTGGGGCTTTTCAGGTTAGCCACCAAACGCAGAGGCGTGCCCGCTTGCCCCTTTCCCCTTCCCTTTTTCCTTTTTTTCTTTTGCTGTGCGAGACCTCATTCGTGGCCAAGTCTGATACCAAAGAAATGCAACGCCTCGACAAGTGCGTGGCTCACCTTACCGGCCTCTCCCGCCAAGGTGCTACCAAACTCATTAAAGAGGGCGCTGTCACTGTGGCGGGCGTTGTCATTACCGATGCCAAAACCAAGGTCTCTTTAAGCATGCCCTTGGTCATTGCAGGCTTTTCCTCTGACTCTGAAGACTCGCCTGAAGCGCAAGGCGAGCGCATGGTCACGGCCGCTGATGCCTTTAAAAAGCGCGTTTATATCCTCAATAAGCCTTATGGCTATGTGTGCTCCTCCCGTGATAAGAACCACTCTGTAGTCTCGTCGCTGTGGCGTCAGGAGCTGCATCCTGAGCGCTTACAGGCAGTAGGGCGCCTCGATGTGGATACCACGGGCTTGCTCTTAGTCACCGATGATGGTGCCTTAAACCATGAGCTGACCTCGCCAAAAAAGAACGTGGCTAAGCTTTATGTGGCGCGCTTAGACCGACCAGTGCCAGAGTCGGCTGTGGCTGCTTTTGCCGCTGGTATTAAGCACCCTGAGGAGAGTCAGCGCTACCAGAGCGCTAAGCTTTTAATCCTGCCAGAAAACGCCGCGCCTGCTACGGAGCAGGTGTTAGCGCCAGCGGCAGCTGCTGCAAGCCCTGCTGAGATTGCCTCCACAGAGAGCAGCCCAACCTATTGGGCGGCCGTGACAGTGTACGAGGGACGCTTTCATGAGGTGAAGCGCTTATTTGAGGTCGTGGGCTGTGAGGTGCTGGAGCTGGTACGCGTGGCGCTGGGCGCTCTGACCTTGCCTGCCACGCTGTTCTTAGGACAGATGCAGCTCTTAAGTAAGGAGCAGTGGCGTCGAGCTTTAGAGAGCCATGACTTTACGACTGACGAGGTCGTGGCTCTGATTACAGCCTATCAGGACAGCCTTCAGAGCTCGGCACCAATGTACTTACCACCAGCATGGATGCAGTTGGTACTGGGTGTGGGAGCTACCGCTGCCACTGCTGCCACTGCTGCCGCTGCGTCCGAGGTCGATGCAGAGGACGCTGCTGATGACGCCGAGGACGACGTGCAGCAGGATGCCAGCTTAACTGACATCGATGAGCAAGATGACTTAGTCGATGCTGACGAAGCTGATGATGCAGCTGATGCAGCTGATGCTGAGGCCGATTTCGATGAGTTAGATGAGGACGGCGAGCTGCGTATTTACTAAGCTGCGCCCACTACGCTTGTCCTCAGGAGTTAGGTTTTTTTCATGGAACGCATTGTCCATCTGGATGCTATTGCCATCCCTGCTAAGTTTCCTTTACCACGTCCGAGCTTTGCTCATGAGTGGGTCTCGTATGAGAACACCCCATATGAGCTGATTGCTGAGCGCTGCCAAGATGCCACGATTGTGGTTACTAACAAGTGCCGTCTGACTGCGGAGAATATGGCTCAGATGCCACAGCTCAAGCTGATCGCGGAGCTGGCCACGGGCTATAACAACATTGATATTGACTACTGCCGCAGCCACAACATTGCGGTGACGACTATTCAGGGCTATAGCACTGAGTCGGTGGCGGAGCATACTATGGCGATGATGCTGGCCCTGTCGCGCTCCTTAGTAAAGACGCATAAGAAGATGCAAGACGGCCTGTGGATTGACGCCAATTGCTTCTGCCAGCTGCCTTACCCTATTGTCGATTTACATGGTCGTACCTTAACGGTAGTGGGCTCTGGTGCCATTGGTAGCCGTATTGGCGCACTGGCATCTGCTTTTGGCATGCAGGTGCTCAAGGCGGAGCACAAAAAGGCGCTGTCGGTGCGTACTGGCTATACCGCCTTTGCTGAGGCTTTAGCGCAGGCTGACTTTGTTTCGGTCAATTGCCCGCTGACTGCGGACACGCTCAACCTCATCTCCTTAGAAGACATGAGGGGCATGAAGCAGAGCGCCTTTATCATCAACAATGCCCGTGGCGGTGTGGTAAACGAGGCGGACTTTGTGCAGGCGGTGACTGAGGGCATCATTGCTGGCGGCGCAGCTGATGTGGCCTCGACGGAGCCATTAACTGCTGACCATCCTTTTGTGCAGCTGCAGCACAACGACAACTTCATCCTGACGCCGCATCAGGCATGGATGTCCGATAACTGCTTAGTGGAGCTTTGCCGTCAGTTTGCTGAAAACTTAGAGGCCTTCCATGAGGGCCGTGCGGTACGCCGTATCGTCTAAGCAGCCAAGCGGCTCAAGTGCGGCAGCAGGTAGATGAGGTCATGTATGGCGGAGCAGCAACAAGATTATCAATGTGAGGTCTGTGTGACCTCGGTCTATGGCTGCGCTGTAGCTGAGCGCTGCGGTGCGGATCGTGTGGAGTTATGTTCAGCTCTCAGCGAGGGTGGCCTCACGCCTTCTGCAGGCTTAATTGCTCTTTGTCGTCAGACGTTAGCAGTGACCAAACTACACGTGCTGATTCGTCCGCGTGCGGGTGATTTCTTGTACGATGGGGATGAGCTGCGCGTAATGGGAGCAGACCTCGTGCAAGCCCAGAACTTAGGTGCTGATGGGGTATTACTGGGCTGTTTGCGCGCTGACGGTACGTTGGATCTGGCAAACATTGTCGCGTTACTGTCTGACGTTGGGCCTCACACCGCAGTGACCTTACACCGTGCTTTTGATTGGTGCAAAACCAAGAGCAGGCGTTGTTGCAGGTCTTGGAGTTTAATGCCCAGCGGCGCAGTGAGCAGGTCAAAATCTCCCGCATCTTAACCTCAGGTGGTGAGGCCAGTGCATGGGCGGGCAAGGAGCAACTCAAGCACTTGCAGGATTGTCTCAACCACCACGCTGCTTTGCAGCTTACTTTGCTGGCGGGGGCTGGCATCAATGCCCAGAATATCGTGGGTATAGCGCAGCACACAGGGGTGCGTGAGTTTCATTTTTCAGGAAGTGGCGCGGTGCCATCCCGTATGTTGTACCGTCATCCTCGGGTGCACATAGGGATTCCTGGTGCGGATGAGTACAGTGTAGGGATTACTGATCCGGAAAAAGTGCAAGACACAATTGCGGCTTTGCGCGCGCTGGAGACGGGTAAGGAGCCAGTGCTCTCATAAGTGACGGCTGCAAGGTTGAGTGAGGGTATGTCCCCTACCTCGAGATGAATGTTGCAGGGAGAGTATCCCAAAAAGCACATCTCAAAGGAGGTAACTGACTACAATCAGGTGTTTTACCCTGAGAATAGGATTGCTCAGGTGCTACTCTCGAGATAAGGCGCCGTTAGGCGCTTTTAGGTTACCTGCGGTGCAGGTGAGCTTGAGCCTATCTTAATTAGGGGCACGCATGATGGCCTTAAATGCCGTCATCTCTGAAGTTAGTTGCTTCGCAGCAGAGAGGAGCTTGCCTCACCGAGGGCGCCTCTTTTGGTTTCTGCCGCTTTACCACCATGCATCACCAAAGAAAAAGGGGAGCTTTTGGCTCCCCTTTCTCTTCTCCGTGTCAGCTCCTTGCAGCAAAATAGTAAAGAAGCGTGACCGTACAGCCCTTAGCTTAAAGCTAAAGCTAAGTTGTACTGATCCTCACGGAACTTGTGCTTCATGGTCTCAATGCACTCGATGATGTCGTGGTGCACTAAGTCACCGCGTTGGATACCCACGCAGCGGCCAGAGTGACCTTGGTGCAGTAACTCCACCGCAAAAGCACCCATACGGCTGGCTAACACACGGTCAGAAGCCGATGGCGTACCACCACGCTGAATGTGGCCTAACACCGTAGCACGGCTCTCTAAACCAGTTCTCTGCTCTAACTCCGAAGCCATCTGGTGCACGTCAGTCTGGTTCTCGCACACCACTAAAATAGCGTGACGCTTGCCAGCCTCAATGCCCTTCTCAATGGACTGATAAACAGTCTCCTTGTCCCATGGCTTCTCTGGCACTAACAGAGCTTCCACACCGCAGGAAATAGCAGCATGAATGGCTAAGTCACCGCAGTGGTGACCCATGACCTCAACCACAGCAATACGCTTGTGCGACGAGCAGGTGTCACGTAAACGGTCAATGCAGGTCACAGCAGTGTTTAACGCGGTATCAAAACCAATGGTCGTATCGGTACCAGCGATGTCGTTGTCAATCGTGCCAGGTAAGCCAATGCATGGGAAGCCTAACTCGCTTAAGCGCTTGGCACCCATGTAAGAACCGTCACCACCAACGACCACTAAGGCGTCGATGTTGTTCTTCTTCATCACTTCCACGCACTCACGACGAATGTTCTCGTCCTTGAATTGTGGGAAGCGAGCCGTACCTAAGAAAGTACCGCCACGGTTGAGCATATCAGAGACGCTGTTGCGGTTTAAAGGCACGATTAAGTTCTCGTGCAGGCCTAAATAGCCGTCCTTAACACCGCAGACTTCGTAGTTGTAATCGATGGCAGTACGAACCACAGCACGAATCGCGGCGTTCATACCTGGAGCATCACCACCAGAAGTCAAAATACCAATCTTCTTAATAGCCATTATGTTTTCCCGGAGCTAATCAAAAGCAGAGCCTGAGTTGGGGGGATAAAGCTTCGTCTGGCACCTTGCTGTGAGCACCAAAGCGAAGTGACTGTCACATGGCCGGACACACCTGAGGTCACCCTCATGCGCGCAAAGACAGCAAGCCCACGCTGTCTTGTCCTACGCACACACAGCCCCTGTAAGTGCGGCAACAGTAAAACAAGCGACCAGAGGTAGGTACAGCCTACTTCTGGGCTGCCCTCAACTGAGCTCAGTATTTTTCTCGGTTTGCCATGCAGGCGTCCGAGGCAAATCTCTTTAAGCTTAGAAGAGCAGCGCCTCTAAGGCAAGGCTAGAGCAACAAAAGCCTACACCTGCCCTCTCAAAGCACTCCACAAGACACTAAAGATCCAAAATAGTGCAATATGGCGGCAATCGCAGCGGAGAGAGGGCACAATTGAGCCTAGCCAAAGGGCAAAGCGCAAAGTCAGAGCATAACAACACAAGATCACATAAGCACTTAGCTGGTGTCTTCTGTACTGTTGCTTTTTCTTTGGGCTTTGACCTCTGCTGTGGCAAGTAGTCTGTAGGTTAAAGCAAGATACGCTGCATGCAGGGAGCTTTGCCCATACATGCAGGTAAGGGAGGTTTTTCTCAAAGACCATGGCAACGAGGCCACGGTCTTTTAAGAGGAGCGCGGTAAAACTTTAAGTACCAATAAGCACAGAGGCACCTAAAGCTCTAGAGCAGCGCCTTAGGCATTAGCCACAGCAGCCTCGATAATGGCAGTGAAGTCTGGAGCCTTTAAGGAAGCACCGCCAACTAAGCCGCCATCGATGTCCTTTTGGGCAAAGAGGTCTGGAGCAGTCTTAGCGTTGCAGGAGCCACCGTAGAGGATACGGACGCCGTCAGCAACCTCAGCATTGAAGGTGGCTAAGTAAGCGCGGATGTCAGCGTGAACCTTTTGAGCAACCTCTGGGGTAGCGGTCTTGCCGGTGCCGATAGCCCAAATTGGCTCGTAGGCGATCACGGCATTCTTAAAGGACTCAATACCGCACAGATCGATCACAGCCTGTAACTCAGCCTTGACGACATCCATGGTGCGGCCAGAATCGTACTCAGCCTCGGACTCACCAACGCACAGCACTGGGATTAAGCCGTTTTGCTGAGCAGCTTGGTACTTCAGAGCAACGTACTCGTTGGTCTCTTGGTGGTAGTCACGACGCTCGGAGTGACCGACGATAGCGTAGGTGCAGCCGAACTCACGTAACATGACTGGGGAATTCTCACCAGTGTAAGCGCCTTGGACGTGGATGTCGCAGTCCTCAGAGCCGTAAGCTAACTTGGAGCCAGCGGCTAACTGCTCGACTAAGCCAATGAACACGGTAGGAGCGCAGACGGCAACGTCAGCCTTTGGAGCAGCCTTGTCAGCAGGCTCCTTTAAAGCGTTTACTAAAGCAGTGACAGACTCCTTGGTGCCATTGAGCTTCCAGTTGCCCATAACCAGTGGCTTTCTCATTCCCAGTCTCCTAAAAAAACCGTGAAAACAGTGGATCACACCCACCCTAAAAAGTGTGTGCAAAAGGTCGTGGCTTAAAGTAGCGTCCTTAGCGCCAAAGCTCATTACCTATAAGTAAGCGAAGGATAAGAGCAAGCACAGCTGTGTAGGTGCTACCATTAGCGATCCCTTTTGAATTGAGCCCTATTGTACACCTAAACTTTTCTAACTTGGCAAGGAGCGGCCGTGAAGAGCAGAGGTAAAACTCTGCACAATTAAGCCAATTTGTCGCGGATTTTCACCATGTCAGGACGCTTATTTTGACCAATTTAACGATAAAAACTCCAAAAGAGTGCACCACAGTGGTGTTAAAATGAGGTTAAATCCGATAAATAAGCCAATGTAAACGATTACACAAAAGAGCAATTCTCGTTGCAAAAACCGTAGCTGAGGCGGGGTATAGAGCAGAAAAAGGTGTGGTCAGAGGCGGGGTAAATGGTGTAGACGTGAGCCACGTCGCAAGCTGACAAAAAAGGTCGTTGTCATACAATTGCGGTGACTGATTTTTGTGTCAGGCGGGCTGTAAGTGGCAGAAAACGCTATGCAGACGGTGCACAGTCCAAAGCAGTGGGCAAAGAAGCAGCAACAGGGGCGTTAGTCTGCGGCGTATAGCTAAGAGCGGACGTGGAGAGCAGATGCGGTGCTAAGTGCGTCGTGTAGTGAGCAACAACAGATGTGTGACACCCCTAAATATGTAGGCCTTTGTGCTCTGCTTGTAGTGAGCTAAAGCGTCTCAGGGTAATTGAGTGTGCAGCACTTAAGGCACAGAACCTGAGAAAGATCAGGTGCGAGAGCAAGCGTAGACAGGGCAGGTTTAGGGAGTGATGGTAGGTGGTTTTGGCAGGAGGGTTACGAGGCGAGAGCGCAGAGCTTCAGTGAATCTTCCTTGAGGGCAGAGCCTTACTGCGCGGCATCGGCTGAGGCCGCATTTGGGGCCTTGTACTCGCCTGCTTGCATGGCCTTGGTGACCTTTACCACATCCTCGAGCTCTTCTAAGGTGAACTCATAGCCGTACTTCTTTCCCAGCTCACACAGCTGCTGCTTATAGTCATCGCTAGGGGTGAGGGCATCAAAGTCACGCGATAAGTCGCTGTTGGTGTCTAAGGCTGCAAAAAAGTTGTTGATGGCTTCAAAACTCATCAATAATACGGCACTGTTAACACGGTATCTTGCGTCTTTAGCACTGACTCATGGGCGCTTAGTGAGCACTTAAGCCGCGTCTAACGCAGCGCTGCTACGCTAAGAGCAGAGGAGAGGGCTGTATCTTCGTAAAGAGAGCAAGCGTGGTGGTTAGTACCGCCTCCATAGTTTGACCTAGAGTTGTCGGCGCATGCCCCACTCGTAAGAGTGGGGTTAGCCGACATTTAGTATTGGGGCTTTAGCCAAGCACAGCGTACACACATCC
>CASEBB010000106.1 GCA_949286015.1 uncultured Succinivibrionaceae bacterium | reverse complement strand
TTGAACGAAATGGTCACGATCCTTGATAGACACATGAACTTTCATGTGAACCATATTGGTGCTCTTAATCGGCATCCCCTACTTACAACAAAGAACCCTTGCTTAGGTGGTAGCGGGAGATCTAATTGTTAATTGCTACTTTTGGTGCCTGACAGCCCGTAAGTCTGGAGTCTGGCTTAGAGTTCGCTTCAAAGCCCTGCCTTTAGGCTACTTGCGTGCTGTCAGCGCTATCTTGGTGTCAATCCCTGCCACTAAGAGAATGCCTCTATGCGCTATCTAGGTGCGTTTTACGCATCCATTAAGCGCCTCTGTGTCGCAATTACAACACGCTGTGCGTGGTAGCAAACAACTGGCGTTACGTTGTCGGTCATATCTTCTGACCTTGAAAGTCAGATCTTTTGACATTGGATGTAAACACTGAGCCATTGCGGGGCAATTCTCTCCTTTTACCCCATTTTGGTGCTAATCTCTCTGTTTGCTGCTAAATCTCCGCAGTTAAGTAAGTCAGTGCAAGCATCTGTAAGCGGCGCTGTGCGCTCCTCCACCTCATCGTGACCCTTAGGCCGTGCCTCTTCCTACAGGACGATGCCCGCTCTACGCTTGTAGTTCCGTGCCTTGCCTTGCCTTAACGGGAAGTTAGCGCCCGCCACAAGGATTCGCTCATTGCAGGCTGATTCCCTAATGTGAGCCCGCCGCCGTGCTGTGGTCGACCACCTCGCCCTCTGGTGTTTGGCTAGTAATGTCTCGGTTCACTTCTGAAAAAGGTGATTAGATCTTATGTCTGGGGCTTCATCTCAAGAATATATTGGACACCACCTTCATTTCTTGCAGGTCGATCTCTCTGACGGCAGTATCGTTGATGCTGTTATCCCAAAGGAGCCAGCGATCTACGAGCAGTGCTTGCTCGGTAACTCCCAAGAGCAATGCTTGGAAGCTACCGGCTACGAGCAGTGCTATTTCTCTGACCTCTTCTCCGGTAACTGTATCGCTTACGAACAGCCTACAGCTGAGCCTTCTTCCCTCGTCAATCTCTCGCACTTAAACCTCGACTCCTTAGGTTTAACTATTATCTTAGGCCTGATCTTCGTCGCCCTCTTCCGCTACGGCGCCAGAAAGACCCGCTCAGGTGTGCCGACAAAGCTCCAATGCTTTATCGAGATGATTTTCGAGTTCGTCCAAGGCACGGTGACCTCCATCTTTAAGCGTAAAAGCGCCCTTATCGCGCCTTTATCCTTAACCGTGTTCATGTGGGTCTTCCTCATGAACCTGATGGACCTCCTCCCTATCGACCTTCTCCCTCATACCGCCACTGTAAACGGTGTTCCGTACTTCAGAGTGGTGCCATCAGCAGACGTCAACATCACCTTGTCGATGGCCTGCGGTGTCTTCCTCCTGATCTTCTACTTCTCGTTTACCAACATCGGCGTCAAGGGCTTTGTTAAGGCCTACACCCTCCATCCTTTCCATCACTGGGTCTTCGCGCCAGTGAACCTCATCTTAGAAGGCGTCTCCTTGCTCTCTAAGCCAGTCTCCTTAGGCTTGCGACTTTTTGGCAATATGTACGCTGGCGAGATGATCTTCATCTTAATCGCGCTCTTGCCTCTGTGGTGGATCCAATGGGTGTTAAACGTGCCTTGGGCACTGTTCCACATCCTGATTGTGACCTTACAAGCCTTTATCTTCATGGTGCTGACCATCGTCTACCTGTCAATGGCTAGCGAAGAAGATTAGTTAGTTTTGTCCTTACCGTCAGCAATGTGCCCCACATCGTCTGTATCCCAGAAAACACGGTGTGCAAACACGGTGTGAAAAAACGGTGTGTGACCGCGTGCTGATAAAGTAGCATTTACGCTGGTGCCACTTTTTCTCTTTGCGTGGCCTAGCCTCTTACCCCTTGTTCCTTGTTTTTTAGGAGATCTTAAATGGACTTCAACATCCTTGCTGCCGGCATTATGATGGGCTTAGCTGCTATTGGCGCTTCGATCGGTATCGGTATCTTAGGTGGTAAGTTCTTAGAGGGTTCCGCCCGCCAGCCTGATTTACTCCCATTACTGCGTACCCAGTTCTTCATCGTGATGGGTCTGGTCGACGCTATCCCTATGATCGGTGTTGGTTTAGGCTTATACCTTCTGTTCGCTGCTTAAGCTAAACCCTGTTTTAGCGAGGAGCTAACGCCTTGGAAATTAATGCTACATTTTTAGGACAGGCCGTAGCTTTCGTCATCTTTGTCGCCGTCTGCATGAAGTATGTCTGGCCGCCATTGATGAATGCCTTAGAAAAAAGGCAAAAGGAAATCGCCGACGGTTTGGCCAACGCCGAAAAGGCGAAAAAGAACCTTGAGTTAGCTAAGTCCAATGCCTCGGAAACCCTGCGTCAGGCTAAAGCTGAGGCTCAGAAGATCATCGAAGATGCTAACAAGCAACGCTCCATGATCTTAGACCGTGCTGCTGAGGAAGCTACGAGCGAAAAGGCTCGTATCATCGCTGCTGCTAAGAGTGAAATCGAGGCTGAGCGTAACAAAGTACGCGCCGAACTCTACTCCGAGATGAGTGCCCTTGTCATGGCCGGTGCGGAAAAGATTCTTGATAAAAAGATGGATGCAAGCGCTGACCATCAGCTGGTCAAGAAGATTGTTGACTCCTTGTAAAGTGAGGTGAGTAGCATTGGCTGAAAACCTAACTATCGCAAGACCTTACGCACAGGCCGTCTTTGAGATCGCCAAGGAAGACAAGTCCTTCGATCAATGGACGCAGGCCCTCGAGGGCTTAGCTTGTGCCGTTAGTGATGAGAAATTCCTCACCATCCTCAATAACGCCAGCACGCGTGAAGAGGCGGCGAAGGATCTCATCACCGCTACCGAGCCTCTTCTTGACGAAAAGGGTAAGAACTTCGTCTGCGTCGTTTGCGAAAACGACCGCTGCGCCGTTCTCCCTGAGATCTATCAGGAATTCGTCCAGTTACGTAACGACTTTATGAAAATTAAAGTCGTGGAGGTGGTGAGCGCACACTCACTTGCCGCTGCCGAGCAAAAGGCCATTAAGGCCAAGCTTGAAGCTAAGTATCAAGCCACGATCGAGCTGCACAATACGGTCGACCCAACCATTATTGGCGGTCTCATCATCCGCGTCGGTGATGAGGTGATCGATGGCAGCATCAAGAGCAGCCTCAGTAGACTAGCTTCCACCCTCAAGTAACGCAGGGGATAAAAGAATGCAATTGAACTCAACTGAAATTGCCGAGCTCATTAAGAAGCGCATCGAGCAATTTAAGGTTGTAAAAGAAGCTCATGATGAGGGCACCATCGTCTCGGTCAATGATGGTATCGTCCGTATTCATGGCCTTGCTAACGTGATGCAAGGCGAAATGCTGGATTTCGGTGAGGGCCTGTACGGCCTCGCCTTAAACTTAGAGCGTGATTCTGTGGGTGCCATCGTGATGGGCCCATACTCTCACCTCTCCGAGGGCATGAAGGTTAGCAGCACCGGCCGTATCTTACAGGTGCCAGTGGGCAATAACCTGTTAGGCCGCGTGGTGAACACCTTAGGTGAGCCAATCGACGGTAAGGGCCCAATCGAGCACGCCGAGTTCTATCCTGTGGAGAAGATCGCTCCAGGCGTTATTGCTCGTCAAGGCGTGTCGCAGCCAATCCAAACCGGTTATAAGGCTGTGGACTCCATGATCCCAATTGGTCGTGGTCAGCGTGAGCTCATCATTGGTGACCGTCAGGTGGGTAAGACCGCTTTAGCCGTCGATACCATCATCAACCAAAAGAACTACGGCGTCCGCTGCATTTACGTCGCTATCGGTCAGAAGGCTTCCACTATCGCTTCGGTAGTGCGTAAGTTAGAAGAGCATGGCGCTTTAGCTAACACCATCGTGGTGGCCGCTTCCGCCTCCGATACCGCTGCCTTACAGTACATTGCCCCTTACGCTGGCTGCGCTATGGGTGAGTACTTCATGGATCAGGGTGAGGATGCTCTGATCATCTACGACGACCTGTCCAAGCACGCTGTGGCCTATCGTCAGATTTCCCTGCTGTTACGCCGTCCACCAGGGCGTGAGGCGTACCCAGGTGACGTGTTCTACCTGCACTCACGCCTCCTTGAGCGTGCCGCTCGTGTGAACGCACAGTACCTTGAAGAGAAGTCCGGTGGTAAGGTCAAGGGTAAGACCGGTTCCTTAACCGCTCTGCCTATCATTGAGACGCAGGCCGGTGACGTGTCCGCGTTCATTCCTACCAACGTGATTTCCATTACCGACGGTCAGATCTTCTTAACCAGCTCGCTGTTTAACTCCGGCGTGCGTCCAGCCGTTGATCCTGGTATCTCGGTATCTCGTGTGGGTGGTGCTGCCCAGACGAAGATCATGAAGAAGCTCTCTGGTGGTATTCGTACTGCTCTGGCGCAGTACCGTGAGTTAGCCGCTTTCGCGCAGTTCTCCTCTGATCTTGATGAGGCCACTCGCAAGCAGCTCGATCACGGCCAGAAGGTGACTGAGCTCATGAAGCAGAACCAGTACGCGCCATTAACAGTGGCTGAGCAAGCACTGGTGATCTTCGCCGCTGAGCGTGGTTACTTAGAGGACGTGGCTTTAGACAAGGTGCTGCCATTTGAGGCGGCTTTACTTGCCTATGCGCGTCAGAAGTACAGCGATCTCTTAAAGGGCATTGATGAGAAGCCTGACTACAATGATGAGGTAGTGAAGGCTCTTGGCGACTTAGTCACTGAGTTTAAGTCGACGCAAACCTACTAGGAGCGCGCATGGCCGGAGCAAAAGAAATCCGCACTAAGATCGCCAGCGTGAAAAACACGCAGAAGATCACGAGTGCGATGCAAATGGTGGCGGCCTCGAAGATGAGACGAGCACAGGAGAAGATGAGCTCCTCTCGTCCATATTCGCAGGCATTAGGCCGCATCATCGGTCATATTGCCGCTGGTCACACCGAGTACAAGCACCCTTACATGCAAGAGCGCGAGGTCAAGAACGTTGGCTACATTATTGTGTCGACGGATCGTGGCCTGTGCGGTGGCCTTAATATCAACCTCTTCCGCAGCGTGATGAGTGACATCGTCGCGCAGAAGAAAGAGGGACATGGCGTTAAGGTCGCTCTGTTAGGTGGCAAGGCGAACGCCTTCTTTGCGCGTGCGGGCGTGGAAGTTATTGCGCAGCATGCGGGCTTTGGTGACAATCCAACGCCAGATCAGCTGGTCGGCGCCATCAAGGTGATGACCGAAGCCTTCTTAAATGCCGAGGTAGACAAGATCTGCCTGTGCTTTAACGGCTTTAAGAACACCATGGTGCAAAAGCCGATGGTGATGCAACTGTTGCCTCTGCCACAGACGGAAGATGAGGCGATCAAGAAGCACCACTGGGACTACATTTACGAGCCAGATGCTGCGAGCATCTTAAATGTAGTGTTAGATCGTTATGTTCAGCAGATGGTTTATCAAGCCGTGTTAGAGAATCTTGCCAGTGAGCAAGCAGCGCGCATGGTGGCGATGAAGGCTGCAACTGACAACGCCGAGGCCCTCGTCAGCGATCTGCAACTTGAATATAACAAGGCACGCCAATCCAGCATTACGATGGAGCTGAATGACATCGTGGCTGGTGCCGCCGCTGTCTAATTGGAGTATGTAGAAAAATGGCAGAAGCTAGAAAGCGCGCTGGTGACAAGGGCACGATCGTGCAGATCATCGGCGCTGTTGTGGACGTGGAGTTCGCCGAGAGCTCTATTCCAGAGCTGTATGATGCTCTGGAGGTAAAGGGTGACGGCAAGCAGCGTCCCGACGTTGTGCTTGAAGTGCAACAGCAAATCGGCGGTGGTGTCGTGCGCTGCATTGCCATGGGCTCCTCTGACGGTTTATCGCGCGGCTTAGAGGCTGTGAACACTGGTGATGGCATCAAGGTACCAGTGGGTACCGCGACCTTAGGACGTATTATGAACGTCTTAGGTCAGCCAGTGGACGAGTGCGGCCCAATTGGCGAAGAGGAGCGCTGGGTGATTCACCGTCCAGCACCTTCCTATGCTGATCAGTCCTCCACTACCGAGATCTTAGAGACTGGTATTAAGGTTATTGACCTGATTTGCCCATTTGCCAAGGGCGGTAAGGTTGGCCTGTTCGGTGGTGCCGGTGTGGGCAAGACCGTGAACATGATGGAGCTCATCAACAACATCGCTAAGGCCCACTCGGGCTTATCGGTGTTCACTGGTGTGGGCGAGCGTACCCGTGAGGGTAACGACTTCTATCATGAGATGGAAGAGTCCAAGGTCTTGGACAAGGTGTCCATGATCTACGGCCAGATGAATGAGCCTCCAGGGAACCGTTTACGTGTGGCTTTAACTGGTCTGACGGTAGCTGAGAAGTTCCGTTCTGAGGGTAAGGATGTGTTGTTGTTCATCGACAACATTTACCGTTACACCTTAGCCGGTACTGAGGTGTCGGCTCTGTTAGGTCGTATGCCATCGGCTGTGGGTTATCAGCCAACCTTAGCTGAGGAGATGGGCTCGCTGCAAGAGCGTATTGCTTCGACGAAGGAAGGTTCGATTACGTCGATTCAGGCTGTGTATGTGCCAGCTGACGACTTAACCGACCCAAGCCCTGCGACGACTTTCGCGCACTTAGACGCCACCATCGTGCTGTCGCGTAACATTGCATCCTTAGGTATTTACCCTGCGGTGGATCCTCTGGATTCGACTTCGCGTCAGTTAGACCCATTTGTGGTGGGTAAGGAGCACTATGAGGTTGCTCGTGGTGTACAGACGATCTTACAGCGCTACAAGGAGCTCAAGGACATCATCGCCATCTTAGGTATGGACGAGTTGTCTGAGGACGACAAGCTCACGGTGGCACGTGCTCGTAAGATTGAGCGCTTCTTATCGCAACCATTTAGCGTGGCTGAGGTGTTCACGGGCTCGCCTGGTAAGTATGTTTCTCTTAAGGACACGATTCGTGGCTTTAAGGGCATTATTGCCGGTGAGTACGACAACTTACCAGAGCAGGCTTTCTACATGGTCGGTTCGATCGAAGAGGCTGTCGAGAAAGCTAAGAGCTTATAACGCGGAGGGTCAGGCGCGTGGAAGACATTACATTCCATTTGAACGTCGTCAGCGGCGTTAACAGCATGTACTCTGGCCGTGTGCGCGCCATGTCGATTACGGGCTCTGAAGGTGAGCTGGGCATTCGTCATGGCCACGCGCCTCTTATTACCACCATTAAGTCGGGCATGGTGACTTTAGTCGATGCCGAGGGCAAGGAAGATCAGATCTACCTTGCGGGTGGAATTTTAGAGGTGCAGCCAGAGGACGTAACGGTGCTGGCAGATACCGCGTTACGTGCCGACGACATCGACGAGGCCAAGGCTCAAGAGGCGATGAAGGCTGCGCGTGAGGCTATCTCCCGCACTAATGCAGGTGATAAGGACTACACGCAAGCCTTTATTAAGCTGTCTGAGGCCATGGCACAGCTCAAGGTGGTGGAGTTGGCGCGCAGCCGTCGTCGTTAGTGGCGGCGGTGCTAAGTCAGCAAAAAGAGGCTTACTCTTTTTGGGGCTAAAGCGCCACTTACTTCCTTCTCTGTACTTGTGCAGCGCGTGGTGGCGACACTGATGGCGCTGCCAAGTATGGGCAAGCTATGAAGAGCGCAGCAAGGAAGCTTGCTGTAGCCTTACAAAGGGGATCATTGATCCCTTTTGTCGTTTTTGGGGAGGAAAAGCGCAAAGAGAGCGGCTGACGCAGCGATCACAGCTGACGCAGCAAGCTCAGCTGACGCAAGGTAGCAAGCGCAGTGGATGTAAAGAGCAAGAACTGCTGACGTGAGAGTGGCTGCCACGTACCACCTCGGAGGTGGGGTGAGGTGCCAGCATGCTTTAAGATAAGGCGCTGTAGCGCCATGGTTTCTCTGCGTGGTGCCACGGCCCCGAGAGAACCTTAAAGTGGTTAACGCTGGTGAGATTGGCGTTGGGAGTGACGTGGAGTGGCGGGAGTGGAGTGCTTGCAAACCCTTGAGGCGTAACGGCCCAGCCTACGTCCTTAGAAGAAAAAGCTCTTGTGATAGAGTCCAATGTGGCTCATACCAATGGTGGTGTCGCGAATCATCTCTAAGCCAAAGAGCAGTTTCTTGTGGCTCTTATCCATCTCCACATAAACCAGCCCCTCCTCATTGAGCAGTCCCCGCTCAATGATAAGTTGCACAGCCTTTTCTAACAGCTGCGACTGAAATGGCGGATCTAAAAAGATCACATCAAAGCCCTGTCCCTTTTCCCCTAAGCCCTGCGGTAGTGACTGCACGTAGTTAAGCGCATCGGCGTGATGCACCGTTACGGGAGCGTGTGTCGCCTTTTGGGTAAGCAGCGGAGATGCTGGTAGGGTGCTGACCATGGCCTGCAGCGAGGCCGCATTGGCAGCGTCTTTTTCCACCAAGTGGACTTCTTTGGCGCCACGGGAGTAGCTCTCGATGCCTAAGGCACCGGAGCCTGCAAAGAGATCTAATACGCGCGCACCAACGACACTCTCGCCTAACCAGTTAAAGAGTGTCTCGCGGGTGCGATCGGTGGTAGGGCGCAAGCCGTCTACATCTAAAACGTCTAATTTACGGCCTTTTAAGAAGCCGCCAATGATGCGAATTTTGTGGTCGAGGGCCATGAGGCGAGTGATCCTTCAACAAAGAGCGTGGCACAAGCACTAAGTGGATGGTGGAGGCTGGGGCCAAAGTCGCGGTGCGTGTAGTGAGCGCGGCGCTATATTCGCTTATAATTAAGCCTAGTAGGGTTTTGACACATTTTTGTGCGCGTAAGTCCGACACCACTTAAAAGTGGTGAGCGCGGCTCAAGCACATTGTGGTGCGGTGCTGTTGAGGCACCGTGTTGTACTGAGCATATCGTAGAGCTTGCAGTGGCAGCACGCAAGAATCCTGCATTGCTTTTTCCTAAAGCAAGAGTAACGAGCGTGCGCTCGTAGCACACATTCTCGGTCACGGACGTTTAACATGGGATTTTTCTCATTTTTATTCGGCAAGAAGAAACAAGATTCTTCTAAGCCAGAGCAGCAGGAGCAGGCTAAAAGTAAGTTGCCTGCTGATCAGGACGATCAAAGTATCGTCGATAACATTGAGGCCGAGGAACAAGAGCATAACACCTCGACTCCTGCGGACAATGAGGCGGTATTTACCGAGCAAGATGACTCGTCATCTGCTACTGTCAACAGCATTGCTGACCAGGTAGAGGCTGCCGAAAAAAAAGAGCCATCTTGCGACAGCTCCAATCGGATCGAGACTCAAGCGCACAGTGAGTCTCAACAGGCTGCGGCCAATCCTGCTGTTGCAAGTGAGGTAGTGGTACCTGCCTCTGAAAGTGCTGACAAGGCTCAGGATGAGGGCGAGAACGGCTCGTCGTTACCTTTGCCTAGTGTGCGTCAGTACGATTTAAACAAGAGCAAGGACAGCGCTCTTGATGGCTTTTCTGATGCGGCCTTACAGGACTTAATGGGCCCAGAGGATAAGCTTGATGACCTGCCTGCGTTCAAATCACAGTTCCAGCCACAAGTTGAGCCAGAAACGGCGGCAAAGGTAGAACCAGAGGTTGTGGCTCAAGTTGAGCCAGAGCCAGTCCCTGAGCCTGTAGTTGAGGCTAAGACTGAGCCAAAGCCAGAGCCAGCTCCTGAGTCTGTGGTTGAGGCTAAGGTTGAACCAAAGCTAGAACCAGCTCCAGAGCCAGTGGTTGAAGCTAAGGCTGAGCCAAAGCCAGAACCAGCTCCAAAGCCTGTGGTTAAGGCTAAGGTTGAACCAAAGCCAGAGCCAGTTCCAGAGCCTGTAGTTGAGGCTAAAGCTGAGCCAAAGCCAGAGCCAGCTCCAAAGCCTGTGGTTGAGACTAAGGTTGAACCACAGCCAGAGCCAGAACCTGTAGTACCTGCAGTTAAAACTGAGTCCCAGTTCAAACCTGCACGCGCAAGCAAGCGCGCTGCGGTCACTCAAGAAAAGACCGCTGTTCCTGCAGAGCAGCCTACTGCGCAGCAAACCACAGCTGCTCCCACCAAAAGGACTTATCCCACATCGTCGTTCACTGCTGAGGATACTGTTAAATCCGATTTGGTGGAGACCGCGAGTGAGCCATCGCTTTCCCAAGATGTTTCTGTTGGGGATAGTGCTACTCTCGATTCTCATGGGCGCGAAGGAGACGTAAGCGCTGCTACTCACGAGGCAGAGGCTAGTGCAGCTCCTGAGGCAGTGGTCACTCCGGTAGCGACCGCGCCAGAGCCTGAGGTCAAGACCGAGGCTAAGCCAAAGAAGCGCCGCTTCTTTGGTTTTGGTGCTGCTAAAGAGGAGCCAGAGCCACAGAAGGTGCCACAGGTTGAGCCTGTAGCAGAGCCTGAGGCCGTAAAAGAGGTAGAAACTGCACCTGTTGCAGAGGCACAGCCTGCTGCTAAGACGGAAGCTGAGCCAGCGCCTGCGCCAGAGCCAGTGGAGACAACTCCTGCTCCAGCTGAGAGTGTAGAGGTTGCTCCTGCTGCTGAGGTTGCTCCGGCACCGGCTGCTGAACCGGCTGCAGAGACGGCACCAGCCCCAGCTAAGAAGAAGCGCACCCGCAAAAAGGCGGCAAAGGCTGAAGCTGCTCCTGAGCCACAGGTAGAGCCAGCTGCTGAGTCACAAGCTGCGTCTGAGAAAGCTACTGCTCCAGCTGAAGTAGCAGCAGCTGAAGAAGCGCCAGCGCCAGCAAAGAAAAAGCGTAGCCGTAAAAAGGCAGCAGCAAAAGCTGAGGCTGCTCCAGAGGCCCCTACGGAGGCCGTTCCAGCGGCCGAGCCAGCCGCTCCAGCGGCAGAAACTGCTGCAGCTGCTGAAGCGTCTGCTACTGAAGTTGAAGATGCTCCGGCACCAGCCAAAAAGAAGCGCTCCCGTAAGAAGACTAAGGATGCTGAGACTGTAGCTGAGCCAGCTCCAGAACCAGTTGCTGCACCAGATGCTGAGGCTGCTGAGCCTGCTGCAGCTAAGGAAGCAGTAAGCGCCGAGGCGGAAGCCAGCACTGCTGAGGCTACGGCGGAGCAAGCTGCCGCTGATGCAGCTCCAGCTGAGACTCAAGCTGAAGAGCCAGCTGAGGCCGCCCCTGCTAAGGAAAAGTCCTCACTCTTTAGTCGCTTACGTCGTACCCGCGATACCTTTACGCGCAGCATGACCGCGCTGATCCGTGGTCGTAAGATCGACGATGATCTCTATGATGACTTAGAGACCTCGCTTTTGACCGCAGACTTAGGCGGCGAAACCACGTATAAGATCATTGATCGCTTACGCCAAGAAGCTGATATCAATGACCTGTACGATGCTGAGGGCTTGCGCAAGCACTTAAAGCGCATCTTAGCTGACCTCCTCTACCCATGTGAGAAGCCACTTGTGGTGGTCGATCACAAGCCATTTGTCATCCTCATGGTGGGTGTGAATGGCGCGGGTAAGACCACTACCATTGGTAAGCTCGCACGTAAGTACCAAGATCAGGGCCTTAACGTGATGCTGGCGGCTGGTGACACCTTCCGCGCGGCGGCGGTAGAGCAGCTGCAAGAGTGGGGTGAGCGTGCTAATGTACCGGTTATTGCGCAAGAGACTGGTGCTGACAGTGCCTCGGTGATCTTCGATGCGGTGCAAGCTGCTCAGGCGCGTAACATTGACGTGTTGATTTGCGACACGGCGGGTCGCCTCCAGAACAAGGCTAACTTGATGGAGGAGCTGCGTAAGATTGTGCGAGTGATGAAGAAGATCGACCCTGCAGTACCACATGAGACCTTACTGGTGTTAGATGGTGGTACGGGCCAAAACGCAGTCTCGCAGATGCGTGCCTTTAACGAGGCAGTGCCCGTGACGGGCTTAGCACTCACGAAGCTTGATGGTACTGCTAAGGGCGGTGTGGTCTTTACTCTGGCCGACCTCTTCCAAGTGCCAATTCGCTATGTTGGTGTGGGTGAGAAGGCCGAGGACTTACGCGAATTTCAGGTGCAGCCGTTTATCGATGCCCTGATTGACGATAAGGAGCTCTAACAGCTCCGCGCCATCACCTCATATGAAGAGGTTTACAAGGGACAAGGTGTGCTGCACTTTGTCCCTTTTTCGTTTGTGGCCTACATAAAGCGCAGACGTTAATCTCCAGCACAGCGCGTATCTCCAAGAGGCTCAAGAGTAGGCTCCACACAGCGTAACAGGCTGTCGCTGTTAGCGGCGTTAGAGCTACTCTCTACTTTTGTGCTTGGCTCTTAGCGATCCAGTGGATGAATCGTAAGCTGTGGCAATGCTTTTACGATCTGCATCGTCTCCAATGACACCGTAATCACGCGCAAAATGAGGTTGAGGATGTAGTCCTCATCCCCCATCTCCTGCGCAAAAGCGTTGTAGTCGTTGGCAATGCGTGAGTCCTTATCGATGCTGATGCCGCAGCGCTCGACTACCCAATCAAGCGCCGACTTGCGATTGACCACATACTCTTGCACCTCTAGCGGGATGCCCGTAATGGTGATGCTGTCGTTGTAGTGTATGGTGGTTTTGTCCTTAGCAGCATTGCCCTTTTTACCGGCGTTTTTGCCGTAGGTGAGCTTGATGACGCGCTTGGATACGTTAGGGGTTAAGCCCACAATCTTGCAGCATTGGTATGGCGTCACCTGCTCATAGCCAACGTGCAGCTTACTGAGCTTGCGTCCCGCCTCCATAAAGGCCTTAAAGTCATCCCATGTGGCCACACGCGGAATGCGTGGCAGCTCTTTTTGCAGGTTGTTTGCGTAGGTGGTGCGGTAATCGGTGCTGTGTAGCAGACCGTAAATGTAGTAAAACACAGCATCGGCGTCTATTTCCGCTTCGTGACCAGCATAGGCTGCTTGGAAGTGCGCAATGGCCTCGCTCTTAATGGCATCTTCACGCACATAGCCGTTGACAATGACCAGCGGTGCCGAGGCATCGTGCTCGACCACATCCAACAGCGATGCGGCTTGAGGTACAGGGGTAAGCATGTCGGCCTCTAAGTCACCTAAGAGCGAGCTGGTGCCCTCATAGCCTTCGACGCGGGCTTGGCGATAAGCTGCAAGCTCGGCTTTGGTGGCAAGACGGTAGGTATAGCGAGGGAAGCACTTATTGTTATCGATGAAGCCGAAGCAACAAATCGCATCCACCATGCAGCAGGTAAAGCTCACATTAGCATTGACCTAGAGTTGTCGGCGCATGCCCCACTCGTAAGAGTGGGGTTAGCCGACATTTAGTATTGGGGCTTTAGCCAAGCACAGCGTACACACATCCTC
>CASEBB010000105.1 GCA_949286015.1 uncultured Succinivibrionaceae bacterium | reverse complement strand
GTTTGGAACGGTGCTGAGGTAGGATTGTATTCTTGTTCAGGACCCTCCCTATTAAAACGGGAGGAAGCCATGTGCGTAAGCACATGGAGACTTCACCACGCCTCACTCCCTTTTAACTTCTCCAAACAACTTAAGCGTCGCGGAGCCTCGTAGCAGCAAGTGCTACTGCGCTCTGGGCGCTAAATGATGATGATTCGTGGTAGCAGGATGCCTTTGGTCTTGCTACCTTTCTTTTCTTTTTGTTGTACCCCGCCTGTTGAGACGCTCGGATTTGTTCTTGGTTGCGCGTAGTCTGCTCAGTAGTAAGGCAGCTACCACCTAAGCCTCGTCAGTCACACCAACCACACCAACCACCATAGCGAAACAATGGCGCCGCCTGCTGTTCATGTGGCAACACCTAAGTGTTGCTAACACCGCACTTAACTACCTACCTACCTACCTCGAGATAAATGGTGCAGATGAGCTTGCAAGGCCCCCCATGAGCCCTCATGCCCTCTTTGTCACCACCTTACACCCACCACCACCATCAGAACGCACCACAATAGCAGCCCTTCAAGAATGGCAAGGAACATCACCGCAAGGAGTGCCAGCTGCCAGAGGGGCGGGCGCTGTTAACCATACCCGCGCACTTAAGCCCACCATGGCTTTAGGGGGCTTTTGCTGTGTGGCAATGCCCCATGGTGATTAGTGCTACAAGTAAAGCTATAGCGCTTACCAGTTGCTTGGGCGCATCTTCATCACCCTGAGGGATGAGGTTATGCCGTTCTGCGTGGCGCTGGTCACTCTTTGTTCGCGGGAAAGGCTGTTAACCCGCAGTTCCTGCCCCACCACCTTCTCCCATCACCATCATCACCACTATCCCCAGCTTGCTACCACCGCCTCTTTGCAGTGGCGCAAGGCAGGGGGCGGGCGCTGCTATTGCCCTTGCCTTTGTCCTTGCTCGCTGCCCCCATAGCTAAGCCGACGTAAGTTCCACCGCTACCACCACAACCTCAACTAAGTCGCAACCTGCTGTGGTAGCCATACCCCGCCATTAGAACTCACGCATTAGCCTTCATACCCCCGCTGTTTTTGTGATTTTCCTCACTTTCCTGCACCATTATCGAACGCACTTTAAAAGTTCATTTTCCGCGTTTTGCCCGCAATTTCCCTCTCCACAAGCCCCTACCCCCTACTTTAGTGCAAACACTATCTCCCTTATTTATCACTTAAAGTTCTCACTAACGCCTCATAGTGATACACCACCCCTTAACTTATTGCACCAAAATAGAACTTCATTTTTAAATTCCAAAACAGTGCAAAAACCGCCTAAAACAGGGGCAGTGCTCGCTTTACCCTTTGCTAAAACCTAATAAATAAGTAAGAATTAGCACCAACAGCAACGAGCACAGTAAGCCAAAACCAGCCAAACTGTGTTTCTTTTTCGCTGTTTATTTTGGTGCAAAACTAGGCATCACCAGTCGCTGGTCCCAATCTTCTAGAGCCTCTCGGCGTCTCCTTGCTGCGATGCTGCTGTGACCACGACTTGAGGAACTATCAGGATCTTTCCTTTTTGGTTCATCCTTGATGGGGGCATTGTGGACGTGCCTGTGGAGCAAATCTACAAAACTCGCTAGGCGTGGGTAGTTCATAGCTCTTTGAGCTTGTACTCATAAAGACAGCGGCTTGTGCCACTGTCCACAGGCAACCACTACCAATCAGGGGGCACCTGCATTCAGGGGCTAAGCCCCCACGGAGCTTGCTTCTTATGACTTACGAAGAATTACAAAACCTGCTTGAAAGCCACGACATTAAATTCGCTGACCTGCGCTTTGTTGACACCCGTGGTAAAGAGCAGCACATCTCCCTGCCAGCTAGCTTAATCGACGAGGACTTTGTAAAGGAAGGCAAGCTCTTCGACGGTTCCTCCATCGCGGGCTGGCGCGGTATCGACAAGTCCGACATGCTCTTAATGGCAGACATGGACACCATCTTTGTCGATCCATTCTACGAGACCCCAACCATCGCTATCCGCTGCGACATCTTAGAGCCAAGCACCTTAAACGGCTACGATCGTGACCCACGTTCCATCGCCAAGCGTGCTGAGCTCTACTTAAAGTCCACCGGTATTGGTGATGCCGCTTGCTTCGGTCCAGAGCCAGAGTTCTTCCTCTTTGACGACATCCGCTTCAAGACCTCCATGTCTGGCTCTATGGTCGCCATCGATGACATCGAGGCTGCATGGAACTCTGACCGCGCCTATCCAGAGGGCAATAAGGGTCACCGTCCAGGTGTGAAGGGTGGTTACTTCCCAGTTCCTCCTGTTGATTCTTCGCAGGAAATCCGCTCCCAGATGTGCTTAATCATGGAGCAGCTGGGCTTAGTGATTGAGGCACACCACCACGAGGTGGCTACCGCCGGTCAAAACGAGATTGCTACCCGTTTCAACACCTTAACCAAGAAGGCTGACGAGGTGCTGCTCTACAAGTATGTGGTGCAGAACGTGGCACAAAAGTTTGGCAAGACCGCTACCTTTATGCCAAAGCCAATGGCCGGTGATAACGGTTCGGGCATGCACTGCCACCAGTCTATCTCTAGCGATGGCCGCAACATCTTCGCTGGCAACCTCTACGGCGGTCTGTCGCAAGAGGCTCTGTGGTACATCGGCGGTATCATCAAGCACGCTAAGGCCATTAACGCCTTTACCAACCCATCGACTAACTCCTACAAGCGCTTAGTCCCTGGTTTCGAGGCTCCAGTGATGCTGGCTTACTCGGCCTCGAACCGCTCGGCCTCGATTCGTATTCCTGCCTCGTTAAATCCAAAGGCCACCCACATTGAGGTGCGCTTCCCTGACTGCACCGCTAACCCTTACTTAGCCTTCTCCGCCATGTTAATGGCGGGCTTAGACGGTATCTTAAACAAGATCAACCCAGGTGATCCAATGGATAAGAACCTCTACGACCTGCCACCTGAGGAGGCTCAGGCTATTCCACAGGTTTGTGCTTCCTTAGAGGAGGCTTTACAGGCCTTAGAGCAGGACAAGGAGTTCCTCTTAGCCGGTGGCGTGTTCTCTGAGGACACCATCGATGCCTACATCGCCTTAAAGCGTGAGGAGATCGCTAAGGTCAACACCATTCCACACCCTGCTGAGTTTGAGCTCTACTACAGCCTCTAAGACTTGTAGCGTGCTTGCTTAGCGCCTGTAAGTGTACGGGCGATCCGGCCCGAAGCCCTTGTGGCAACGGGCCGTTTTTGTCTTAACAGAACCATAAAAAGGGTCAAGGGCCTTAGGTCCTTGTCCAGGGTTAAGGGACTGAAAGTCCCTTACAGGTGCAGGGCAGAGCCCTGCTAGGGAGTGTGAGGGGCAAAGCCCCTCGCATGCAGATGCAAGGCGACTCTAAGCTTCATCTGTGGGCTGTGCCTACACCCCGCAGGTTTTCACCCCTCACACTCCCCTATCTACTCCCCACGACTTTATACCATTCAGAGACAAATGGAAGAACACGGCCTCTATCAGAGCAACTTTGAGCACGATGCCTGCGGCGTAGGCTTCGTCGCTCATATCAAAGGCACCAAAAGCCACAAAATCGTGGCCCAAGGTCTCGAGATCCTCGTCAATCTCACCCACCGTGGCGCCGTCGGTGCCGATCCCCTCCAAGGTGATGGTGCCGGTATCCTGATCCAAATCCCAGACAAGCTCTATCGCGACGATATGCAAGCCCAAGGCATCACCCTCCCACCTGAGGGTGAGTACGGCGTCGGTATGGTCTTCTTACCTCAAGAGTCCGCCTCCCGCCACGCCTGCCAAGAAGAAATCGAGCGTGCCGTCTTAGCCGAGGGCCAAGTCATCTTAGGCTGGCGAGACGTCCCTGTCGATAAGACCATGCCGATGAGCGATGCGGTGCGCGAAAAAGAGCCAGTCATCCGCCAAATCTTCGTCGGCCCCTCCAAAGACATCCTCGTCACCGATGCCCTCGAGCGCAAGCTCTACTTAATCCGTAAGCGCAGCTCTATCGCCATCGCCGATTTAAAGCTGCATCACTGCAAGGAATTCTACATCCCTTCCTTTAGTGCCCGCACCGTCGTCTATAAGGGCCAATTACTGGCCTCGCAGGTGGGCATCTATTATAAGGATCTGCAGGATAGCCGCACCGTCTCGGCCTTAGCTTTGATCCACCAGCGCTTCTCCACTAACACCTTCCCACAGTGGTCGCTGGCCCATCCATTCCGCATGATCGCCCACAACGGCGAAATCAATACCTTACGCGGTAACTTCAACTGGATCTTAGCACGCGAGAAAAACATCTCCTCGCCTGTCTTTGGCAAAGACTTAGACAAACTCTGGCCTTTAATCTTCCAAGGTCAATCTGATTCGGCCTCCTTTGATAACGCCTTTGAGCTCTTAACCATGTCTGGTTACTCTTTAGCTCAAGCCGCTATGATGATGATCCCAGCGGCATGGGAAAAGAACAACCTCATGGATCCTAACCTCAAGGCCTTCTACGAATACTACGCTGCCATGATGGAGCCATGGGACGGCCCTGCCGCCGTGGCCTTTACCGATGGCCGCCAAATTGGCGCGACCTTAGACCGTAACGGCCTGCGTCCTGCCAAGTATGTCATCACTAACGATGACTGCATCGTGCTCGCCTCCGAGAGCGGTGTGCTCAACATCCCACAGCACAACATCAAAAAGAAGTGGCGCTTAGAGCCAGGCCGCATGCTCCTCATCGATATGGAGCAAGGCCGCATCATCGATGATGCCGAAATCAAAAACTCGCTGGCTACCGCGCGCCCATACCGTGAGTGGATCGATAAGATCCGCATTAAGCTCTCCTCACTGCATGAGGCCGAGACCACAGCCCCTGCCTTAGGTGTGCCTGTCGCTCCTGCCCAAAAGCACGGTCTGCATGATGTCATCAGCATTGCTGGTAAGCAAGGAGCACTGACCTTAGAGCAAGGCTTAGGCGTCTTTGGCTACAGCTGTGAGGAAATCGAGCGCCTCATTAAGGCCATGGTCGAGAGCGGTGGTGACCCCGTGCTCTCCATGGGTAACGATGCGCCACTAGCTGTGCTCTCGGCCCGTAATCGCGTTCTCTACGATTACTTCCGCCAGCTCTTTGCTCAGGTGACCAACCCTCCTATTGACCCAATCCGTGAAGAGGCGGTGACCTCGCTGGTGTCCTTTATCGGCCCCCGTCCGGATTTGCTCAATATCATGGACAACAACCCACCAATCCGTCTGGAGGTGGAGCAGCCAATTCTCACCGATGAGGACATGGAGCGCATCTACCATATTGATGAGCTCACCTCCGGTAAGTTTGTAGCTCGTACACTTGATATCACCTACCCATTATCATGGGGCAAAAACGGTATCGAAGCCCGCTTAGCCAGTATTAAGGCTGCCGCCGTCGATGCGGTCGCTGCAGGCGTCAACATCCTCATCATCTCTGACCGCAACGTCAGTGAAGAGCGTGTGGCTATCCCAGCCCTGCTGGCTACCTCGGCCATTCACCTCTTCTTAGTGGAAAAGGGCTTACGTACCTCCACCGGTTTAGTGGTCGAAACGGGATCGGCCCGCACCATTCACCACTTTGCCCTCTTAGGTGGTTACGGTGCTGAAGCGGTGTACCCATATCTGGCTTTAGACTTAGTGCGCTCCTTAGCCGCAAAGGGTGGCGTCGCGGCACAAAAGCAAGCCGTTAAGTCCTATATCAAGGCTATCGATAAGGGCCTCCTCAAGATCATGGCCAAGATGGGTATCTGCACCTACATGTCTTACATCGGTGCGCAGATCTTCGAGGCTATCGGTCTGAAGTCCTCCTTTGTGGACAAGTACTTCACCAACACCCCAAGCCCAATTGAGGGTGTGGATCTCTTTGAGATCGCCTCCGAGGCGGTGAACATGCACCAGCAGGCCTTCTTTAACACCCGCCACGCTATCGCCCCATTACCAGTGGGTGGTGACTTAGCGCTGCGTACCGGTGGTGAGAGCCACATGTGGACGCCAGAGGCGGTGGTAGCCCTGCAACATGCAGTGACGCACAACGATCGTCAAGCTTACGATCAATATGCGGCTATCATCAATGACCACAGCTCGCGCTTAATGACGTTGCGCAGCCTCTTTGACTTCCGCTACCTCAATAAGCCAATTCCTCTGGAGCAAGTGGAAAGTGCTGACAGCATCGTCAAGCGCTTTGCGACGGCTGCTATGTCGATGGGCTCGATTTCGACCGAGGCCCACGCCACCATGGCGGTGGCCATGAACCGCTTAGGCGCTATGTCCAATAGCGGTGAGGGTGGTGAAGACGAGCGGCGCTTTGCCCCTATCGACCACGACTGCACCTTAGTTGATGTCTTAGGCTCCGATGCGGTGGTGCCAGTTAAGCTCAAGAAAGGTGACAGCTTACGCTCGCGTACCAAGCAGGTTGCCTCCGGCCGTTTTGGTGTGACCTCAGACTATCTGCACGCTGCTGACCTCATCCAGATTAAGATGGCCCAAGGCGCCAAGCCTGGTGAGGGTGGCCAGCTGCCAGGCCATAAGGTCTCAGCTTACATTGGTAAGCTCCGTCACAGCCCTGAGGGTGTGGGCTTAATCTCCCCACCACCACACCACGATATCTACTCCATTGAGGACTTAGCTCAGCTCATTTACGACTTAAAGTCCGCTAATGCGCAGGCTGACATCTCCGTGAAGCTGGTGTCCGAAGTCGGTGTGGGTACCGTGGCAGCTGGTGTCGCTAAGTGTAAGGCAGACCACATTGTGATCTCCGGTCACGACGGTGGTACTGGAGCCGCTCCTGCTTCTTCGATTAAGAACACGGGCTCGGCATGGGAAATCGGCCTGTCCGAAGTGCAACAAACGCTGGTGCTCAACAAGCTGCGCTCGCGTGTGCGCATTCAGGTGGATGGTCAGATTAAGACCGGCCGTGACGTGGTCATCGGTGCCCTCTTAGGTGCGGACGAGTTTGGCTTTGGTACTACGGCGCTGGTGTGCTTAGGCTGCACCATTATGCGTAAGTGCCAAAAGAACACCTGCCCTGCGGGTATCGCCACGCAAGATCCAGAGCTGCGCAAGAACTTTGTGGGCACGCCAGAGAAGCTCATTAACTTCTTCTACTTTGTGGCGGAGGAAGTGCGTGAGCAGATGGCAGCTTTAGGTGTGGCTAAGTTTGAGGACTTAATCGGTCACAGCGAGTACTTAGAGCAGCGCGCGGTGAGCGACATCGATCCTTACTTTGCTAAGGCGCGTACCTTAAACTGCACCCCTATCTTCCATCAGGTGATCACTGAGGATCAGCGCGATTATCACCACCATGTAAGCCAAGATCACGAGCTTAACAAGAGCTTTGATTACCAGTACTTACCACAGGTTAAGGCTGCCCTTGAAAAGCATGAGCCGTTAACGATTGACAGCAGCGTCTGCAACATCAATCGTGCGGTGGGTACCATGATCGCCGCTACTGTGGGTGCTGCGCATGACCACACCTTACCTGAGGGCTTTGTGACCTTAAAGCTGCGTGGCACGGCGGGACAGAGCTTAGGTGCGTTCTTAACCACGGGCGTGACCTTAGACCTAGAAGGTGAGGCCAACGATTATGTGGGTAAGGGCTTATCCGGTGGCGTGATCGCCATCCGCAAGGATCGTGACTTTGCTCCAGCGGCGCAGGAAAACATCATTGCCGGTAACACCTGCCTCTATGGTGCCACCTCCGGTAAGGCCTTTATCAATGGCCTCGTGGGTGAGCGCTTTGCGGTGCGTAACTCGGGTGCTGACTGCGTGGTCGAGGGCACCGGTGAGCACGGCTGTGAGTACATGACCAATGGCACGGTGGTGATCTTAGGCAATATCGGCCGTAACTTTGCGGCAGGTATGTCCGGTGGTGTGGCCTTTATTTATGACCCACACCATGAGGTGCCAAGCAAGCTGGCAGCGGGCAACTTCTTAGTGGCTAATGTCACCCCAGCCGATGAGGACAATCTGGCGGTGCCTTTACACCAAAGCAAGCATGATGAGACCTTGCTCAAGGCGCTCTTACAAGAGCATCTGGCACGCACGGGCTCGGAGCTGGCACAGAAGATCTTAAGCGACTTTGACCACGAGTTACGCTCCTTTGTGAAGATCATGCCACATGAGTACATGCACGCCTTAAAGGCTAAGCAAGCGGCAGCGGAGCAAACGCCGCGTGCATCAGCAGCCGCCGCATCCGCTGCAACCGCAGCTGCGCATGCAGCCCCAGCTGCGCACGCTAACGCTGCTACTGCCAAAGTCAATGCCACTGCTGCTACTGCTAAAGCAGCTCAGGGTCAGAAGTAGGAGGTGTGCCATGGCCAACGAACGTGGTTTTATTGAGCTTCCATTCGTTAACGAAATCCATGAGAGTGTGGACAAGCGCATCACCCACTTTAATGAGTTTATCTCGACCTTATCTGATCACGATGCGCAACAGCAAGCCTCGCGCTGCATGGACTGCGGTATTCCTTTTTGTCAAAACCGCTGCCCGCTGCACAACGACATGCCGGACTTTAACCGCATGGTGGCCAATGGTCGCTGGGAAGAGGCGTATGCCACTTTAATCAGCACCAATGACTTTCCTGAGATCACCGGCCGCATTTGCCCTGCCCTGTGTCAGGAGAGCTGCTGCTTAGGCTTATATGAGCCAAAAGAGGTGGGCATCAAATCCATTGAGCGCAAGATCATTGAGTACGCTTACGCCAATGGCTTAGTGCACAACTTCCCTGTAGCCCACGACACGGGCAAAAAGGTCGCGATTGTGGGCTCTGGGCCTGCGGCCTTAGCTTGTGCCATTCGCTTAAACCGCTTAGGTGTCAGCGTGGTGGTCTACGAGAAGATGGACAAGATCGGCGGCCTCTTACGCTATGGCATCCCTGACTTTAAGCTGTCCAAAGAAGTGCTCGATCGCAAGATCAAGCAGATGGTAAACGAGGGCGTGCTCTTTGAGACCTCGACCTTAGTGGTCTCCACTAAGGAAGAGGCCCAAGCTGCCAGCGCTAATGGCTTCTTAGAGACGGGTATCCACTCTGATCAGCAGAAGGTGGTGTCCTTAGAGGAGCTCAAGATCTGCTTTGATGCTGTGGTCTTAGCGGTGGGCTCCGAGACGCCACGTGATTTAGCCATCCCAGGCCGTGAGCTTAAGGGCATTTACTTTGCGCTTGATTTCCTCATTGCGCAGAACAAGGAAAACCAAGGCGAGCTCTTAAACCCAATAAATGTTAAGGGCAAGAAGGTCGTGGTCATTGGTGGTGGTGAGACTGCTTCTGACTGCATTGGCGTGTCGATTCGTAAAGGCGCGGCTTCTGTTACTCAAGTGGACTACCACGAGGAGTTACCTGAGAGCATTGAGGTGCGTGCGGTGTGGCCAAATCCACGTCACATTAAGCACACCTCGACCTCGCAAGAGGAGGGTTGCACCCGCTTATTTGCGACGAATACCACGGCTTTTGTGCCAAGCAAGCACGATAGCGAGCACGTGGGCAGCATTAACACGGTGCTGGTGAAGTGGGGCCCTGGACGCAAGATCACGCCACAAAAGGGCACTGAGGGCAGCTTAGAGGCGGATGTGGTGCTGATTGCCATGGGTTACAGCCATCCAAGCCAAAAGGCCTTTGCCGGTAGCAATTTAAGCAAGGATGGGCGTCTTAACTTTAAGGCGGAGCTTACGGGAGCGCAGGCTTTTGTGAGCAGTGATCCGCAGATTTTTGTGGCTGGTGACTGTCGTCGTGGTCAGTCACTGGTGGTGTATGCCTTAGCTGAGGGCCGTGATTGCGCTTTGAGTGTTTACCAGCACTTAATGGCGATTGCGGTTAAGGAGGGGGCGAGCGCCTAAGGATTCTTTACCGCAGTGCGGTCAGTACTGCGGTAAGTACAATCTCTGATTGAAGTCGTTAGAGGTCAAGCGTTGCAGTGTTAAGCTGCGAGCTTGGCCTTTTTTAATTTTTGCAGGGTCAAGGGCCTACGGCCTTTGTCCAGGGTTAAGGGACAGAATGTCCCTTACAGGTGCAGGGCAGCGCCCTGCTGGGGTGGGTGAGGGGCTATCCCCTCACACAGGTATGTGCTAATTGGCAACTTACTGCGCAGTGCGGGCTTTGCCCGCATAGTCGGGGGCGCTGCCCCCTGACAGCCCCCGCTTAAGGCTACGCCTTAAGAATCCTTGAGGGGCTAGACCCTAACCCATCACATAGTTTTAGACATCAATTTGAGAGTTTTGTGCCTGTTTTCACCCCCTGCTCCGTCCTACAATGCCTCTAAAGCATCACCACTCAAAGGAGCACCCCATGTCCCAAATCCTCATTGCCTACTTCTCCCGTGCCGACGAAAACTACTACACCGGCGGCATCCGCTCCGTCACCGTCGGTAACACCGCAAAGGTCGCTCTGGCCCTCTCTGAACTTACCCACGGTCAGCTCTTTGAGATCAAGCGCGTCCAGCCCTACCCACATAACTACCACCAGTGCACCTCCGAGGCGCAAATCGAGCTCAATCACAACGCCCGCCCCGACATCGTATCTGACATCGACGTCAGTGCTTATGACGTGCTCTTTTTAGGCTATCCTATGTGGTGGAGTACCATGCCGCTGCCGGTCTTTACCTTTCTTGAGCGCCATCAGGCAGACTTAGCGGGTAAAGACGTCTACCCTTTCTGCACGCATGATGGCTCGGGCTTTGGTCACAGCTTAAGCGACCTCAAGCGCCTCCTGCCACAGTCGCACATCAAGGCGGGCTTTGAGGTCTATGGCCATGTGGCACAGGAAAACCTCAGCGCCAAGCAGAAGCAGTTGCAGGCGTTTGCTGCACAGGTGAGGTAAGTTGGATTCTTAAGGCGAAGCCTTAAGCCAGGGTTGTTAGGGGCGGGAGCCCCTGACAATGCGAGCTTTGCTCGCACTGCGCAGTAAGTTGCCCTTGAGCACATACCTGTCTGTGAGGCCCTTGCCCCATCACATCACCCCCATCCACCTCCCCATCTTAGTGCATACCACCTTTTCCTACCTTCCAGTGCCCGCCCCTACCCTCTACAAACCTGATATTTATCGGCTCCTTTTTAGGTATTCCTTTTAGTTATCACCACATATGAATAAGTAATATTAGACCATAGCCAACACCTCAAGTATATTGAGCTCACCATCAGTCATGACGATGCACCCGATTTCTCCACTACAGCTTTGATGAGGAGCCACTCTCACCCAAACGCGGTTGCCTCCTCTTTTCCGTTAATCCCTTTGGTAGTCCCACCACATGTGGGGTATGCCAATACGATACGATATTGCTCAGGCCGTGAGGCCTCATAAGGACGTGCATCATGCAACTGCGTGCTCAAGGGGATGCTATCCCACAGCAGCGTGCCAGCGCCCAAACCTTGCTGGTAGTAGGCTGCGTTAGCCTTGCGTTATTCTTCACCTCTTACGTGGGCAATGCCCTCACTGTGGCGGTACCGTTCTTTGTCGATCTGTACAACTGCCCACCACACTTAGTCACCCTCGCGATCAGCGGCTATGCCACCGCATTAGCTTGCGTCTTATTGCCAGCCTCAATCTGGGCGCGCCATAAGGGCAACAAGAGCCTCTTTGTGTACGGCCTTGTAGGCTGTGCTCTGACCACCGCCTTAATTACCATTGCTCCTACCGTGTGGATGCTCTTTGTCGGCCGCCTGTTACAGGGTGCCAGCTCGGCCTTGTGCTTAAGCACCGCCATGGCTTTAATCGCCGAGCAGGTGCCAGCAAAGCAGCGCTTTGGTGCCATTGGTATTGCGGTCTGCCTCACCTACACCGGTGTCTCCACTTCCTTAAGTTTCTCGGGCATTATCATCGACCACATTGGCTACGAGTGGATGTTCTACTTCAGTGCTGCCGCCTTTGCTCTCTTAAGCTTTGCTGCCACCAAGTTACCAGCATCGCAGGTAAAAGCACACAGCCACAACCGTTTACCTCTGACCCGCATCGTCTTCTTTGCCTTAGCCATTGGTCTGTTCTTACTCTCGCTGACTACCTTAGCCACCCAGCCTTTAGCTCCATACGGCTTAGTGGTAGCAGTCTTACTCTTAGCCTTAGTGGCTCAGCGCGACTACGTCTTAAGCAAGCGTCATCAGCTGCATAAGGTGGCTAATGCTGACGCCGGTGATGCCGCTGCTCATGCGCAAAAGAACAGTTCCATCCCAGAGGTGGTGATCCCTGTCCACTTCTTACTGCACAACCGTGCTTTCTTAGCTTGCTTCTTAGTCAGCGTTACCGCTTATTTCTCCGTAATGGCTGAGCCAGTGCTGCTGGCCCTGTTCTCCCAGTTCACCTTAGGTCTCTCGGCCAGTGTCGCAGGCTTCATCATTGTGGTACAGCCAGTGACCATTGCGGTGGTTTCGGCCTTAACCGGACGCCTAACGCGTTACTTAAGCGGCAATGCCGTAGTGACCTTAGGTCTCATCATCCAGACTTTAGCGTTAGGCTCCTTTGTCTTCATCGATGAGACTACGACCCCATTAGGCTTAATCATCAGACAGCTATTTGTGGGTACTGGTTTCGCTTTCTTCTCCGCGCCAAACACCACCTTACTGACCTTTGCGGTGGGTAAGGCCAACTTTGCCTTAGCCTCGAGCACCCAGCAAGTGGGCCGCTCCTTAGGCCAAGCTTGCAGCTTAGCGTTAGTGTCGCTCATTATCTCGGCGGTAGTAACGGCTTTACCAAGCAGCGCACTTTACCCAGTGCAGTTTGCCCACGCGACTGTGATCATCTTAGCGATCAGCGCTGTCTCTGGCCTCTTAGGTATTGCCTCCTCGGCTTACGGCTGGTACTTAGCCCGCAAAGCTACCAAGGAGCAGGCTACCCCTGAGAGCAGTGTTGCCAACACTAATGAGGAGCGTGTCAGTGCTAATACCGAGGTGGTGGCTGATTAAAGCACGCCACTTGGTAATGAAAGGATAATCCTCCAACCTCCAATCTTAACAAGTACGAGCGAAAGGGGCCTTTGTGCCCCTTTTTTCTTGGCGGCTGCTGGGGTAAAGCTGTGGTGAGGGCTGGTGCTGATAAGAGAGAGAGACTGTAAGTTAGCGTGGGTGCAGACCTTAGGTACAGGGTACCCCACTGCTGAGGAGAGTGCAGGGAGAGCCTTAACCAGCCTCACAGGCCGCTCTGTGCCATATAGCCCGACATGTGCGGACTTCTACCACTTAGAGGTGGTTGCCTCTTAGCGGCAGTTTGCACTTAGGAAGCACAAACTTAAGAGATGACGGCGTTTAAGGCAATCATGCGTACCCCATCTAATGATAGGCTCAGGCGAGCCCACCCCCTTTATCTTGAGTTGGAGGGCGTTGCCAGCACTCCGCTCTACAGCCGTCCTTTATGAGATCACGCCTTGATTAGAGGTGGTTGGTTGCTACTGTTAGCGTGCTATCTGACCTTGTGACGCCACCATCTGGTCATGCGAAATTACCACAGAGAGCTTGTGCGTAATGGCCGGTCCTTGCGATTTTTTTGGTGCTGAGGCATTAGCAGCATGGTGAGCAAACGTAGGGGTTGAGACCGTTGTTTGGCACTTGGGATATAGGTGGTACGG
>CASEBB010000104.1 GCA_949286015.1 uncultured Succinivibrionaceae bacterium | reverse complement strand
ACGCGGAGCTTCGTGCGCTTTAGCGCGAGGCGTTAGCATGCAAGGGCTAACATACGCCCAAACTGCTTGTTTGGAACGGTGCTGAGGTAGGATTGTATTTTTGTTCAGGACCCTCCCTATTAAAACGGGAGGAAGCCATGTGCGTAAGCACATGGAGACTTCACAAGCATGAGTTTGTCTCGTAACTTAGGAGGCTCTACTCCCTACTTCCCCACTCTCCATCCCACTCCCCAGTTACAAAGGATTGCACTACAGATGTCTAAAGAAGTGATCACCTCTGATAACGCCCCAAAGGCTATTGGCCCATACAGCTCCGCCTTAAAGGTTGGCAACATGCTCTTTGTCTCGGGCCAAATCCCAGTCAACCCAGCAACTGGTGAGGTGCCAGAGGCTATTACCGCTCAAGCCGACCAGAGCTTAAAGAACTTAAAGGCCTTAGTCGAAGAGGCGGGCTATAGCTTAGCTGATGTGGTCAAGACCACGGTCTTCTTAGCAGACATCGCTGATTTTGCGGCCATCAATGAGGTTTATGCCCAGTACTTTGCCACCCCATATCCAACCCGCTCCTGCGTGGCGGTAAAGGATCTGCCAAAGGGTGTGGGCATCGAGATCGAGTGCATCTGCGTTAAGGACTAAACCTTAGCGTCTACCACTCCTAATGAGCACACCTCAAGTCTTACCCATCTTAAGGCGCTCTGTGATCAGTCCACCCACAAGATAAGGTAATCTTCACGCCACGCTCCGATGAGCTCTGGCTCTAGCCAAGAGCTGACAAGGCACCTTGCGCGGGTAACGCTTGTGGTAGTGTGCACTAACGACTTCAAACAGAGGCTGCACGCATACAACACTGCTGCCGCCTTAGAGATTGTGGCTGCTCTTGAGGGTACGAGCCAACATGCTCCGACTAACCTCACCAAGTTGCAGCCCCATTGACGGCCCGCGCGGCCATGAATCGGATTGTTTTCTGTGGGCAAGTTCGACTTTTCTCAAGTAATCAATCGTCGCGGTACTGACAGCTACAAATGGGACGCTGCCGATCGTGATGTGGGCAATACCGACACCATCCAAATGGGTTGTGCCGATATGGACTTTAAGTGCCCACCTGAGATCATCGCTGAACTGCAAAAGGTTTTAGATCACGGTGTCTTAGGCTACGCCACCCTCTGCAAGCAATACCAAGAGGGTATCGTCAACTGGTACCAAAAGCGCCATCAGGTCACCTTGCAGCCTGACTGGATCCTCTACGTGTCACGCATCGTGGTCGCTTGCAGTGTGCTGGTGAACTTCTTCACCCAAAAGGGCGATAAGGTCATCCTCAACTCGCCATACTACCCACCTCTGAACGACGTCACCTCTGACAGCTACCGTGAGGTAATCGATCCACCTCTGATCGAAAAAGATGGCCGCTACGTCATGGACTTAGAGGCCCTCGAAAAGCAGGTCGATGAGCACACCAAGCTCATGATCTTAGTCTCGCCACACAATCCAACTACCCGTATCTGGACGCAAGAAGAACTGCAAGCTGTCGGTGACTTCTGCGTCAAGCACGACCTGCTGCTCTTTGTTGACGAGATTCACGCTGACTTTGCGCGTAAGGGGCAGCACTTTGTGAGCACGGCCGCCTTAACCGGCCCAATCCGTGACCGCCTCATTATCGTTAATGCGCCAGCCAAGACCTTTAACGTCATGGGCTGCGCCACGTCCTACCTTATTATCCCGAATGAGGACTTAAGAAAGCGCTTTGAGCATGCGCTCAATGCTGCCGGTGAATCCGATGCCAATGCCTTTGGCAATGCCATGATGCGTGTGGCCTATCAGCAATGTGAGTACTACATTGACGAGGCTAACGAGTACATCGATGGCAATGAGGACTACCTGCGTCAAGAGCTGCAAAGCATCTTCCCTGATGCTGTCGTTAAGCCACGTGAGGGTACCTACCTCATCTGGATCGACTTCACCAAAGTGTTTGCCTCCGAAGAAGCGTGCAAGGACTTCTTTGTCAATAAGGCTAAGGTCAATGTGCTCATGGGCTCGCACTTTGGCCCTAACTTTGACGGCTTTGTGCGTATCAACATTGGCTGCCCACGTGCGACCTTAGAAGAGGTGGTACGCCGTCTCCGCACAGCACGTTAAGGCGTAGACTCTGGCTGGTGACCTGTGACTCCCTTAAAGGTACCCTTAAGCTAACAGACGGCCACCGCCAAGCGGCCGTTGGCATCTCAAGGCCGCCGAGCACTACCTCTGGTAGCCCCGACTCCGGTGAGAGAAGCCTTGAGAACTTATCTTTACGGTTACTGCCGCTGGCTGAACTGAGCACACTGCACTGTGACGCTGCCGCCGTAGAGTTCTGTCTCCGTCGGCTCTGCCACCGTGCTGCTGCCGCCCTAAAGCAAACGGCAAATAAAAAGGCCGCGCTACCGAGGGATTGCTCCCCCAAGTAGTGCGGCCTTTTGCTTGTTGTTGTCAGGGAGCAGTCGCCTCCTCCCTGTTGAGATTGCGAGGTAGTTGTTATCGTGTCAGCTAAGCTACCGCCTATAAGCGGTACCAGAGCATCTACAGAGTGGTGAAGTAGGCACCGTCGAAAGCGTGGGTCTCGATAATGGTGGCCTTCTTACCAGAAATCTTCTCGTACTCGGCGTCAATGGCAGCCTTCACTTGTGGCACCTTGGCAGGCTCAACTACAGCCACCACGCTACCACCGAAACCACCACCAGTCATACGCACCGCCGCGTTCTCACCAATAGCCTTGCGGATGATTTCCACTAAGCCGTCGATCTCTGGAATGGTGATCTCAAAGTCATCACGCATCGAGCAGTGCGAGGCGTACATCTTCTCGGCTAAGGTAGCTAAGTCGCCCTGCTTAAAGGCCTCAACCGCCTCTAAGACGCGCTCATCCTCAGTGATGACGTGGCGAGCACGACGATAGGTCACATCGTCCATCTCACCTTTCTTGGCATTGAGCATGTCCATGGTGGCATCACGTAAAGCCTTGACGCCCATGATCTTGGCAGCGTTCTCACACTGCTCACGACGCTCGTTGTACTCACCGCCGACTAACGAGTGCTTGACGTTGGAGTTAACAATCAGGATGTCTAAGTTAGATGGCACTGGCACCTGAGTTAACACTAAGGAACGGCAGTCGATTAACAGCGCGCTGTTGGCCTTACCGCAAGCGGAGATGGTCTGATCCATGATGCCGCACTTGCAGCCATTTAAGGCCTCGCAAGCTTGACCGGTTAAAGCGATCTCTTGCAGTGGGATGTTTAAGCCAAAAATGCTCGACACTAAGTGGCCAAAGCTCACTTCTAAGGAAGCAGAAGAGGATAAGCCTGCACCTAATGGCACGTCACCGCTAATGGCCAGATCTAAGCCCTCGACCTTGTGGCCCTTTTGCATAATGAGGGCAACCATGGCGCGCAGGTAGTTAGCCCACACCTTGGTCTCATGTGCAGTGAAAGTAGCGGAGCACTCAAACTCGTCCGTCTCGTGGTTCACGTCCACAGCCAGCATGCGCATCTTGTTGGTGCCATTCTTTTTGGCCACAATTGCGGTACCATACTTAATGGCGCATGGCAGCACAAAGCCGTCATTGTAGTCAGTGTGCTCACCGATGAGGTTCACACGGCCTGGCGCATACGACAGGAACTCTGGCTGGCACCCAAAGTGGGTGGTAAAGGCTTCAATACTCTTGGCCTTCACTACGTCTAACATGAGAAAATCCTCCCAATACCTCAGAGCAAGCCCTCCTTACTCTGAGTGCATCGCTTCATACAAGCTCTGTGGTTTGACCACAACTTTGTGTTGCCACCGCAAACAGCACAGAAACCGAGCGCTATCTGCACTTTTTGCATGCACCAATTTGTGCTTGTGGCTGCATGAGTAGCAGGTTTTCTTGTACCCTATCCTATAGAGTACAGAGCTCACCCCCGCCAAGATCTCTTGGGCCTAGGCTTTATCTTGCTTTGTCAGGCATCAGGACTTAATGGGGTTCTCAAGAACCGATCCGTTCTTGAGAACCTAACTAGTCCTAGGCTTCACCTAAATCCCAACCTTGTGAGGAGGAGGATAGGCAGGATCAGGTAAAGCCTAGGCCCAAGAGTACTTGGTAAACCAGTCACCTTGGCTGGTTAAAAAGGCAGCTCGGTTTCACCACCCCGAGCTACCTTGGGCGCACCAGCAGCAGCACGGCGCTAAAGGCCATGTGCCAGTGCTTGTCTTTGTTTGCTGTTGGTTTTACTGGCAGCTTACTGTACGCAAGTAAGCAGTACGCAGTACGCAAGTACTGCTGCTGCTGCCAGCGATGTAAGAGCATGCAGTTGCTAAAAGCCTCGGCCGATCCTCTAAAGAGCACCGCCGAGCGCTTTTACTTAAGCCGCCACAGCGGCTTAATCTCACCTTAACTGCGATCAACACAGCCGTGCCAACACCATCGCCGCTGCTAAGCTCCGCAAAGAGCCTCACACCAGCATCACGGCTGCTTTATTGCCCCTACTTGTTCTTTAAGGTGTAGTGCACCTCGTCTAAAGCGCGTAAGCGCTCAGCAGCCTGCTCTGGGGTCAGGTCACGCTGCTTCTCGGCTAAGAGCTCGAAACCAGCCACGAACTTCTTGACGGTAGCGGAGCGTAAGAGAGGTGGATAGTAGTGAGCGTGCAGCTGCCAGCCGTCGTGTGGCTTGCCGTCGGTTGGTGCATTGTGCCAGCCCATCGAGTATGGGAACGAGCACTCAAAGAGGTTGTCGTAACGGGTGGTCAGCTTCTTGATGCACAGAGCTAAGTCATCACGCTGCGCGTCATTGAGCTCGTTAATGGACTTGACCGCAAACTTAGGCAGGATCATGGTCTCAAATGGCCAGAATGCCCAGTAAGGAACTAAAGCCACAAAGTACTCGGTCTCGACCACGATGCGCTCTTTCTTCTCAAGCTCAGAGTTGACGTAGTCTAATAACAGTGGCGTGCCGTGCTTAGCAAAGTAAGCGTCCTGCTGCTTCTCTTCTTTGGTGATCTCCTCAGGCAGGAAGGAGCAAGCCCAGATCTGACCGTGTGGGTGAGGGTTAGAGCAGCCCATGATGGCGCCCTTGTTCTCAAAGAGCTGCACCCACTTGTAGGTGGCACCTAACTCAGTAAGCTGCGAGGCCCACAGATCAACCACGGAACGAATCTCGTTCACTTCCATCACTGGTAAGGTCTTGGAGTGATCGGCAGAGAAGCAGATCACACGGGCCGTACCACGAGCTGGCTCTAACTTGAAGAGATCGTCGCCCTCTGGGCCATCTAATGGGGTGTCTGGCATTAACGCGGCAAAGTCGTTAGTGAAAACGAAGTTGCTCTCGTACTTTGGATTGACGTCGCCACTGACACGGGTGTTACCTGGGCAGAGATAGCAGCTTGGATCGTAGGTTGGCTTCTGCTCGTTGGCGCTCTTTTCTACCTGGCCATTCCATGGGCGCTTAGCGCGGTGTGGAGAAACTAAGATCCACTCGCCAGTTAAGGCGTTAAAACGACGATGTGGGTGATCAGAGATATTAAAAGACATAGACCTCGGCGCACTTACTATCCTACGTTGTAGGTACTACCCTACTTTGCAGGATGAAAACGCCGCCTCCTAACTTTGGTGAGACTCAGGAACTAAGGGGGTGGGCGCAGACACACCCCTCTTTTTCCTAACCAAACCGTGGGACAGCACTTGGGCAAATAAAGTTACCGTCCCACCTCACTAAACGCGACTTAGCGTACTGCCTTTGTTAGGCCTTGCTTAAGTTAAGCCTTGCTTAGTCGTCGTAGCCGTTTGGATTATTCTTTTGCCAGTTATAGGCGTCGCGAGTCATATCCTCTAAGGTGTGGGTGGCAACCCAGCCTAACTCGTTCTTAGCCTTGGATGGATCTGCATAGCAGCAGACCACATCACCCTCACGGCGTGGGCCAAACTTGTGTGGCAGCTCATGACCGATAGCCTTAGAGAAGGCCTTGACCATGTCGATCACGCTATAGCCAGTACCAGTACCTAAGTTGTAGATGTGCACGCCTGGCTTATCGAGGCAGTGCTTTAAGGCAGCCACGTGACCGGTGGCTAAGTCCACCACGTGAATGTAGTCACGGATGCAGGTGCCATCTGGGGTTGGGTAGTCCTTACCAAAGATGGTTAAGCACTCTAAACGACCAACCGCCACTTGCGTGAGGTATGGCATTAAGTTGTTTGGAATACCGCGTGGATCCTCACCGATTAAGCCGCTCTCATGAGCACCGACTGGGTTGAAGTAGCGCAGTAAGGTCACGGAGAACTCAGGCACAGCCTTTTGCAGCTCCTCGGCCATGTACTCGATGTCGATCTTGGTCTGGCCGTAAGGGCTATTAGCGCGCTTAATTGGGCTGTCTTCGGTTAAAGGCACCTTGTCTGGCTCGCCGTAAACGGTCGAGGAGGAAGAGAAGATGAAGTTGTGGCAGCCGTAATCGCGCATCACCTCTAAGAGCACGGAGGAGCCATGGACGTTGTTGTCGTAGTACTCCAGAGGCTTCTTGACGGACTCACCGACGGCCTTTAAGCCCGCGAAGTGAATCACACCGTCAATCTTGTTCTCTTTGAAAGGGCGCTCCATCTGCTCACGGACGCGGATGTCACCAGAGTAGAAAGGAATAGAACGACCGCAGATTTGCTTAATGCGAGGTAAAACTGCTGGTTTGGCGTTGCTGAAGTTATCGAAGATGATTGGGTCATAGCCAGCCTTGACCAGCTCCACCACAGTGTGGGAGCCAATGTAGCCAGCGCCACCGGTAACCAGAATAGTGCTCATAGCAAACCCTTTTGTTCCAACTTAATCCTGAAGTCTCGTGCACGCACTTGCGTAAGTAAAACACTCACCATTGCAAGGGCCTATCTATCATAAGACAGTCTGCACCAAGACGCATCCCCATCACAGACGTTCCTTGCCTACAAAAGACAGCAACAACTTTGGCTTATTTATGCCTTTACTCTCTTGTGTAAACGTTTACATTATAGCGAGTTTTTCCGCTTTGTAAAATGAAAAAATGTGGACTGGGTCTAACTTTTGGAAAAAAAGCTGGCTGGGGGTGTTACAGGGGCAGCAATCGTTTATCCTAAAGGCATTGCAGAGAGGTGAGGCATAGGCCAAAGAGTGCTTTTGGGGGTGGATTTCGCCCCGCAAAGGGGCGCTTGGGGCTGGCGCGTCTCTACTCTCTGTGGCCAGTTGTGGGCACGGTGCTCTGTGCGGTAAAAGCTGATAAATAAGGCATTTATTGCCGAGAGCACTGAAAACACTAGGCTCTCAAATGTAAACGTTTACATTTGGGGACATAATGTGTTTTACTTGTCTGACAATTGGGGTGAAAAAGCGTCAAGGTGGAATTAGCCAGTGGCCATCTATGGGCACAAAAGCTGATATTTATCTTGATGCGCACGGTTAAAGGTGTGTGCGCGGGGCGCCCACTGGCGCATACGCAGTGGTGCGCTGCAAGGGTTAGCTGTACTCCTGTAAGCGTCACCGTGCACTGTGCGCAAAGCTGTGCTCTGTGCACATGTACAAGGCACAGTCCTACACCCTACCCCCTACTGCTAAGCTCGCTCCACGCAAGCGCGTTTAGGCGCTGCTGTTGGTGGTGTTATTGACTGTTGTTGTTAGCGCTACCGAGGTGAAGTACTGCTGCGCTCTTGCTCCGCTCCGCCGTCAGTTGTTAGCTCGGCGCGGTGCTGTGCCCTCCTTTATAGGGAGTGCGCAGGCAAGTGCTCTGTGGCGCGTGGCCTCTACAGCACAGTACCAAGAAGCAGGCCTCTGTGCAGCATGCTTTGCGGCGCGCACTGGTCAGGGATTCCCTCTGATCTCCTTGCTTTGCAGGATGCAAGCAGCGCAACAGCACTTTAGCGCACGCAAATAGTCTTTGCTCACAAGCGCCTTAGTGCAAAAAGCGCGAGTGGCCGCAGAGGCTAGTCTCAAAGGTGTTGGGGAGCCGCCAGCAGCACCATGCTCTGCTGCACTGTGCGGTCGCGTGCCTCCTTGGAGTAACAATTACCCTCAGCAGCCTCTGGACGTGGTCACAGCCATTACCCTTAGGCTCTCTGTGGTTGTCGACCACACAGGTCGCGCCCTGCGCACTAAGGCATTACCACTCCCAGCCACTTTTAGGCTCTACTCAGAGTTTGGTGGATACCAAAAAGCAGCGTCACCCAGAGCTCAAGCATTGGGCCCATGTGCAAGCGTTTGGCGTGCCCCACCTTGTAATGGTGTGAGTACCTTATCCACCCAACACTAAGGAGAGCCCATTTTTAAGAACTCCCTGTCACTCTTCACTCCACCACACAGATGGGCTCTCTTACCCACGCCCAAAAAGAGCGCCGCTCTGCTACTAAACACATCATTTGCTGCCGCTCACAGAGATATACATCACGATATTTAGGCCTGCGCTGTGTTACTAGTATGTCAGTAGCGGTAAAATGGCTAATCTACCGTCACTGCTTCCCATTGTGGCAAAGGAAACAGCTGCGGTACAAACTGCTGGGCTTTGCTGTAAGCTCTTTATTAATGAGAGTACACGCCCCGCCTCTCAAGGTGAGCGTGGAGGGCGCGGCACCGCTCATAAGGCTCTATCTCAGCTCTTTTTTATTGCACTGCTCCGCACTTTCTCTCTGGCGATTATGCCCGCTTCATTGCACCCTGAGCGTGGCTGTAATCGCATGTGCTCCTGAGCGCCAGCTCTAAAGTGAGCCCAGCGAGCAGCGCATAATCTCGCTGTTTTTCTTTGGATTGCTGCTCGGCCTGTGCCGAGCAAGATTAGGTACGATGTATGGCTACGATCCGTGATGTTGCGCGCTTAGCTCGCGTTTCTGTGGCCACGGTGTCACGGGTTCTTAACGGCTCCAATAAAGTGAGCTTCCGCAGCCGCATGGCAGTATTACAAGCCCAAAAGGAATTGGGCTTCTACTTAAATGCCAATGCTCGCGCCCTCGTGCAACGCGATAGCCATACCATTGGCATCGTTGTCAGTGAAATCTCCGATCCTTACTTCGGAGCAGCTGTGCGCGCCTGCGATGATGCCATTCATGAAATGGGTTATACCCTGCTCGTCGGTCAAGGCTACCACAATGCCGACCGTGAGCGCCGCGCCATTGACGACCTGCTCTCCTACCAGTGCCGTGGTCTCATTATTCACGCCTTAGCTCTCTCTGACGCTGAGCTCAAGCACTACATGGACAACGTCCCTTACATGGTGCTCATTAACCGCATCCTGCCAGGGTACGAGGATCGCTGCTTAAACTGCGATAACTACATGGGCGAATGCCTCGCCATTGAAGAGCTGATTGCGCACGGCCACCGCAAGATCGCCTTCATTAACTCCCTCCATAACATTATGGACTCCGAGGAGCGTTTACAGGGCTATCGCGACACCCTTGCCAAGTACAACATCGTCTATAACCCCGACCTAGTCTTTAAGGGCACACCATCCTTAGAGGGCGGTGCAGAGGCGGCTAAGATCCTCTTAGAGCGCTTTGAGCCGATTAAGGACTTTACGGCGGTGGCCTGTTACTCTGATGTGATGGCCGCAGGCTTAATGGCTACCTTGCATCACCACCATCTGCGCATCCCTGAGGATATCTCCATTATTGGCTTTGATAACCTCTACCTGAGCTACTGCTTAATTCCGGCCTTAAGCACGGTCAATAACCCCGTCACCCTCATGGCCAAAGAAGCCGTGCTACGCTCTTTAGACTTATACGAGGGCAACGCTGTAGCCGAGCCGCATCGTATGGATGTAAAGCTCATTAGCCGTGAATCGGTGGCGGCGCCTGCGATTATCCGTAAGGTCGGTGTCACCCGTAAGAGCCGCCAAAGCGCCAGTAGCGGTACCACTACCAGCGCCACAGCCACCACTAAGGCCACTAAGGCCACGCCGAAAAAGGCCAGTGCCAGCAAGGCTAAGACCGCTGCTGCTAAAACCACCTCGGCTAAGAGCGCTGCCACTGCTGCTACGGCTGCTGCCACCACAACCACAGCCCCTACAAACACTACTGCCGCTGTAAAGAAGAGCACGCGTAAAGCGAGTGCGAGTGCCACGGCAGATCCAGTTCTGCCTCTTATGGCGTCAGTCCCAGAGGACAGCGCCGAGGTACGCAGCACCGCCAAGAAAGCCTCCAGCAAAGCCAAGACGGCGCCTGTAGTTGCCAAGGCCGAGCCTGCTACCAATGCTACTAAGGCTACCGCCAAGACAGCGGCTAAGACTACGCCTGTGAAAAAGGCAACGCCAGTGACTAAGGCTAAGGCCAAAGGTACAGCTGAGGATAAGGCTACATCTGTGGCAAAGGCTAACGCCGCCACCAAGGCCGCAAAAGCCACCACCACAAGTAAGGGCGCCGCCAGCAAAAAGGCTGCAACCACCACCCGCACCGCCAAAAGCAAAGCTTAGCTCTGCCCTGCTAAGAGGCCGCAAGGAGCAGAGCTGGCTCGTGTTGCCGTATCTGGAGCTACCACCTGTAAAGCTGCTTCTACACCGCACCACACCAAAAGTATTACCCCCTCTGCGGCGCGATAGCAGCCATCATGCTTCTGTTGAGATAAAAGGGTGTTATGGCCGCTTATCGCGAGATGGTCTGCCTATCTTTGGTGGTGAACAGACTTTAGGGATGTGCACAACCTACCCTTGCTACTCTGCGGGCACAGGCACAGGCAACGACACCACAGAAGCCGCTGCGTATGGTGAGTATCCCAAAAAGCAAATCTCAAAGGAGGTAACTGACTACAATCAGGTGTTTTACCCTGAGAGTAGGAGTTTGCTAAGGCACTACTCTCGAGATAAGGAGCCGTCAGGCGCTTTTAGGTTACCTACGCGTATGCACTATCTCAAGGTTAGTGTGCAGGACTACACCGACAGCATGCGAGTGGACTCTCTTCTGTTGCTACCACCTACCAGCACCTTTAGCCCACTCCTCCTAAAGTGAGCCGTGCCACATCTTGCTTCAAGTCCCATGCTCTTACCCACAAAGGCAAGCCTTTTGTCTTTTTTCCCCCAAGAGGCCGTGCTACACTTTGCAGCGCGGTTAAGGCCACTTCCTGACGCTTCTCCTCCCCTTCCCGCCTCTGCCACCACATCGTTGGGAACGACTGACTTAATAAATCACGGAATTTAGGGCACGCATGCATGCCAATCTCAAGATAAGCTCAGGCTCGCTTGCAACTTTTATCTCGAGATGGGACATTGCAACCACGCACCACTACATCCGTCACTTATTAGCACACTATTTCCTTGCTGGGCTCGACTGCTTTTGTCTGATCCCGTGGTTTACTTCTGGGACACCTCTCATGGCTGATCACGAAAAACTCAAGCTTCACACCTCCTATCAAGAGCGCAGCAAGCAGCACCGTACCATTAAACGCAATATCACGTGGGGCTCGGGTGTCACCGAGGGCGTGCCTTTTAGCTGGTCACTGTTACGCCCATCCTTTTGGAGTGCGTGGGCTGCCATTATTATCCTCTTTACTATCGTCAACATCCTCCCCTACAAAGTCACCATGGCCTTAGGACGTGGCATTGGCAAGCTGATGCACAAGTTTTTAAAGGGCCGCCGCTACGTCGTATCCACTAACTTAAAGCTGGCTTTTCCCCAAAAGAGCGATGAAGAACGCGCTCAGCTCGAGCAGCAGATCTTTGCTAACGCCGGTATGGCCGTCTTTGAAACCGGTATCGCGTGGTTCTGGCCAGATTGGCGCCTCAAGCGCCTGCTGATTATTGACCCAGAGGAACTGCGCCTTGCCAAAGAGCTCGCGGCAAAAGACACACGCACCATTGCTTTTACCTGCCATATGGTGACCTTAGAGATTGGTGCCCGTCTCTATGCCCTTGCTATTAAGCCTGGTATCGGCGTGTATCGCAGCTCCGATCACCCTGTCTGGGAGTACATTCAGGTCAAAGGCCGTCTGCGCTCTAACCTCGCCTTAATCGACCGTACTGACGTGCGCTCTATGGTGAAGGCCGTGATGAAAGGCTACCCTATCTGGTATGCACCAGATCAGGACTATGGCATCACTGCCTCTGTATTTGTGCCTTTCTTTGGTGTAGAAAAGGCTTGTACGGTGACGGGCTTACACGATCTGGCCCGCATCAAGGGTGTCAAGGTGCAACCTTTCTGGTTAGTCCGCGAGGCAAAAGGCTATCACTTACACGTGCTGCCACCGCTTGAGAACTTCCCAACTGAGGATGAGGTGGCTGATACCTTACGCGGCAATCAGATGGTGGAGCAGATGATTTCCTCTGCTCCAGAGCAGTATCTGTGGATGCACCGCCGCTTTAAGACGGCGCCTGAGGGTGAGCCTAGCCGCTACCCTGACATTAGCTAATCACAGTACACCGTACTGCGCTGGCAGCTACCGCGACACCGTTACCTGCTGTGACCTTGCTTTGCCACGGCACTGCACAAAACTCTTTGCGGAGGATGACGGATGAAACGCCAAAAAGCACTGGCTCTGGGTACTGCTCTGAGCATCATGCTGACGCTGAGCGCTTGCACCAGTGTGCAGGAAGAGCAAGAGGCCGCTCGCGTCATTACAGCCTTACCCACTGAGGTACAGGGCTGCACCTTTTTATGCGACCTCGATACGGCACCACGCATTACCATGAGCAGTGCGCGCTTTGAGTTAAAGCGCATGGCGGCGCTGCTGGGTGCTACCCATGTGGTTGAGACCTTAAACTACCCTCAGCGTCTTAATCGTATGACGTGGGATGTGGGTGTGGCCTTATCGGGCCGTGCTTACTTATGTCCTGAGGGTTTAGGGCCAAAGGTGAACAACCCGCAAGGTGAGCTCAAAATGCCAGACTTTATGCCGCATCCGTCGCTTAACTCTGACCAGCCTCTCTTCAACTAGACGTGGTCACTGCCCTGACGCGCAAGCTCTCTGGGGGAGTTTCACCTGACCCGAGGCGCAAACAGGGCAGAAAGCACGCCGCAGTTGTGGTGATGAGCCACCACACTAACTCTAAGAGGTAGTCAGCGCACAGGGCATAACTTAGGCTGTAAACCTCTGGCAGCAAAGAGAGCATCTACTTCTCGATGCAAGCTGATCCTGTGAATTATGGTGAGTAGAAGGCCGGTATTAATACCGCAGGCTAGCTGGCGGCCATCAATGGCTTTAGCGGTAAGGAAGCTCAAGCCTTAGCGGGGGGCTTAAGTGGCTTACTGCTCTCCATAAGTGGTTATGATGCTCACGCCACTACCCAAAGCCCAGAGGCCATGAGCTTCTACCGCTTAGATACGATCTTCCCGCAACTCAAGGAAGCTCTAAGCACGGCAACACAGTGCAGAACAGACGCAGCAAGCTGCTGCTCCGCTACTAAAGATGCTCCAGCAGGCTGCGCCCGCACCATAGGATCGCAGGCGCGGGCACATCTGTGCCCAAAGTGCGAGCTTGTTAACAATGTGCGTAAAAAGTTAGATTTATCTTAGCGTTGTGCGCTAAAAAGATGTACGATCATTGCGGTGATCGTCAATGATCTTTACTCGTAGCTACTCCACACTTTTGGCTGCATAAGGCCTCCCGAAGAAGGCACTGCAGAAGACGGTAGATATCTACCGTCAAGCGGTGGAGTTTTTTATTACCGTTATGCTGCTTGAGTGGGGGACAACATTTA
>CASEBB010000103.1 GCA_949286015.1 uncultured Succinivibrionaceae bacterium | reverse complement strand
GGACTATCAAGGGCACGCAAGTGTCACGCCTACTTTTGCCGAAAAGGCTTCTTCTGGTCCAGGAGAATCCCCAGTCGTAAGACTGGGGAGGCTTCAAGGATACCAAAACACCGCCTTGCTTCCGAAATCAGTAACTTAGTCGTGATTATGGCGTGTGGCGTTACTCACCAATGGTTCCCCCACCAAACTCAGAGCAAAGCCTACTTCTTGAGCCTAGTCTTGGCCTTATCCTTGGCCTTGTTGGTCTTGCTCTTAGTGGAAGCTGAGGTCTTGTTCTGTACCCGCCCCTTAGCTGCCTGCCTCTTAGCGGCCTTTTTTCTTCGCCCGCTTTTTGGCCGCAGCTTTTGTTTTACCCTGATTTTGCGCATTGCGCTGATTCATCAGAGGCAGCAGGCGATCAATCTCGCGAAGATTCGTTGCTAGATCCTGTTGGATAAAAATCATCTTCTGCATGTTTTGCTGCTTGATATTGAAAAACTCGTGAAAGTTATTGAAGAAGCACTCTAAGCCCTCCTTCTCCTCGGCATAATCCTCCGGTGTGAGCTCTTTGTGCTCAAGCTTAGCGTCCAAGCAAGCCAAAAAGCGCGCTTGCAGCTTCTTAAGCTGCGGCTTCATGGCTGTGTACTCGCCAAACAGCTCCGCAAACTCTTGCTGCTCATGCACAAATTGCGCGTTGTACTGCTTGAGCTGCAACAGTAGTGAGCCATAATCATAATCACCATTCGTTTCTTCTAGCTCTACAAGCTGCCGCAGCAAACTCATATGGTCAGCCTTGCCGATAATTACCTCGGAGCTCTCCACACGTTGCGTGAACATTTTGAACACAAAGGCCAGAAAAGGCGGCTTGACCGTTGCCAGTTGCTCAAGCGGCATGGCAAGCCACTCATCTACCTTGCGCTGTAAGGCCTCTCCCTCTTTAGACATACTGTCCCCTTATTTTGTCATGCGCCAGCAGTGCGCTGTGCTCAGCGATGCCGGCGCTACCTGTTAAATTAACCTTAAGGCCAGACTGCTGTACTGCTTAGCCTCATGCGCAGCTGGGCGCCAGTGCGCTATGGTGTGGTGGTGCCCACATGAGCTTTACCCTACAGGCTGCGCGCTGCTGCACTGCTTACGGCCCACACCATAGCAGGGTTCTCCTCTGCAGGTGGTTAAGCCCCAAAAGCAGCTTCAATTATCACCACTAAGCCTGCTGCCATCTCCAGCAGCACAATTATCCGCCCTGAAATCACCAACTTGATTTCAAGTAGGTAAGCCTCGCCCCCCCTGTGGTCGCATCCCACTTAAGAGCGCAACTGCCTCTTCAAGGCCGCTACACCTCTGTACGCCTTAGAGCAAAAGAGGAAGTGACAGCGCTCACCATCACTACCTCTTTTCCTTACTTACAGCCGCTTAGTGCTTCTTAAAGACGTTCGAGATCTTCTGTAAGACTGAGGTCTCTTCCATCTCTGGCTTGTCCGCACTAGGCTCGGCTGCACCCTTGTCAGGTTGCGTTGCCGCATCCTCTGACTGCGCCTTAGCCTCAGGTGCAGACACGTCCTCTTGTGGCGGCGCGGCCGTCTCCGCACTAGCAGCAGGAGTGCTGACAGTGTCAGCTGGCGTGCTGGCCGCAGAAGTACTGTCAGCTGCCGCCGCCCCAATGGCCGAGGTGTCATACTGCGTTTGGGTGCTCTCCACGGTCAGTGGCTTGAGCTCTTGGTGCAGCTTTGTCGCCTCCAGCTCCTTATTCAGGGCTGCTTGCGTCACCATAACATCCTCAAGGGCCTCGCCTTGTGCCGCAACTTGCGACACCGTGCTTTGCGAGAGCTCTTGAGCCTCATCGGCGTTAAGCGATTGCTCTGCGCTAGCGGTCACCTCATCTACCGTCAGCGGCTCCACCGTGGCTGCCGCTTGGGCATCTACAGGTGGTAGCGGTGCTACCTCCTCAGCTTGCGCGGCAATGGAGTGTAAGAGCTCATCGGCGGACGCCTCTGCGGTGACCTGAGATGCAGGTGCTGGTGCAGAAGCAGACTCACTCCCAGCACTGGCCTCAGCAGCGGTCTCTGGCGCTGCATCCTGCGCCTGAGCGCTAGCCTCAGCAGTCTCCGCTGCCGCCTCGGCAGCTACAGCTTCAGTCTGAGTGGTAGCACTGACAGGGGCAGACTCACTCTGCTCTGCTGCAGCCGCCTCGGTGATCGCGGTGGCCGGTGCAGCAGTGTCTGGTGCATCTAAGTGCAGCTCCTCTACTGTCAGCGGCGCAATCTCCGCCTCTGCCTGTACCTGTGCAGGTGCAGCTTCAGGTGCGGTAGTGGTCTCTTGTAAGGCAGCTACCTCTGAAGTCGCAGCGGCAACAGCCGTGGCCGCCGCCTCAGCAGCTGGCACAGCCTTGCTCTGTGCTGCGGTCTCAGCTTGAGCAGAGTCAGATGCAGATGCAGGAACAGAAGCATAAGCCTCAGCCGCAAGGGCATCTGCAGGCGTGACGGCGTCAGTGGCCTCGCCTACCTTGTCGGCCTGAGCAGTGTCAGCTTGAGCGTCAGACTCTGCTTTATCATCAGCTTCAGCCTTGTCAGACTTTTCTGCTTCCTTTTCTGCCTTGGCCTTAGCCTCTTCCTCCAGCGTGTGCTTGTACTCCGCGATGTTCTTGCCCTCAAGTTCCTTCACTTCAACTTGAGCCAGTTTCACCACATTCTTGAAGTACTCTTCCGCAAATTCAGCCGCCTCGTCTTTTTCCTCGACCTCAGCGTCCTTCTTGGCGTCAGCGTCCTTCTTCTTGGCCTTAGCCTTAGCCGCCTTATCCTTCTTGGACTCCGCAGCCTTAGCCTCTTCCGCATCAGCGTCAGCCTTAGCTTCGGCCTTCTTTTCAGCTTTTGTCGCGTCCGCTGGAGCAGCCGCCTCAGCAGCATTAGCTGTCGCAGGTGCCGCCTCTGCACTAGCAGCTGCGCCCTGAGTTTCCTCAGCAGCGCTGCTTGCCTCTGCCACAACCGCCGCTGCTACCGCAGCCGCCTCTTGTGGGGTGGCACCCTGCTCTTGCGCGTCAAGCGCCGCCTGCACTGCATCGGCATGCAGAGCTAAGTCCTCAGGTACCGCCGTCGAAGCTGTCGCGTCCGCTGCGGCAGAAGCCTTAGCATTAGCCGTAGCCTCCTCTGGAGCCTTATCTGCTCTCTCCACGACCGTAGCAGCCACACTATCAGCGGCAGGAGCAGCTACCGTCTCAGGGGTGGTTGTCGCCTCTGCCTCAGTAGCGGTGCTTGGGGCACTGACCGCCTCTGCAGGTGGCTCTTTGATGACCTTAGCCTCGCCTGCAGGAGAAACCTCGATCACGTGGGCAATAGGCTTATCCGCCTCATCTTGCTCACTTGCAGTCTCAGCTTCAGCAGCTTGAGCCTTATCCGCATCCGCCGCTGCAATAGCCTCGCCTTCAGCATCAGCCTCAGTATCAGACTCAGAGTCAGTAGCTTCACTCTCTACTTCCTCTTCATCAGCGCTGGCCGCTTCTACCGCTTCAGCCGCTTCTGCAGCGATATCAGCAGCTGCTTCAGCCGCCTCTAAGGCCGCCGCTGCCACTTCTGTGGTTTCAGAGTCATTCTGATCCTCATCGACCTTAGTCGAGGAAACCGCCGCCGTAGCCGCAGCTGCTGCCGCTTGGGCCGCCGCTAACTGCACTTGAGCTAAGCTCTGATCGTCAGCTTCCTTATCCTCAACCACTTTCTTGGCCGCATCAGCTGCAGCTGCCGCCGCCGCTGCTGCTTGCTCGGCAGCCTCTGCCGCCTTAGCAGCCGCTGCTGCACGGGCATTAGCCTCCGCCACAGCCACAGCGGTAGGAGCCACCGACGAGGCACCTTCAGTTGGCACATATAAAGAAGCAGTGCTGGCAGTACCCTTATAACCGCCAGGGGCAGGTAACCATGGACGGTACTCAATCTCTAAGGTCTTGCAGGCATAGAAGCGTAAGAAGCAATAGCCAAAGACACCCGAGCACAGCGAAGCTACTAAGATCGCCAGCGAATCGGCATACTCAAAGATGGAGCTACCTTGATAAGCCAGCGAGTCGATGAACATCGACATACTAAAGCCGATACCGGTGAGGATACAGACACCGTAAATCTGCCTATAGTTAGCATCTGACGGCATTTGCACCAGCTTGAGCTTAATGCAGATCCAAATGGTAAGGAAAATACCGATTTGCTTACCAAAGAAGAGGCCGGTGAAGATACCTAAGCTCACAGGGGAAAGGAAGCCCTCGATATCGATCATGGACAGATCGACACCGGCGTTGGCTATGGTAAAGACAGGGAGCACAAGGAGCGCTACCCACATCTTAAGGCTCTCGTAGATACCCTCCACCATGTGCTCACCATTAGCGCTTTGCATTGGGATGCAGAAAGCGGTAATGATACCGGCTAAGGTGGCGTGCATGCCGCTCTTAAATATGGAGAACCACAAGATCACGCCAAAGAAGAGATAGAAGAGCTTACGCGCTACACCAAAGTAATTGAGGCCCAACAGGCACAAAATAGCAAACGAAGCCGACACCAGCGCAGGGCCCGAGAGCTCTGAGGTATAGAACAGAGCGATCACTAAGATAGCGCCGATATCGTCGAAGATAGCCATGGAGAGCAGGAACACGCGCAATGAGACTGGCACACGGTGTCCGAGCAAGAGAATAATGGCCAAAGAGAACGCCGTATCGGTTGAGGTCGGAATAGCCCAACCGCGCATGGCGTAATCGTCGTGGTAGTTAAAGGCGATAAAGAATAACGATGGCACCACAATACCGGCGATAGCGCCTAAACACGGCATCACGATATTGCGGGGGTTGGAGAGGTGGCCCTTAATGAACTCGATCTTGAGCTCAAGACCGATGGAGAAAAAGAAGATAGTGATCAGGCCGTCGTTAATCCACAGAAGTAACGGCTTAATCAGCTCAAAGGTGCCAAAGACGACACCAGCTTGCATTTCCAGCCAGTGACGATAACTGGTACTGTAAGAACCGTTTTGCAACACTAAAGCGAGCACAGTGCAAAACAGCATCAGCACACCGCCGGTAGCATCATTACGCACTATCTGATTGAGATAGTGCGGTAGGCGGACTTTGATATTGGAGAAGAACGGCATTATCGTCGATCCGACAGGAGGGTATGAGTCTCATCCTACCTCAGGTTTGCGCAAACCACAGGTAAGAGGTTTTGAAGGGCATAGGACACAAAGCGCAGCACGCGACCTCATAAGGCCAGCCGAGGCACGTGCTGTTACGACTGCACGGGCCACAAAAGCAAGCAACAAGCACCAGAGCTTTACAGTAAGCTCAAGCACCCGCCCCATGCAGCTAAAGATGACTCTGGGGTTAGTGCTATAACAGCAAGCTTAGGACAGTACCACGCACTTACATGGCTAGAGCTCCTTGCTCTGTGGAGACAAGCAAGAAGTGCGCTGTAAACCTGTCACGGTCTTGCAGCAGAGAGGCAGCATGTGACGGCCCGTGGGCATTATGGCGCCCATTAGAACTCATTGTACCCTGATCGCTTTCGTGACGGGGCACTTTTTTCAGGAAGCAAGAACTTTTTCTCACAAGTGGCGCTGGGCTCAGCACATGGCCCAGCCAAAAGCATGAGGACAGGGTCATACCTTATTCGTTGGTGGTGAGCGTGCAGAGACAAAAGATCAGGTGGAAGTGCTCAGGAACTCACCCAATGCAGTCAGTTTGTCCTGTGCCGCTGCACTACGGAGCTTCTGCTGACTCTTCTCTCCTGCGAGGACAACAACCTCAGGTAGTCGCAACACAGCTGATGGTGCCTTGAGCGCGAGCTTGAGCTCGCACCTACTCCCAGAGTCTTGGGTAAGCTCTTTTGGGAGTGCTCAGCACAGAGCTGTTAACACCACAACACCAATGCGCTCCCAGTGCCATGACACAGCAGTCACCGCAGATGTTGGTAACCTCACTTCTGTGCACTGCTCTACTGCTGCTGCTGCTGCTGCTGCTGCTCGCCACTTACAGCAAGCTCTTGGTTAGCTATGGACTTACGCCTGCACTTTAGCCGTAAGTAAAATTTGCTATAGCGCACAGATTAGCGCTTTTGAGCATCATCCTAGTTATGCTCTTATGCCATAATAGCTGGGCTTAGTGAGTGTGCAGAATTGCCCTCTTCTATTAGCCCACGCTAACGTCAGGAGCATGTTTTAATGCCCCCGACCTGAGGCGAGCAAGAACAGAGAGCATTACTCCCTGCTAAGTCCTGTGCTTAACTTCAGTTAGGCGCATTGAGACCAATTTAGCTCAGGGGTGTGTTCCCTCACGTAGAGAACATACCCTTTGTGCCAACCTGTCTTGACGCTTCTTCGGCTCACCATGCATGGCGTGGCTGGAGGCCTCTCTTAGTCCTATCTCTCTTGTGCGCATCCTCTGCGCCCATTATGCTGAGCTTGCTCCTATTTCCAGCCCCTATCCCCTGTACCCTGTCTTCTCTCCTTGCGTGTGCAGTCTCTGCCTCTGGCAGCAGCAACCTTAAGTTCTTGGCACCTCTTGCGTTTTGGTGTTGTGGACGCATACCTGCTCCTGCTGCGCCTCACGCGAACTTACCCACCCAAAGGAGCAAAGTGCTCTGATTGTTTCCTGATGCCGGTGGCGGCTGTCCACTTAACAGCTGGGGCTGCGTGTCTTTAGAGCACCTTGAGGGCTGCTGTTATTGCTCCTTGCGTTTTGGTTATGCTGTGCACTCCAAGCTACGGCGCTGCTCACTGTTCTTTTCCTCCAAATCACAGCGCACTCTGCTCATGCGCAGTGTACGTACCGCCTATAAGAGCCAACGCCCCTGTGGGACAGCCCGATTACGCTCTTTCTCATGTTGAAGCTGTTTTCTCTGGGACTAAAGCAAGCAGCATCGCTGACTTTTGCTGGACTAATTTCGTGTGTAATGGCTTGGAGGTGTGGTGCGATGCACTGCGCAATGCGCCACTGGCAGCTTAGCTCCATCTGCCAGCCCTGAACACCGCTGAGGTGCGTAAAGCGTTTGTCGTGAAAATCACCACAAGTGTTATCCCCCTTTAGCCTCCCGCGCTGCTTTCCTTGCCAACATCAGGGATAACTGCAATAAGTGTCAGCAGCAAACGACTGATCTCAAAGTGATCATGCCGTGAAAGCTTACTATCCGCATCCCCAAGCTATTGCCGCAACACGGCCCCACAAAGGCAGCATAGCCATGCAGTACAGGGCATAAATGCTGCAACAGAGGGGTGTATACGTGTGTCTAAGGGCATAAACAAGATTGTCTGTGGCCCTTGGCGCTAACAGCGCTTTTGCCCACCTTTTTGTCCAGCTAGCGATTTTTACACGCAGCCCTCACGAAGCTGTCCCCTAGCTGAGAGAGCAGGCATCTGCTCTTACTAACTCGCTTGTGCGTACTTACATGCCCACGCGTACACGGCAGTACACAAAGTCACCCCTCAACTTTTTACCACGACAGGCTGCATAGCCCTCTGTTCAGGAGACAGCCCTACAAGGCTGAGTTTTCCATGAAGCAAAGCCAAAACGCCATTACCTTCTTACGCGCACAGTATCGTGCTGTTTATGGTCGCGCTTATCGCAAGGGCTTAGCCTCTGTCATGGTCTTGTCATCTGCCATGGTGGGCTCTTATGCTCAAGCAGCTGACCTCTTTACGCAAGAGAGCAGCACTGGCGATGGTGACTTTAATACTGCCGCTCAGGATGCCCTCAGCAATGAGGCAGCGGAGCTTACTGCCGCGATTGCCAGAAGTGAGATCTTTACTGGGGAAGAGTTTGACGCACGCTCCGTCTTAGACTCTCTGCCAGAGTGGCAATCGGCCGCTACTACTGATGCCGTGGTAAATACCGCTGGTGCGGTCGAGGTGTCTGATACTTCTGCTTTTACGCCGAGCATGGTGCGTAGCACTGCTAACAGTGCCGCTAATGCAGCCGTGCGCAGCAGTGCGCCTAGTGTGGACATGCAGGGCAATGATGTGCTGACTGCCTCGGTCTTGGATGGGTATGCGCCGGTGACGCCAGCAGCAGCCCCTGTTAGCGCAGAGCCACGGGAGCAGGCCTTAGCTGTTGATCCGACTACACTACCAGAGCTTGGAACCAGTGGTGTCCATAATGAACTTACTGTAGGTAATACCTCACCTACAAAATTCAGCCAAGGTTCGCATGCAGTCAACACTATTATTTTTCAGGGCGGTACACTTAAATTAGGCGATACAGTTAATTCGAGTGGTCTTGATTTCACCGTTTCTGATGTATATCATCCAGACCGTGACCAGATACTTACAAATAAACTCGAATTCAACACCGAGAGTGGCGACAATATTATTGATGTAGCAGGCAACTCTGCGGGCAGCGTTACTCTGGATTTAACCCAAGCCAACATCAGCTATACCGGATCCGGCTCAGGAAACACTACCGTTAATGTGGGCTCGCAACAGGGCTATCAAAGCGCTACGGTCAATATTGATCAGGATGGCTTAGATGCGCTGTTGCAAGGCAACACCTCAGGCACCGGTCAAACCGTTATTAACCTCAACTCTGGCGGCATCTTAAGCGCCGGTGGCAACATAAACGTCAATTTAGGCGACCTCACGTCCTCCTCAGCTGGTCAAGTTACTCCACAGCAAGGTATTAACTTTAATGGTGGTACCCTTGAGGTTGATAGCCTCACGGTAGTGCAAGATGGCAAGCAAGCAGACCTTGGTTCGTCCAGTCTCAACCAAGATAAGCTGCTGTTATCTGGCAGTGGCAACTTTGCCTTTATCGGTGGCAATATCAACCTCACGCCAGAAGCGAATACCACAAACCCTATCATTGGCGCCGCCAATGGCGAAACGGGACAGACGCTGCAAATCGGTACCGCGCAAAGCAATACTGACAAAAACGCTGCCTTTAACTTCACGGGTCAAGACGGCTCTGACTACACCATCGAGCCTGAGACTATCTACTTACAAAGCAGTGCCACTGGTGCAGCCAATACCACTACAGCCTCCGTTACTGTCAGTGGTGGCAACTGGCAGGCACAGAATATCAATACTAGCGGTGTCAACAATAGACTCAACGTTAACGGCGACAACACCACCTTTACGGGTAATGATTTAAGCTTAGAGCAGGATTCTGCCTTAGCTACCAATGGCAGCGGTGATATTGCCTTTACTAATGTCTCCTTAGGTAGTGGCTCTAACCTGAACCTCGGCAATGAGACATTTACGATCACAGGCAGTGGTGACTTTACGCAAGGCAACTTAGCAGGCACGGCTAATGTCGTGCTCAGTGGTACAAATGCCAATAACCGCGCTAGTGCCAATCTGACCGCGACGCAATTTAACAACTACCTCTCAGGTGGTGGCGAGTTCACCTTAGACGGTGGCGCTGACTTTACTGTCACGGGCCCTGAAGAGATCGATCTGGGGCAATACCACCTTGATGCTGATGCCGCTGGCTCTGGCGACATCCATGTTATCGCCCCTGCTGATCCAACTACTGGTAATAACACCTTTACCGCTGAAAACGTTGCCATTAGTCAGGAACTGACCAGCGATCCTACCCCGCTGGCTTTAGACATTCATGCCACGACCTTAACTTTAGGTGGCGCCAACTATAACGATGTTAACAGTGACGGTATCGGCGCTGGGGCTCTGCACGCCCATAATGTGAACTTTGATGGGCAATCCGGTGCAAATGGCACCGAGAACTTTGTGCTGCGTGATGAGCTCAACTTAGATGCCCCTGCGATTACGCCTACTCCACCAGCAACTGACACTACTGGTACGGGTACGATTTCAGGCAGTGTGGTCTTAGCCGGTGGCCCAGATAATAGCCTCAAGGTCAATCAGGGTTACTACACCCAAAATGGTGATTTAACCTTAGCCTCTGGCTCGTTACAAGTTGGCGGTGATAGTGTTGCCAGCACTAATGCGTCCTTAACAGTTACTGGCACCATTAACATCGATAACACTGCTGGCAGCAATGTCATTAATGTCCAAGCTAATGCCGCAGGCACAACTGCAAGCTTAGACTTTACTGGCAACACCTTAGATTTAAATCGTGGCAACAATCTCACCACCATCAATGTCGGCAATGGAGCGCAGTTTACTGTAACAGATAGTCAAGCTAATGAGCTCTTAAAGGGCCCAACTGACCCAAATACTCCTGACTCTGGTGCGGGCGTGCTCTTAGCTGACAGCGCCGAGATGGTCATCAATGGTGATAACACTCTTGATGTGGGCACCTTCCAAAGTGGTGATGCAGCGCAGTCTGACAAGATCGTCTTTAACAATGGCGGTCAGGTCACGGTCAATGGTGAACTGGCACTGACTAATACCAATAATGGTGTCGCGGACTTTGGTGCAGGCACTGTAGCCGTTAAAGATGGCCTCAAACTCTCTGGAGATGCGGCTAACCCTACCGACTTTGTCTTAGGCCAAGGTACGCTGCGCGTCAATGTCTCCAATCCTGCCAATGTCCTTGTCTCGAGTGCTAATGGCAATGAGGTTTTAACCATTGGTAATGGCGGTGCGAGCACTGGTGCTGCGCACCTGATTCTTGGTACCGGCTTCCGCGAGGCTAATGCCCAACCGCTCACAGTGCAGAGCAATTTGGCTCTCAATGGTAATGGGGCTAACAGTGCCACTGTTACCTTTAGAGGCAATACCACTTCAGTTATCAATGACCCTCATTACGACGCCACTACTGAATACAATGCGCAAAGCATTACTGTCAGTGGTGATAACAACACCATCAATATCGGTGATGGTGCACATACGGCGACAACCTTAACGGCAAAGGATATTAGCTTAGAGAGCGGTGCTGCCTTAAATGTAAATATTGGTGATGGCGCCAGCACAGCGACCTTAACTGCCCAAGATATCAATTTAGGTGACAGCTCCACCTTAGATCTTAATAGCGGCGCCGCGAACGTTACTAATGTCACCTTAAGTAGTGGCTCGACTCTCAACCTTAACAACGAGAGCCTCACGGTTACTGGTAGTGGTGACTTTACGCAAGGTGCCTTAGCTGGCTCTGGCAATTTAGTTGTCAGTGGCGATGCGGCTCATGCCAGCTTTACTGACAACAATTTACAGAACTACCTTGCAGGCAGTGGTGATGTCACCTTACAAAGTGGTGCTGACCTTAACTTAAGCAGTGCTGATCCAGCTATCCCTGTTAACCTGAACCAGTTTGCCTTTGATGACGGAGCTGCAGGCGGTAGTGGTGATATCCACGTCATTGACGATGGTAATCAACAGATTGCTAACAGCCGCGTCACCGGTGACAACCTACTTATTAGCAGCCCACTACATGATAGCGATTTAGCCTTGGACATCGATGCTAAGCATCTGACCTTAGGTGATAGCACTCACAACAGTGCCGATGACATCAATGGCTTAGGCGTCGATAAGCTCTACGCGCAGGGTGTAACCTTTGTTGGCTATAATGATGGCGCAGGTAACAGCAGCGACTTTGTGCTGCGTGATGAGCTCAACTTAGATGCCCCTGCGATTACGCCTACTCCACCAGCAACTGACACCACTGGTACGGGTACGATTTCAGGCAATGTGGTCTTAGCCGGTGGCCCAGATAATAGCCTCAAGGTCAATAAGGGTTACTACACCCAAAGTGGTGATTTAACCTTAGCCTCTGGCTCGTTACAAGTTGGCGGTGATAGCACTGCTACTACAAATGCGTCCTTAACGGTTAATGGTGACTTTAAGCTGGATAACACCTCTGGCAACAACATCATTAACGTCCAAGCTAATGGTGCTGGCACTGAAGCCACCTTAGACTTAAGCCAAGTCACTGCCTCCACGGTTACTCCTGACACTAACGGCACCTACTTAACCACCATTAATGTTGGTAGCACTCCAGCTCCCTCTGCAACACCGTCAGTCCCTGACAGCCACGTCAAGGTGACGACGGAGCTGGCTAATAATCTCTTAAATGGTGATGCCGGTGCGGTCAACTTAGGTGCCAGCGGTGAGCTCGATATTGGTAGCGGTGATGTGACCTTAGCCACGGGTGACTTATTAAGTGGTGCTACAGCGGCCGCAGGTCAAGTTGCCTTTAACAATGGTGGTGTGCTCAGCGCGGATGGCCTGAACTTAAGTGGTAGCGGAGACATCAATATTGGTGCCGGTACCATTAACGCCAATAGATTAGACCTCACCAACACCACGCAAAATGCCACTGATGCTACTTTTGCTGGCGGCAACTTCAACATCGCTGACGAGCTGACCTCTACCAATACCAACATCGTCGTTGGAAACGGCACCAATACGACCAATGTTACCTTAGGTGCCTTTACCCCAGACCCAACGGATCCTACCAATCCAGACACGGCAGTGGTCTCGGGCAGCTTAGGCGGCGATCCTGGCACCATTAGCTCGAACGTCGTGGTCAATGCCAGTGGCTCTCTCAACGTACAGCAAGGTAGCTGGACGCTCAACAATGGCAGCGGCGATCTCACTGTTAACCAAGGCGAGCTCGTTATTGGCGCAGTTAACGCTGTGGGCAATGCCTATCAGGTTTACGATGCTCAAGGCTCGGGTACTGCTGTTACCGCCGATATCACTGGCAATGCGCTCAACTTAAACGGCGCTGATATCACGGTGAACAGCACCGGTACTGCCAACTTTGACTCCTTAATCACGGATGCGACCTCGGGCAGCAATGTCTTAGTTTCTGGCGGCACCATTAATATTGAGAATGACGTCAGCCTCAACAGCGGTGACAGCATTATCATCTCTGGCGCTACAGGCACGGTTAGCTTTGGTAGTGGCGCGGCCCACCACATTACGGCTAATGCAGATGGCACTCTTAATGTAGAAAGTGGTAGCTTTGCCAACGTCTTTGACCTGCAAAACGGTGGCAACCTCAAGTTAGATTTAGGTGATCAGACCTTTACGGTGGATCAAATTAAAGAGCTGCGTAAGACGCTGCTTGCTGATGCTAACCCAGACGGTTCTGCTAAGGATCCTGTAGATGGCTATATCCACTTAGGTGGAGCGCAGCTTGATGGAGCCATTAGTGATGAAATGACTGCTGTCTCCATTAGCAACTATGATCCAAATGATCCTGTAGGTAGCATCATAGATTTTGGTGTTGATGAATTACCTTCTGGCAGTGTAGTGGTTCCTGGCCTCAGTGCTAATAATGAGGTCTTAGCTGAATTAGCTGATATCAAAGACATCAGAACAGATGCCTTAGACGATGTTCTGCTCTACGATATCAACTCTGACCAAGCTGCAGGTAATGTCACTGTAGTCACGGGTAACGTCGGTGCCTTAATGGTGATCACCGGCGATCACGCTGTCATCAATGAGTCCTCTTTGGCTCATGCCTACGAGAATGGCAATAGCAATGGCAATCGCTACTTTATTGCCTCACAAACTGATGGCACGCTCTTAGGCGCTACAGTACAGTCAGGTGGCCTCCTTAACTTAGAAAACGGTGGCTACATTGGCGAAGTGGTCTTAGAGGATGGCAACTCTGTTGACGACCTCACTACCCTCACCATTAATACCCGTGATCCTAACAAGACCTACGGCAGTGGTGATGATGGTATTACCTACATTGAAGGCAATGTCTCTGGTGCATTACGGTGAGCGGTGGCACCTTTGGTAACAGTGGCACTATCGCCCTCAACAATGCTGATGTCAGCCACACTGGCGGTGACTTTACTAACAGCGGCACTATCAATAGTGCTAACAACGTCAATGTCACTGGCGGTAATATCCTCCTAGGTGATAATTCGAGCATTACAGCAGCCGGTAGCGGTACTTTTAGCGGTAATACCGTTGCAATGGGCGGTACCAATACCTTTGGTGGTGATGTCACCGTAACAGGCACTGATGTCAGCTTTACTTCTGGCTCCAACCTCAGCACCAGCGCTGGAAACGTCACCGTAACCGGTGAAAGCCTTGCTTTTGGTGATAACACCTCCATTAGCACGGCTAGTGGTAACCTCGCCTTTACGGCTAACACCGGTGATATCGACTTAGACACCATCACCACCACCTTTAGTGGCAACACCATTAGCTTTACAGCTAATAGCGGTGATGTCTCTTTAGGTGAGAACAGCACGTTACAAGGCGAGAGCCTCGCGCTTACTGGCCAAAATGTGACCGTAGCCGGTAACCACGACTTTGCTGGTAGCGGTAACTTTACAGCTACAGCCCCAAGTGGCTCAGTGAACATTGGTGCTGGCAACCAGAGCTTTGCTCAAGGAGCAACCTTCTCTGGTACCAGCATTAGCCTCAACTCAGGTGCTAACGTCAGCTCTACTGGTGACTTAACCTTCACTGGTAACACCACGCAGGACAGTGGCTCCACCTTACAAGGTAACAATGCCTCATTTACTGGTGACACCACCTTAAACGGCACCAACACCTTTACTGGCACGGGTACCTTTAGCGGTGGCAATATCGCCTTTAATGGTCAAAACAGCTTCGGTGGCAACGTCACGGTCGATGGCGATCAACTTTCCTTTGGTAGTGGCGCGAGCATCACCTCCAGCAGTGGCGATCTGACCTTTACAGCCAACAGCAGCGATATCAACTTATCAGGTAGCAATACCACCTTTAGTGGCAACAGCATTAGCTTTACTGCCAATAGCGGTGATGTCACCTTAGGCACTGGCACCAACTTACACGGCACTAACCTCAACCTTACTGGTCAGAATGTGCACGTAGCTGGTAACCAAACCTTTGCAGGCAGCGGCTCCTTTACCGCTACCAATACGACTAACGGTGCAATTGCTGTGGGCGCAGGTAACCAAACCTTTGCCCAAGGAGCCACCTTCTCCGGTACCACTATTAACCTCGACTCTGGTGCCAATATCAACACTGGCTCAGGTGAATTAGCCTTTACAGGCACCACCACGCAGAACAGTAGCTCTACCTTACGCGGTGGCAATGTCTCCTTTACCGGTGACACCACCTTAAACGGCTCCAACACCTTTACTGGTACGGGTACCTTTAGTGGCGGCACCGTCAACTTTGGCGGCCAAAATAGCTTCGGTCAAGGAGCCGAGGTTAATGCCACCTCTGTCAACATCAATGCTGGCAGCAATCTCGTTGCTGGATCTGGTTCTGGCAATGTAACCGCTAGCGGTGACATTAAATTCACTGGTGCTAGCAATACGCAAGGCTCATGGAGCTTTACCGGCACCAATATCAACTTAGCCGCAGACTCCCGTGTCTCCAACTCGGGTGACTTAAGCTTTAGCGGTACAACTACCCAAGAGTCAGGCGGTCGCTTAATCGGCACCACCATTAGCTTTAACGGTGATACCAAATTAGGCGGCTACGTCACTGCCACTACCCTGAACGTGGGCAATGGTACTACCCAGATTGACAACACCTTAGAGGTGCAAAATCTCAATGTCGATAGCGGTACTACCACCTTACTGGGCAGCAACAGTAAGATCGACAACTTAGTCGTTACCGCTGCTGCCGGAGGCTCAGGGGCATCTAACGTTGTGCAATTTGGTACAGACGATCCAAACTTCTCGGGTCAAACCACAGCTACGGTAAGCACGCTGCAATTAAACGGCAATACGCTCTACACTGATCCAATCTACGGCAAGGCCGCCACACTTGTCACCATCGAGCAAGGTCAGCCTTATAGCCCTACAGGTGGTAGCGGCAGCAGCACCACCACGCAAACGGTCTTGGATGGTGATTTAATCATTGGTAAAAACAGCGCTGTGGCATGGGGCGCCCCTACCACTGGCACCAACCTTTTAGTCAATGATGTGGCTCCATACCAAGACGCCAATGGCTCGCTGCAAACCGGTGCTAGCGGCATGTATGGCTCCATCTTAGTGCTCAATAAGCCAATGGTGGTCTCCGATGGCAGCCAGATTGTGCTTAATAGCGACAGCACTACCACTGGTGTCGACGATACCCGTGCGATTGCTACGCTTGCTGATGGCCGTGAAGCTGACTTAGCCTTAAGCGCAAACTCACTCTTAATAGTAAAAGTCGATGCTGTCGGTGCTACTGATGCGCAAAACACCCCTGCGATTCACTTTGATAAGCAAGGTGCCGTCATCACCGCTGCTAGCGGCAGCACTATTGTCTTAAAGGGCAACTACGATCTGCGTACTGGTATAGACGTCTTTACCGATGGTGATGCGTCAGGCAGCACTGGTGTTGAACTTGTCGGTGCCGACGTCACTGTGACCTCAGAAAATGGCTTACTCACCTCGTTGCTTACCGAGGAGCCTTCTAACAATGTGGGTCACATCCAGCTGCGTACCACACGTGAGCTGATCAATCAGAAGTTTAACCGTGTGTCCAATCCTGTACGCGACACCTTAGCCGATTACTACAACACCACGGTGAGTAGTGCTGGCACCAGCAACTTCCTCAATGGTGTGCTGACCACAGATAGCGATGGTAGCTCGGCGGAAGTAGCCGCCCGTATGGGCGTCTATGGTGGCGCCGTGCAATCGGCCTTAGCGGTTAATGACGCCGCGACTGACGCTGTAGCCCGTCGCACGGGCGTGGGTGAAGCTGCCCCAGGTGGCTCCTACTTTAAGGCCAGTGGCCCTGTGGACATGTGGTTTAACCCAGTCTATCAGCGTAATGAGAGCGATGGCTTTAGTGCTGAGGGTGTGGACTACGGCACGGACATTAACCTCTATGGCTTCAATGCAGGCTCCGAGCTTAATCTGGTGCCAGGACTTAAGGTCGGTGCCCAGATCAATGTCGGTACTGGTGATGCTGAGGGCAATGGCTTAGCCTCTGGCGTCTCTAATGACTTTGATTACTACGGTCTTGGTGTGTACGGCGCCCTGCAGACGAAGAATCTGACCTTAGTGGGTGATATCAACTACACCAAAGTCAGCAATGACATCAGTGCCAATACCCATATCGATAACCTCAATACCTCGGTAGATAGCGAGAGCTTAAGCTTAGGTGTTACCGGTAAGCTGGAGTACGACGTCAATAGGGTTAAGATCATGCCGCATGCGGGCTTACGCTATCAGCGTCTTGATATGGATGACTATAATGTCAACAGCACTAAGTATGGTCAGGTAGCGCACTACGGTTCCGAAACCCTGAACCTGCTCTCGCTGCCTGTGGGTGTGACTCTGTACAAGAACCTGATTACCGCTGATGGCTGGCACTTAAAGCCTGCGATCGACTTTACGGCTACTTGGAACTTTGGTGATACGGACGCTGATGGCAACGTAAGCTGGACTGGCAGCACGATGCACACAGGCTTATCGACTGAGGTGCTTGATCCATTAACCTTTGGTATTAATGCAGGCATTAGTGCCCGTAAGGATCGCCTCACGGTAGGTGTGGGTGTTAGCTACACTGGTTCGTCCAACACCTCAGAGCTGGGCTTACAGGGTAACGTGAAGTACACCTTCTAATAGTAGGAGATATAACTTACCAGAGTAGTTAGCAGGAGGCGCCAGTGCTGGCGAGGTCATTACCAGCGCCCGCCCCTCTCTACCCTGCTCACGGCTGCCTTTTGCCGCTGCTTGGAGTTCTGAGCGGTCACTTACCTACACTCGTGACCGCTACAAACTACAAACACAAGCCAATTGCCCACGGCAGAAATCTGACCCTATTGGGCGCAAAATTTGCTATTTGTTTGCAGATTTTGCTGTCACAGCAAAATGAGGATGGCTGTGTTAAGCTTTCCTCACTTTTTGAGACCGAAAAGGCATGGGCTTGGCGGCACATGCCTTTTTCATTGGTGCTCGCTTTATGGGTGATGGCGGAATCGACAGATGCTTATTTGCACCATTATCTCGAGGGTAAGCGCCTGCCTGCCTCTTGTCTCAGCGTCTTGAGATTTACCTTTGGGTCTACACCCCACAATCTACTGCCCCAACACCTTACGCCACTGAGCTGCGCTGCCAGCGATTCTGGGTTGAGCCTTTGCGCGGTAAAGCCAAAGAGCACATCCATCCCAAAATACAGCAGCAACCAGCCTCCTCTACGCAACAAACGTCTAGAGCATCCTCTCAAAACATCCACCCCCATCCCGCCGATATATTCCTATGGACACAGCTCAAGCAAATACTCTTTGCACGGCTCTGTCGTTAAGCGCAAACAGCCTCTCCAAAAGCGCACTCCACTCAGCGCAGCCACAATGCAAGGAAAGCTTGCTTTAGCCTGTGCAATGCCCTTTTGAGTCGCTCTACAGCGCTGTTTTAAGGCATTGCCACTACCCCATTCCCCTTGCTGCAATCACCTAATTTCCACCCCATTCCCCTCATAGCACAAGGCATAGAATCTGCACTATGGGGTGTTTTGAGAGGTAAGTTGCGCTCTGTGCTGATAAATATGCCCTCAGGGCAGACAGCACCTGCGCTTACAAGAGCGCCTTTTAGTTCCAGCTTCGCCTTTACGTGAAGCTTTAGCGACAACTTACTTGTGCATGGAGAGCACGCCCGTCTTGCTGCCACAAAAGAACAGCCAGCGCACCGTGCTTACCAGAGTTTAGATGGGGATTGTGCTCCAAAATCTCCAGCATTTGCCCCTACGAGAGCAAAAGACAGCGCCATGCTCCTCTAACAAGACAGGCTAAGCAGCACAGATGTGTGCACTTAGTTCCATGCTTGACTTATTAGCCATTGCCCCTCCCGCCCCATAACTACGTTAGCCACTACCTCGCTTTTTCTGGTGTCTATACCAGCAGCATTGCTGAGCTTAAGACACACAGACAGAAGAGCTACTCAAAGGTAAGTGCTAACCGTTTGCAGGTGAACTGCGTAAGCACGTTTCCCCTGTATCGTCAGCTTGTTTTGTTGCTGGAGTAGTTTTTAGCTCTCCTTCGCTAAGGTCTCAGCGGTCGTCATCATGAAACAAAGCCAAAACGCCATTACCTTCCTGCGCTCGCAATACAGCGCCATTTACGGTCGTGCTTACCTCAAAGGGCTTGCCTCGGTTATGGTAGTGGGCTCCGCGATGATGGGCACCTTAACGCAAGCTGCAGAAAACAATAAGCCGTGGGAAATTAAGGGTGGTGATTCGTGGGAAAACACCGTTAACTACAGTAACCAAGATGTAGCACCTAACTATAACAGCACCCGCGTCGAATCCGGCTACTACAACAACCTGAACGCTGACAAATCAGGTGCCACCGTTCGTATTACCAATATCAACTTAAAAGGCACCCTCAATATCGTTGATGGCGCTACTGTTAGCGTCACAGATGATGGCACAGGTAATGGCCCTGGCCGCACCATTTATGGCTGGGACAACCTCACCGACGCCTCACCAGATACCGCTACTGGCTCTTTAAACAGCAACGGTGTCTTTGACGTTGGTCGTGATGGTGAAAAGCAAAGCCAAGCTTTCTCTGCGCAGACGTTCTTCCACAACATTGACCTTGGTTCTACCTCCGAGACTGGACTCCGTGGCCTTGTAGACGAAAACCAAGCCATTGATGATTACACCACCCTCGCAGGTGGTTATGGCAGTGGCGCTCACGTTAATGTCGAGTCTGGCTCTATTGTTCACCTCAAGAACAATACCCAATTCTTAGTAGCACAAGGCACCTCGGGCTCCTTTAACGGCACCGTTAACTTTATCCCAAACAAGACGGGTACCAATAGCTTTATTCGTGGCGAGGATGGCTATAGTGTAGGTGCTGACGGCAGTGGCTCGTGGAAAGAGGGCAATGCTGCCAGCTTAGACTTTGGTGAGGATTCTTACCTCATCGTTAAGAACCAGCTGACTGAAGAAAATCCTGCTAATACCGAGCAAGGCACAGCAGGTCTTTACGCCGCTAATGCCAATATCAATGGCAAGGTCTCCATCCGCGACAACACTACGCTGCGCTTAGATGGTGACTTTATCGACACCACGAAGAATGCCG
>CASEBB010000102.1 GCA_949286015.1 uncultured Succinivibrionaceae bacterium | reverse complement strand
AAACTACACGCGGAGCTTCGTGCGCTTTAGCGCGAGGCGTTAGCATGCAAGGGCTAACATACGCCCAAACTGATTGTTTGGAACGGTGCTGAGGTAGGACTGTATTCTTGTTCAGGACCCTCCCTATTAAAACGGGAGGAAGCCATGTGCGTAAGCACATGGAGACTTCACTTGTATTGAGACTGATATCTACACCAAGAAAGATAGGGCAAGCGCCCATTACTACGCAGCAAGAGCTCAGGGCTGGTAAGGCAGGAGCTGCTCCTTACGCTGTTGTTGAAAAGTTGCGGCTGATTTTGCCAAAACCGCTAAGACACGGCTTTTACCTTAGATTGGCTCTACATACGACTACCACTTAAGGGTAAGGAGTTCGCCTTCAAGCTGAGCGTGCCCCCATCTCAAGCTTCAGTGGTGTGGTGGTGGTAGCGTGGTGATGACGGCAGCACAACAGAAATGGCTGGCAACATGCTAACATTGCACTACAGAGCATCACTTTTGAGCACTGATGCGCAAACCTTGCTGTTTGCCCCTGCTGGTGATGGTTAATCTCGCATGCTGACAGGAGTTTAGGCTATGGATCCGCTACGCCAATTTCCGCTGGGAGTTCCTAGTTGGGACTCTATTCGCCAGCGCAATCTCTTCTTTGTGGACAAGACTGCTAAGATCGATTCGCTGGTAACTAACTTTTCCCGTGTCTTTATTTCGCGCCCGCGTCGCATGGGCAAAACCTTCTTATGTTGTATCCTTGCGGAGTTGTTCGCCCACGGAGATTCGGAAAAATTTGCGGGCACAGCTATTCATGGCAACTGGCCAGAAACTGAGTGCTATCCCGTCATCAACTTGTCTTTCTATGGTATGGGCAAGTATATGGGCAATACTGATACTGATGTCCGTACATTTGAGGCTTCACTGTGCTCCATGATGGTTGCAGCCTATGAAAGCGCAGGCTTTCATGAGGCGAGCAATTACAAAGATGTGAAGTCTTTCGTAGATTTGGCATGGCAGCTTGATAAGTTAGCTGTGGGCAAGTCGCTCGTGATCTTGATCGATGAGTGGGACTATCCTCTGTCATCCAATCTGGACAAGCCGCAAGTGCTGGGCGCTCTACTGCGGGTGCTAAACGACTTCTATAGATGGCTGCGTTTTCAAGTTAATGCGCGCTTTATCTTGATCACTGGCATCATGCGCTGGCATCAGACCTCGTTATTTACTGGGGATGATTTCGACGATCTGAGCATGGAGCCTTGGTATGCCACACTAATGGGCTATACCCAAGAGGAGCTTGAGGGAGAGATCTTTGCGCCTTACATGACGAGTGCTGCTCACAGGCTGGGGATAACCAAAAATGAGCTGTTAGAGCAGCTGAAGCGGCACTATGACGGCTTTTGCTTTGATGAGGATGCCGCAGTCAAGGTATATTGCCCTTACTCCATCAACAAGTTCTTTTCCAAGCTGGCCTCGAAAGAGTTTCTTAATGATCCTAGCTGGGTGCCTGAGTTCAAGCCTTTTTGGATGAATAGCGCTAATGCTAGCGCTTCGTTGAAGTCCTACTTGCGTAGTCATGCTATGTCGAAACAAGAGCTAATCGAGCTTAGTAGGCAAGAATTCGAGTTATCCCACGATGAGCTGCAGGAAGTAAGCTACTTCCAGAAAGTTACGCCCCAGCAGCTCTTAGTGCAAGGTGGCTATTTCTCCATCAAAGCCATAACGGAAGAAACCAAAGGTAAACCAACATACAAACGCTGCTACGTCTGTGGTGTTACCAACTACGAAATTAGTGAGAAGTTTGTCGAAGCACTGACCGACTGTTTAGTGAGCTTCCCTTCGGAAAAAGCGCTGGCAACGGCTCTGGCACAGGTCAAAGATGCTCTATTAGCAGGCGATATCGCCAAACTGTACGCCACCTTCAATAAGGTCTTAACTCATGGCCGTTATGACGTTTACAGCGCGATGGAGGCGCTGGCAGCAAAGGGCGCGCAAAACAAGCAACCAGATGCAGATAAGGAAGACGCTCCTCAAGGCCAAGAGCAGACACCATCACAGCCGCAAGAGCAGAATCTGGTTATCGCTCCTGAGCCGGAGGTCTTTTATCGCACCTTGCTGATGTTGTCGCTGTGCTCTTTTAGTATTGATGTGAAAGACGAGGTGGCTAATAACCATGGCCGCTGCGATCTGGTAGCTTTCACCAATAATCACACCTACGTCTTTGAGCTCAAGCGTCTGGACAAAAATAGCAACTCCTTGCAGGACAAGATCGACCGTATCAAAGACGCCATGCACCAGATGTTGGATAAACATTATGGCAACAACCTCAAAGAGGAGGGTAAGCCAATGACGATGGTGGTCTTTGTCATTTGCGACAAAAGCCGTCAGATCTGTGCATGGTGCTCCTTTAAGATCCAGGATCCTTTGGTTAAGCCGATCGCAGTGGACATCCGAGGTGAGGTAATCGACTTCGAGTCTCATAAAACCTATGATCTTCACCAAGGCATAATCGAGTCGCTGGAACCAGAGTCTCAAGAGCCAACGCCACAAGCGACCAAGAGCAAGCGCAGCAAAGCTCCAAAGGCCACCGCCGCTAAAGCTCAAGAGCCAACGCCACAAGCGACCAAGAGCAAGCGCAGCAAAGCTCCAAAGGCCACCACCGCTAAAGCTCAAGAGCCAACGCAACAGGCGCCTAAGACCAAGCGCAGCAAAGCTCCAAAGGCCACCGCCGCTAAAGCTCAAGAGCCAATGCCACAAGCGACCAAGAGCAAGCGCAGCAAGGCCGCAAAAGCTTCTGGCACAGGGCAAACCTCATAAGCTTGCTTCGTAGTGCTGCTTTTTGCGGTGAAGCGAACCGTGGCCAGAGCGCTCTACTGCAGTGTGGAGCGCTGTCAACACCAGAAGCTCGGCCGCATTTGCGGCTCTACTCAGAGTTTGGGTGATACCACAACGTAGCCGCATACCTTAGGCAAGCACATGAGCCGTGGTTATGGCTTTTAATGTTAGCCACCTAAGAGTATTGGGGCGCTATCTACCAGACTCTGAAGAGAGCCCGCCTTTTCTGCTTTGCAGCTACTCCAACCTGATCCTTAAGAACCGCCCCACACAGCGTGCTGGGGCAGGCACAGCCGCTGTAGCTGCTTAACCCACCCTTAGCCCACCGTAGCCGTTGCTGCAGTCGCCAGCGCTGGGTAAACCTGTACCGACGGCGTCTTAGCGTAGAACGAGTGCCAGTAAAGCTGGGTGACGTTGAATTGCTGCAACTCCTTACTCTCTCCTAGCGTGCCCACCTTCTCCCAAAAGAGATCGCAGTCCCACACCAGCATGTCAAGGTACACATAGTCATGCCCTAAGGCATAGCCAATGTACTCCCAGTGAAGATTCAGTGCCTCGTAAAGAGCCGTGGTCAGCTTACGTAAGAAGTTTATGATAAAGAGCTCCTCTGCGGCAAAGGCTTTGCGCTGCTGCGCATAAGCTGCTTCGTCAAGCTTTCTCAGCTCCTCTTTGACCTGATCCTCGTACTTCTCCGTTTGCTCAGTCACCACCTTCAGCTGCTGTAAGAGGCGCTTAGTCTCACCACTACGAGCAGACTTTAATAAGCTCTGCTTGTACTTGACATCGGCATGCTCACGCAGCGCATACCACTTCTCACCTTGCTCTAAGAGCGCGGCCAGCTTACTGGTATCTGCTGCTGGGGCGGCGTTGCCATGGCTTTTGGCAAAAGCCTCATGCAATTGCGCCCGTGGCACATAGAGAAAGCCTGCCATCGCTTGGACAGAGTGCAGACGGCTCATGTTGATAGACGTGCTGGCATCACCTCCATCTTGCTCATAGTAAAACTCACTGAGCATATAACGGCAATAGGTGAGGCCATGGTAGATATCACGGCGGAGCTTATAGTCAAGGGGCTCCTGCTGCCGCTGCCGTGCAGCCATGTATAGTGCCTGACTGCGCTCTAACAGCTGCTCCTCAGGGTAAGGGAACGCCTGATCTAACAGCGCCTGCTTACCATGGGTAAAAAAGGCATACTGCGGTTGATCACAGCCCTCACGATGTAAGGGATCGTTATACCAGCGCTGGGCAATACGATAAAAGCGCACCTGCTGTTGCCACGCGATCCAGTACTTAAGCTGCTTGTCAGTAAGACGGTGGCGCACCATCAAGCTATTCTCGTAATAGCGAAAAGCGCTAGTAGACGGGGCCTCTGCCACGATGCTGGTACCATCATAGGCATCTGCAAAGGCATTACTGCCTTGCTCCTCTAGCTTGTACAGGAGAGGAACAGGAGCGGTGGTATACGACGATTCCAAGATCTCAGGGAAAGGCAAAATAGCCGTACTCTTGAGGCTACTTGACCAAGTGCGCGACTCACTAGAGGCATCGAGCTCACTTAACTTACAGCGCGTCGGATAGGAGTAGAACTCGTAGCCATCTGGCAGCGGGAAGCTCTGCTTGGCATCATCAGGAAGAGGAAAGTCTGGCAGTAGCTGCGCTATAGGGTCACTGGCCTCACGCACAGCGTAGGTGTACCCCAGATTAAACTTGCCCATGAGGTCAGGTACAGAGAAGAGGTTCTGCCACCTGCTATTGGTTACCAGCTCTGGCAGCTCGTTGAGGCGTAAGAAGATCGCGCCCTGACAATCCATAGTCGCTACCTGCTCATACGTGTAACGATGCTTTTTGATGTAGGCCTGAGGAACAACCACACCCTCAGAAAAGGCGCTCTGCCCCCAGTAGTCTGACAATGCCGCTTGCACAAAGTCTCGGAGCGTGGCGTAAAACTTTATTTTGGTCAGAGCCAGCTCCATAAAGTTTTGCCCAAAGAACCACGTGAGCACCGCGATGATATCCAGTTGCAACTGTAGCTTGTTGTTGCTACTGCTCAAGCTAGGCACCTGCACGTAGAGAGCGAATTGTCTGTCCAGAGTTTGCTGGACACTATGATCCCACCCCGCATAAAAGTTCCTTTGCTCATATGCATACTCGTGAAAGGTACCGTTTGTTTGATGTAGCTGCGCAAGCTGATCAAAAAACGGGGCACCATTGTAGAAGCCAGTAAACTCTAAAGGTGCGGTTGAGTCCTGATAAGGGCCATGGCTCGCCTTGAGATTTGCCCCGCCTCGAGCGCCTAGAGAATGTTCGTCACGGGCGAACACCACAGAGCGCATCACCTCTTGGTAGTGCTGCCAATGCTGGCGGCCAAGGCGTGAGCTTGAGGTCGTAGTGTCCTTGCTCTCGTCTGCACTTTTACTACTGGCCCCCTCGCTACTCTCCTCACTCTCCTCTGGAGCACACAAGTCTGTAAAAGGCTCGTAAAACTTAAAGTGGTGTGGTGTATCGGCGCTCTCTTCCTCTTGATCCTCAATTGGTACGAGCGCGATGATCACGTTCTCAAGGGCCTTATCCAGCAAGGTGGTGTAATAGCAACGAGGTACCTCTTGATTGGCCGTAGCAAGAAACTCGAGGTGCAGCGGTGGCTGCCAAACAAGGCTAAACGTCTTTTCTGCATAGCTGACGGTGCTTGCTACTGATGTTTCGCCTGTTACGTCGGAGGGGTAAGGGCGCTTGCCATATAGCTGTACCTTGAGGTATTGCAACATCCATGGGGTCACCTCATCACTTAAGGCAGAGCCACCAGTACAGGCTTGCAAGATAAAACTGCAGTCACCAATGTCCTGTGCTTCATATAAGCTCAAAGCCTCTACGGGGTAGTAAAAGGCGGTCTTACAGTGACGACACTCCCTCCACCAAAGCTGTTTCTGTTGCGAGAAGCCGAGGGCGATGGCCCCATCAACAGCTTGAGGTGATACCAGTTCTATCCCTTTAAAGAAATGGCGCTCCAAGGGCAGACCCAGTCCATGGGCGATAAGCAAACTCTGGCTTGAGCTGGCGTTAAGCTGCGTATATGGCGTGGCAAGTGGCTCCTTAAATTGAGCCCAAAATGCCAGATGTAAACCATAGCGGCTATCTACAACGTGGGTAGGCAATTGCAGCGCAGAGGTAATGAGCGAGAGGGTGTACTGATAGTCAAAATTAGCATACGCCTGCGGTGTGATCTGGCTGGTGCGATAAGGCTGCACAAAGGCCCTGACTAAGTCACTTAAGTCACTGGTATCAGCTGTGTGGTAGGCCGAGAAGAACGGATCAGGATCGAGGATGTCCTTGACGGCTTCTTGGTACTCACAAGCCTGCACAAAATCCAAGAGGCTGCGCTGGCTGTTAAGGGCGCTAATCTGTAGCTTGCGCTCATGGAACGTCATACGTAAATAGCAGAGCAGAAGCTGGAGCTCAAGTTCATCTTTGCAGCTGCGCTCAAAGGCAGGAATGCTCAGGCCGAGGCGGCAATAGCCTTGTAAAGTAGTGACAAGACGACTGGCACTGAAAATTTCCTCAAGGCACTGCTCCTCAAAGCTAAAGTCATGACGGTATGAGAGCTCTGCTGGGTTGATATGCAGTTGCTGCTGATAGTAATTAGAGAGAAAACCCCCTATTTGGCCTTGTGTCCAGAGCAGAGGCGTGCTCCATGGTAAAAGCGCAGTAACCGAGGCGGCAGCAGAGACGCCCGCTGCTGCGCCCTTAGAGCCATCCGCAAAAGCGTCCTGAGGGGCAGCCTTAGGGACATAGTCAAGAGCGTCCTTGCCCTTGGAGCCGGAGATGCTCTGGGGGCGGATGAGGCCCTTGTGCACGGCGTCGCTCAGCATGAGGTGTTGCAGCGGAGCTGATAAGAGGTAGTCCCCTTGCAGACTAGCTAGTGCCTGGGTGTAGAGCGCGGTGCGCTCGTGTCCCTGATGTCCCTGTTGTCCCTGCAAAGCAGGATTCTGAGCACTGTCTGCTCCCGCAAGCCCCTGAAAGCGGCTGTGCAAGAGGTGCTGCGCATGCGCGAACATATTTGCGGCATGAGCACAGTCGTTACGGATAAACGAGAGCATGCCCATGGTAAAGAACAGCCGAAAGTTATAGCACCACAGAGGTGGTGGGAGTAGCGAGGTCGCTTGATCGAGGCGATCCCAGAGAAACTGCGCCGTATCGCGTGGCGGTAAATTTTTACGGGTGAAACCGTCAATAACGAGCTTGAGGCTGCTGTCTGGATCTTTACTCAAAGCAGCTTGTCTGAGCAGCTTCACATCAGGCTGGTCATACTCCGCTCCGGCCACAAAGCTTTGGGCCCACATGCGAACAAAGGTGTAGGCAAACTCTACCAGTGCTGGCCAATGCGTAAAGAAGTAATCAAAGAGCCGATCATTGTCCTTTGTAAGCAGTAAGGACGGGGCGAGCCACAGTTGGGGATAGTTCTTTCTGCAATACTGGTAGCGAGCAGCGTAGTCAGTAAGCGCTGGGCGCTGAAACACTAGGGTGGTGAGCAGATTGATGCTGGCATCAGCCTGAGCATGCTGTTGTGAAAACAGAATGCGATAAAAGCTGCGCAGCATGGCCGCGATATACCCCCTGTCATCAACAAGGAGCCCCTTGTCATCAACCTTGCCTAAGCTCACCAGCAAAGACTGATCAAATAGCGGTAAGAGATCACTGACGGGGATATTAGTGGCGATGATGCAGTGGTTAAGAGCGCGGGCATCAAGCTGCGGTATAGCCGAGAAATCAGGGAAGGAGCTAGCGTGAGTAAGGCTCTGGACAAAGGTGTGAGCAAAATCGCTGGTAGCCATGGGTTATCCCTAATTGTCTCTGTGTTGAAAAAGATGCGTGCTGCTCTCTACGGTGAGCAGCGCTTGTGGTACAGGTAGTGCAGGGAGTGCAGTCAGGTGGTTAGCACCTGTGTGCAGAGCATTATCCCCTATTGCCGCAAGCAGTGCACAGCAGCAGTTGGAAGCTACTGCTCATGATATGCCTGTAAGGCCGCGTCAGAGCCGCTCCGCTCTCAGCTTGGCATTACAGCGCCCGCCCCTACGCCCTCTTTGTCCCCAGTGTCCTATTTGGCGACCTGTGCATTTGATCACCACTTGAGGTATTTGGTTGCTATCACCTCAACTGCAATTGTGCTTTTTGCGCTGTTTACGTCTCTGGCAAGGCAAAATTACCACAGAGAGCTGAGCATAATGGCAAGGCCCACCGTCAAGCTGCGGCTTAGGGTAGATTATCCATGGGGGCACACGACCGCACAGTTCACTTCTTTACCTCGCCACTCACCACCTATACCTCTCCTGACCGCGCAAAGAGCACTTTCCCCCTACTCTTTCCACCTCACACGGTCTACAATCACAGTCATCACCTGTGCTGCTGAGGATCACCATGCTGTACTTTGACCATAAGATTAAGCTCCCGCTTGTCATGCCCTCTCCCGACTTTACCCTAAGGTTTCAGTCTTACAAGGGCACATATCAGCGCGAGGGCAATAGCGACTACCAAGCTTCTGCCATACTGTACACCGGACGTAGCCGCAGAGATCCTCTTACCCGCAAAATGGTGCATGCCCCGCGCTACACCATTGGCAAGCTGGTCATCGTCGAGGGTAAAGAGTACTTAGTCCCAAACGAGCACTACTTTGAGTTCTTTACCGCTGCAAAGCAGCCACCAGAGCTCGCGGCAGTACAAGGCCAAGGTAGTTGCGCCGCCCCAACGGCTGTTGATTCTAATGGCGATAATAATTGCAACACTGGCCCCTACTCGGGATTTTACGTCGCGTGGCAGCATGTCACTACAGAGCTGGGCTTAGTGCCGATCTTAGAGGATATCTTTGGGGTAGAGCGGGCGCGTACCCTGCTCACCATGGCAGCTTTCTACGCCTTTGCTGGCAGCCACGATCTGCCATCGCTGTCGTGTTTTGCCCGCACGCACATGGGCTCTACTGCCGAGAACCTTGATGTAAAAAGCGCGGGTGGGATTTTTGCGGGCATCACCGCTGAAGAGCAGACTGCCTTCTTACGGCAGTGGTTAGCGCTACAGGCTGGCAAGGACACCGGAAACGACAGCTGCTTTTATGATATCGCCACTATTGGCTCTATTGATGACAGCCTGGTGCAGCATGCGTGGTTTTATGGTGATGAGATACCGCAGCCACACCTCGGTCTCTTTGTCAGCACGCAGAGTTCGCTGCCGCTGTGCTACTGTACTTACTACACCAGCCGTAATGACCTGAATGTCCTCCCTGACGTCATAAGTGAGGCCAGCTCGCTGGGACTTAATGGCCACATTACCCTTGTTTCTGACGAGCTGTGCACGGCAGAACAGTATGCTGAGACAGCAAAGCTGTACGCGCAGCATTATGGGTATGGCTTACTGGGCTGCATACCACAACAGCAGCACCCAGAGGTGAGTAGCCTGTTGCTTGAGTGGCAGAAAAACCCTAACCTCCATGACGAGATGGCAGTAAGTCCCCGATACTTCCAGATCAGCACCCCGTGCGCTTACACCCTCAATGAGAGCGGCATCTCTGGTACCTTGTACATGTACAACGACCGCAACGCAATGTCGCAGGAGGATAGCGCCATCTATCGCGTGGTGAAGGCTGTTAATAACGCTATTAGCACGCAAGGAACTCTTATCACTCCTTATGTCAGCTCTATTGTGCAGCGCTTGTTTGCAGTAGAGCCTATTGCGGAAAAGGGGCAGCCTCTTCAGTACCGCATTACACCTGACAATAACAAGCTCAGAGCAGCACTAATTATCTGTGGTTGCTCTGCACTCTTTACCACGGAGGAGAGCTTGGGGGCATTGGACTGCATTGAGCGGTACCAAGCTAAAAGTGTCTACAAGCAGAGGTTTGCTTACCTCACCACTGACCACAGTGGCGAGTGCCTCTTGATTCATAGAGATCAGAAGTGGCAGGGAAAGCTCTTGGTGCTGTTCTTAGCCCTCATTGGCGAGAGTTATCTCAAGCAAGAACTCTCCCTGTGGATTATGGCTAACCTTACGAGCTTAGAGGCCGCAATGCACGAGCTTGCTGACCTTAAGTGCTACCCAAACGGCACGCGCTGGTACATAAAAGAGCCGCTCAGCCCTGTGCAGCTTGAGATCGTGAAAAAGCTGAAGCTGCCGTTAGACATCGTGCAGAGCGACAAGCAGTAAGCTACCACCCCCACTCCCGTCACTCCAGCCACTCTCGCCACTCCCGCATTTAGACCGCAGGCAAGCTCTCCGCAGAGCAGTGCTCCAGAGATCTTCTTTAGAGAGCATCCTTAGGGGGAGTCACGTTAGCGGTAGCTTGCGCAGCCTGCAACGGCAGTACAGTCCCAGCAGCTGATCATTACCTCTTGCTTCTGCATGCACGCCCCTACCCCTTGCGCTGTGCTCATAGACTCTGTTCTCTAATTTGCCCAAATGCGCACCATGCAGCACAGCCGTTTAGTGGCGCTCCCTGTAGTGCGGCCAAGTTAGAGCAGCGCAAGAAGTGCCAGCCTTGCCTGCATAGCCAGCAGCCCCATTGCTGTTAGCAGCGCCCGCCCCGTGGCAGCGTAACCGCGAACTTAGCCCACCATGGCTTTATGGTGCTATTGGTGTGCGTCCCTGCCCTGTGGTGATTAGTGCTGTAAGTGGCAGCTATAGCGCTTACAAGCAGGTTGGGCGCATCTTCATCACCCTAAGGGGTGCATTGCTGACGCTCTAAGTTGAGCTGGCAGCCTTAGGTTCGAGCTTATGCCCTTGGGGAGCGTAGTTACTGCCAGATGTAAGGTCGATCATGGATAGCAAAAGGGCGCTAAGCTCGTAGTGAGCTCAGCGCCCTATTTAGTTGTTAATGAGCCAATGACAGCGACCTAATATGAGTCTCCTCATAGAGCTGGTGCGGCCAGCAATGTTGCTGCCACAGAATGACGTGCTAAGCACAGAAGCGTGCTACTTCTTCCAACCTTTGGTTGGATCTGCTTTGTAAAGGTAATAAGAACCACCTGCAACAAAGAGCAGAACAATTACGATGAGTGTAATGCCAACTAACACCATTTTGACCTCCTTTAATAATGTTTAAAACGGGCAGCAGACGCAACGGCAACAACAAGAGCCTAGGCTGCACTGATAGGAGCCACAACCGAGACGCATCGCTTAAGCTGTGATTACGCCTGTGTCGCTTTACGGCTACGCTTGGCTTTCTTGGCTGGCTGATCTGCATCAGTTGCTTTAGCCTTGGTAGCTGCACTGCGGATACGCTTGGCTCTGGCCTTAGCTGTTTCCTGCGCCTTCAGCTCATTAATGCGCTGGTTGTACAGTCCCAGCAAGAAAGACAAGCGCTCGTCGTCATCCTTAAAAGGCTCAGGACGGTAGGCTTGCTCCACGACTCGGTCGAGCTGAGCAAACAGCTCTTTGAGCTCAGCGGGCATAGACTCGGGGTTGTAGAGCTTACCCAAGGTCATTTTACTGCTAGGGGCAGCGGTGGCTTGCTTGCAAAAGTCGATAATCTTCTGGGCCAGCCCCTCAAACGTTTGTTGTTGCTGTGGTGTGAGCTCTGGCCAGATAAAGGTGTTGTAGGTGTAGTCGCGGGAATAGCGGTAATCACTCTTGAGGCGACCGCTTGTGAGCCTCATCCATACAACGTGGATGTGTGAAGACAGGACAGCGAAGTCAATTAAATTGGCGTCAGGGAGTAAATACGCACTATCGCTAACGATGGTTTGAGAGTCGATAAAAACAACCGGAAGATAAGCCCTGAGTTCCGAGCTTACACGCGGTATGACTATGGCCGATGGTGGGTTGAATTGACGCAAAAATCTCCACGGCGTTTTGCTTAGCTTAAAAGCATTGCCTGACTCTTTTTGCTGCTCGCGCCATTTACGGCATGACTCTACACGCTCGTTTATAAAAGGGTATTGCTTCCACTCATTGCGATCCTCCTCTTTTAGCCACAGGCACATTCTAAGTGTGCTATCCATGAGCTCTTGGCTGCCAATAAGATAGCGTAGGAACTTACGAGCTGTTGGCTGAGCTGCTACAAAAAGCTCTCCCTCCTCACGATCTACAATCAAATAGCCGTTATCAGCAATCAAGTTGCCGACAATAATGTTGTGAGGCGCACTTAGTGCCGTTTTGCTTTCTTGAACAATGGTGCAAGTTGGCTCTTCAATGAGGTAAGGCGAGATGCGCTTGATCTCTTGCGGTACAAAGCTGCCATCAGCAGCGCTCTTGAAAAGCTTAGAGGTGGTGCCTTGCTGATAGGAGAAACCAACAATGACGCAGAAAACACTGGCTTTATCGGCCGCCTCGTTATCCCATGGAAATGTGGTGTAGGCAAAGTTGATGTAGATTCCTTTACCTAAGAGCAGATTCCAGAGGATAGGTACTTGCTGTCCCTGGCAGATGGAGTTGGTGGAGACAAAGGCTGTGTGGCAATTGATGTTTGCCTTCATGTACTGGGCGGCCTTAACAAACCACGCAGTCACGAAATCGGCCTTGCCTATTTTGTAATTGACAGGGTAAACGCTCTGTAACTGTTTCTTTTGCTCATCATTGGTCGTGTTGATGCCCCCAAAAGGTGGATTGCCCATTACGTAAGAGCACTCAGCAGCAGGCAGCACCTGCTCCCATGGCAGAGTTAGGGCGTTAGCCTCTGTGATGTTTGGGTAGGACTTCAAAGGTAAGAAGTCCAGCTCATGACCGACGATGTCGATGGTCTCCTGCATCATCTGGCTCTCAGCAATCCACAGAGCCGTGCGTGCTACGGTGACCGCAAAGTCATTGATCTCGATGCCATAGAACTGGCCAATGCTGACCTTGATCGGGTTGAAGACCTCAGCACTCAGTGAAGAGTCGGTATAGAGAGATCGGATCACGTCGTTCTCAAGGCGGCGCAGGCTCAAGTAGGTCTCAGTCAAGAAGTTACCTGAGCCACAGGCAGGATCTAAGAACTGCAATGAAGCCAGCTTGTCGTGGAAGCGCTCTAACTGGCGTCCTCTAGGGCCTACTGACTTTAGATTTAAGATGTCACGAAACTCGGCCTTGAGGGCGTCCAAGAAAAGCGGGTCAATAACCTTGTGGATATTCTCCACAGAGGTGTAGTGCATGCCCCCTTGGCGGCGTGTCTCGGGGTTTAAGGTACTCTCAAAGAGCGCGCCGAAAATCGTTGGGCTGATGTCACGCCACTTAAAGCTGGCACTGGCTTTGTTAAGCAGCAGATCTACGATCTCCTCGTTAAACATTGGGATCTCAATATCGTCGTCACTGAACAAGCCGCCGTTGATGTAAGGGAAAGCTAAGAGCTCTGGACGCTCGTAAGGATCACGCTCTTCATCCTTGGTGTTAAGCACCCGAAACAGATCGCGCAGCAGGGTGCGGATCATGTTAGGTTCGGCACCTGCGAGGTAGTCACGAAATTGCGTGTGGGTATTGAACAGCTCCGCGTCTTCGGCGTAGAGGCAGAACACTAAGCGCACGCAGAGCTTATTGAGGCTTTGCAGCGTAGCAGGAGAGCTTGGGTCGACATAGCGCGTTAAGAGCTTGTCGTAAAGCTCAGAGACGATCTCACCGGCCTTAACGGAGATTTCCTTTTTCTCCGGAGAAATGCTATCGCTGGGAGCAGCTAAGAACTTCAGGCGGTAGACGTTTTGGGCTAAGGAGTCGAGCGTAATGACCGTAGGCTCAGCTTGTGGGTACTCACGGTCGTAGATCTCAAACCGTCTAAAGTTGCACACCACAATGTAGCGAGCATGCTGCGACACAGGAAGATGTTCGTCATAACGACGGGCCTGCTCAAAAGGTGAGAGGCTCTCACCATCGGACTGCTTGGACTTTTTGCTGAGGTCACGAGACGCGCTTTTTTGCTCAATGAGCACACGCGTAGCAGGGATTACCGCATCAATGAAGCTGGTGTGCTTATCGGCGTCACCTTGGTCAGGGTCAGTAAGCTGAATTGGCACCTCAAACTTAATGATCTCGCTAGGCTGGCTCACACCCAGTACGTTGTGTAAGAGATCCATCCAGAAGACATGAGTTTCGCCTTTTTCGTAGCCCTTCTTTTGCAGCCACTTGTCTGCAAAGGCTTGTGCTGCCTTGCGTTGTTCCAGCTCGGTCATCGTCGCATCCTTACCCTGAGCAAAGTATCCTTTATGAGGTCATTATACTTACGCACACACGATAAGTGCTGAAGCTCTGCCCACACCTGTGGTCTGCCCATCTGTTACCAGCCCCTACTATTGAGATAAGGCGCGGTACAGAGGCGCTTAAGCGCGGCGTTTTCCCATTGCGTTTGTGCACAGCTGGTCATTGTCCTACCTTAGAGATGTTTTGCCTCAGGGCAGATGAGATGGCCCTTGTTTCCTAAGTAAAGCCATGGGTAAGCCTCTACCCGCGAACTTAAGCCCACCATGTCTCTATGGTGCTCTTAGTGGGAGCCAATGCCCCATGGGGCTTAGTACTGCAAGCTAAGCTCACGAGCTTACCAGCTGTTTTTGCGCAGCGTAATCACCATGAGGGAGGATGTTATGACGTCCGAGATGTGATGGTCTCTTAGGTTCGTGGGGCAGGGGTAAGCCCCGTGGGGCGGGCGCTGTTATGGCTGTCCTTTGGCTATGATCACACTCCCCCATTCTCTGTCCTCATATCCATAACCAAGAGTGCTGTCTGCCTTGCGTCTGTTAGCGCAGATCTTGAGCTGCAAACGGAGTAGTGGCTACCGCTGTGAGCCTCTCTGGCCTCACGCTCTGCCCTAACAAGCCCCTCTCCACTACTCCGCCTCATACCCTGTCCCTGCCCCGTACTGCAAAGCTCAAGAGGCGTCTAACCCCACTCCCAACATCTCGCCATAAGATGCTTAACGCAACCCGCTGCGACGCCTCCGCCGCCACAAGTACAGCCCCAGAACTGCTCGCCGTTAGTCAGTCGCCCCTACTACGCCCTAATGCCTTAGAGCTACGCTCTTCTCATGAGCAACCCCCCCGAAAGCAAGTCCCTACTCAGCGTCAGCATCCTTTTTGGCTGCAGCGCTGCTTGCTTTAGTGGCTTTGCGCCGCGAGCTGATATGCTGCCCAGAAGCTGCCGCAGCTAATGACTCTAAGGTCATTCCCTGCATCTTAGCCGTGCCGGACGAGCGCCGCCGTGTGCTCTTAGCTGTGCTTGGAGCATCATCCTCATCATCGCTGTTTACGGTGTCATCAGTGGCTTTGGCGCGTGGACTGCGGCGACGTGGTGAAGGCTTCTTTGTGACCTTCACGGGAGCCACTTCCTCCTCAGGAGTATCTTCCTCCTCATCATCCCAGTCATCATCTTCATCTGCTTCATAAGCAGCCAAAGCCTGTTGCTGCTCTTTGTCTTTGGCCGAATCGAGGTAGACGTCCAAGTCCGCCAAAGTCTTAATGTTGTGCTTTGCCAACAGGTTGGCAAAGTCCTGTTCTAGATTGTCGCGCTGAGCTTTTCCTCGTGCCATCACGAACCTCCTGCTCTAACGTGCTCCACTGCTCTATAGACAAATCCTGCGGCAATACGCTTCTTACGCTAAAACAGCACCTTCAGGGCAGTACGCATCCTCAAGGCACAAGGCGGGTGTTGTCGCGCCCAGAAGCCATGTCGTGAGCAAAAGTCTAGCAGCTCTAAGCCCAGCAAAATCCGCTAACTATCTCAATTTGGATTTTAGCTACGGACGCATATCACAATTTTCACAAATTACCTTGCAAGGGCTTGCTGCGCGGGGCGGGAAATACGTATGGATGGCTGGGTGGTTAGCTTACAGGCAAAAACGCAGTAGACAGAGGAGCATGCGATGGGGCGAGTGCTGACAAGGCAATAACAGAGGCTGGTCAGATACAACGATAGCGCTTACACATGGGGGAAACGCTCTCCTTTGGGAAGAGGTGATGATGATGATGATCATTAAGGTGGTGGTGGTCTGAGCTCTTTGCTTGTCTGTGCCACTGGCTCGGCACAAACAAAAAACGGCAGCCTGCTTTGGTACAGGTTGCCGTTTCTCAGCGCCTTACGGCAATAGGACTCACTACCTACAGCTGATCACTACATGGCATCAGGTGCTGGGTTCACCGCAGACACTTTCCTCGTAGGGAAAATCTTAAGCTGTGGGTGCTTCAGCCCGTCACGAAAGAGATCCATCTTCTGCTTCAGATTCAGCTTGGTCTCCTTGCTCAGCGCCATCACGGTAAAAGGCACTGATGTCACTGCGCTTGTCAGTAAGCGTGCGTCCTCAATACTCAGCTCACGTCCCGCCATCATCGCGATACGTGGGTGCAGGCGCAGCTTGTCTGCTTGTATCTGCGAAAACAGCCGATTGCTCTTAGACCACACCCAATGCCACGCATCGCGCTCATCGGCAGCGTACAGCTTGTCCTTGAGATCACGCCATGGGCTCATCTCGTCCCAATGTGAGAGGCAGTTGGCATGACCATCGCGCCAAATGTACTCAAGGACTAAGTACGCACTGTACTGCCCAGCAAAGAGCAGCCAA
>CASEBB010000101.1 GCA_949286015.1 uncultured Succinivibrionaceae bacterium | reverse complement strand
AACGTCAGCAGTTTTGACTTTCCCCTGATTGTCTGTCTCTGCCTCCGCAATCTGTGGCACATGCTCTAAGCTTAGCGACTGCTGTAGCTGGTGCGCACGATAGCTGTCAAAGCTCAAGTCATTGTGCGCGGCACTGTGACTGGCGGTGCTGTTTTGGTCAAAGCCTAAGAAGAAAAAGCCCTGCGCATTTTGTAAAAGCAGCACCTTATCACCCACACGAGGATATTGGCATAGGCCGCCATGCGCGGAGAGTCCGCCTTGCTGGCAGCTAAAGAGCACGGGCTTGTCGCTGTGCGGCAACAGCGCATAAAAGATCGTCGGCTGAGCGCTGCTATCCACAGCCGTCAGATTGCCTAACTCACCGTAAGTGGCCAGCTCCTGAGCCGTAAGAGTAGTTTTGCCCGCTGCGTTACAGACCGTAGCACTATGTACTTGGCAAGCAGCACTACCTCCATGGACTAACTCAGGAAGTACTAAGGCGCCAGCATACGCCGCCTCTCCCCATTCTTTCAGCTGCATGCGCACTGCAATCTGGCGCCGATGCGTCCTATGGGCCCCAGCAGCTGCGGCGCCCCACTCTGTAGGCGTGCCTGCTGCTAACTCTTTAGCAGAGTCTGCTGCTGAGCCCGTGCCGCTCACAGCCCCCAAAGCATCATCCATAGCCTTAGGCAAGGAGATCGTAGCGGGCAAAGGCGCAATCGCAGTGGTCACCGTCTGCGTAATGATAAGCTTCAGGCCGCTACTACCAAAATCAGTAACAGTCAGCGGTACGCTGGGCTGTAAGGCTAAATCGTGAGCGCTGCCTTGCACCGCTTGCTGTTGCAACTGCAAATAGCCATCTAAGCACTGCGTGACCAAGCTCTTGTAAGTATCACTGTGCTGAAACTGATAGTCATCACTAATGACAGCGCTCAATTGCGGCATCAAAGCAGGATAGGCTGCTAACAGCTCACTAGCCGTGCTTAAGTTGTGAGTTGGCGCGGTACCGCACTTAAAGTCCGAGATTAACAGCACGTCCTTTCTGCTATTGAGGCTCGCGTTTTGCGTGGCAATCTCTTGCGCGCTGTCAACGTCACCATTAAGTCCACTTTCTTGATAGAGCTGTAAGGTAGGGAAGTTGTTCCCGTAGCAGAGATAGACCTGCGGCGCAAAGGCATCTGCTGCATGCACAAAGCAAAGATTGAGGCCATGCAAGCAGAGCAAGCGCTGTAAGAACTGCGCATCGCTTTCCCCGTTCTGTACCCACAGCTGCTGCGTATAAGAGTTGAGGACAGCACTGACACTGACCTGCTTGTCGCTGGGGCTCGCAGTGACTGTACTACCCTCAATGCCTTGCACCTGCAGCGTCACCCCATACTCTTGGCACAGCGACTTCAGAACCTCCAGCACCGAGCTTTGCGGCCATGAGCGGATATGGTGGTGATCCTGCATCGCCGCCAGAGGAGAAACGAGCGTCAGCTCATAGTGGTTGTAGATACAAACTTCTGCCCCTGCTGCACCTTCTTCCCCTGCTCCTTTGGTCTTAATTTGCCCTAAGAATTGGGCCGCGCGAATTTGGCCACACAAGCAGCGATATCTTGCTTGCGACGGAACGTCAGCGGCGCTATTGGAGGCTACATCTTCGTCTTGTTCTTGACTTTGGTAGAGAGACAGGCACACCTTGTGGCCATAGAGCTTAGAGGCTAGCTCTTTGGGAGTAAAGAGCTTGGTGCTGAGCACACTGACTGTGGTGTGATAGAAAAAACTCAGCCCCTCATATAAGACGACCTTGAGGACGTGAGCATCTTGGCCTAAAAGATCCTGCTCGTCTTCAAAGCGCAGCTGTAATTTTTCGCAATTAGCCATGGTTTTCACCCTGTTACCAGCAAACCGCTCGACCTCTTACCCCAAAGAAGAGCGATGTGTCCTACCCACGAACCTCAGGAGGTGACAGCTCCAAGCAAAGCACCATCCCATCATCCCTCATGGTGTCTGATGATATGCCCCCCCAAGCTGCTAAGCGTGCTCTCCGCACTTTATCACAGAACCATACCAGATAGCCCTGACGCCTGACGTTGGGGCGTTGCGACTGATTTCCCAGAAAGCGCTAATATATCAAGCGCTGGTTGTACAGGCGCTCGCTAAGAGGCGTGAGGCAGAAACGGCGTAGTCAGTAACGCCAGTGCGATCTTAAGTTCGGGCTCGCCTCAGAATTTAGTTGCTACCAAAAGCAGCCGCCGCGTTACTGCGCGCAAACAGGTGCTGCGTTGTAATGGCACTTACTGAGACCTACCTTGAGAGTAGCTATCTGCAAACGCGTCTCACAGCGCCATTTGCTCGAGAGTGGTCTCAAGCCCTTAACTGCGCTTAGAGTTGTGGGGTACTTCTTTGGGGTAACCACTATTGAGATAGGGTAGTGCCCAATCCAGCAAACTCTGAGCAGAGCCTAAGTTCACGAGTAGATGCCAATCATGTGCAAGTTGCTAAGTCGAGCTGTGCCTTACAGGGAGCGGTGGTGACTGACTATTCTCTACCATCGAGCTAGCGTCTTTAGACGCTGCGTAGCACCCCACGTGCTTGAGGCAGCTGCCGCCAGATCTATAATTAGCCATGGGGGCAAACTTGAGATCTCCTCAGAGTTTGGTGGATATAGCCCCCATACTACTCTTAGGGCTAACATCAAACGCCATAACCACGGCTCATGTTCTTAACTAAAGCTATGGGGCTACGTTGTGGTATCCACCAAACTCTGAGCAGAGCCCAAACTTGTGGTGGTGCTCACTAGGAGCTACTTTACCCGCGAAAGCGCTTGTTAAGTGGCGCCTGCACTGACGGCTGAGGTTGCTGTGACTGCGGCGCGGCCGCAGCATCTGGAGCAGCTGGAGCTGCGCCCTGTTGCGGCGGTACGGGTGCTTGCTGAGACAGATGCTGCTTGAGCTGTTGCAGCTCTTGGAGCAATTGTTGTTGCATCTGCTCTAAAGGCATATCCGTCGCTGCCGCCAAGGTCTGCGCCGTATTGACAGCAGCGCCACTAGCGCCACCGGCGGGTGCCTTTGTGCCAACCAGTGCATCTAACTGCGCATGCATTTGCTGCATCGCTGCCATTAGCTCTGCTTGCACGGCGTGTGCCTCAGGGCCTGCGATGGTATTAACGCGTGGCGCAGTTGCTGACTCTGTTGTCGCCGATGCCACTGTAGGCTCTGCCGCCGCTTGTCCCTGCTCTGGTGAGGATGCTTGAGTAGACGCTGGGGACGCGGCTGCCGCTGGCACCGTCGCTTGCTCTGGCTGTTGCTGCGCCGCAGCTTGTGCTGCTTGCGCTGCAGCTACATGCTGGCTATCTGGCTGCTGCGCTGCCGACTGTTGCAAGCGGGTCATGATTTGCTCTTGGCGCTGTGCATAGAGGCTCTTGCCCTGCTGCAAGCAGTCCGACCAATTGCTCTTGCCTAAGAGGCAATCATAGCCAAATTGGTAATAGCGTGCAAAACGCTGCGCAAAGTTAAACATGCCCCCCTGTTGCAACGCACAAGCAAGCAGCAGACAGTTGAGGCCGTTACTCATTAAGCCCACCGGAGTTGGCACTACCTGCTTGCCCAAAGGCATGAGGTCACCAAAGCTCCAAAAGGCGACTAAACTGAGCAAGCCCTCAACCTTATCTGGAATTTTATTGCCCAAATCTAACAGGCGCTGCGCATTGACCTCATCAGGGGCTACAATATACGCATAGACAGCCTCTAAGCAGTTATCACGATCCTGTTGTTGCTGCTGCTCATCCACCGCAGGCAGAGCCGCTTTGACTAAAGCTACCGTTTCTTGGCGAATCTTTTCGATCTTCTCCTCCATAGCCTTGGTTTCCACAAAGATAGGACTGTTCGGATCGATACGTGCGCTCATGCCGGTTTCGCGCTCTTGCTTTTCTATCTCCAGCGCCTTTTTTACGGTAGCACGCAACAGCTCCATGGGCTCCATGCCATGAACCTTTTTAAATTGCGCGTTTTGCTCGGCCACGACCTCATCTAAGAGGTCAAACATCTCTTTGGGTGCGATTTGCCGCAACTGCGCTTCGATGGCGCGTAAGCTGCCTACAGCATCATTTAGCTGCTGCATCAGCTTAGGATCGACATCCTGATCATCGAGCTCTTGGGCGGTCTTTTGGGCTTCTTTGACGAAGTCCGGAATACGCAGGGGCCTAGGCTTGGCGATATCAGCGATATCTTTAACAGGGGCGGGTTTTTGCAAGATCTCGGTGAGCACGTCGACTACGCACTCATAGCCCCACCACACCGCGATGCGGTGGTGCAGGTTGTAGGCAAGGAAGGTACAGGCCTCTTTATCTTTGCCGCGCGCATGCAATTGTTGCAGGTAGTCTGCACTGGCTGGATACTGCTGGGCAAGTGCTTGCAGCTCCGTGGTAAGCTTCAGCTGTTCTTTACTCACCACCTCAGCAACCGTATCATGTTGCTGCAAGAGGGGGTGTTGATTGCGCCACTTGAGATCATCGGCCATAGCAAAACTCCTGTTTGAGACTGATCCCATTCTGATTATATGGTGTCGTTTACCACCTTGTGAAGAGTGTTTTGCGTAGTCTTGCTCTTCTTTGGGGAAAGCACAGCTGCAAGGCTTAAGCGTACTGGCGCGGCAAGAGACCGCAGATAAACGTGCCGCTGGCACCGTTAAACGCTCCGCAGACACCGTATTACACGCAAAAAGTGCCCCGCGCGGTTGCCTCTCAAAATCCGGCGGTCGAGGTACTGCCGATGTCTGACCTTTGTCTGCACGCGTAAACTGTCGGATCGTACCAGACGTTTTCTCTACCCGCCCATAGTGAGGGGGACACAAGCGCAGCAATGTGGATCCCCAAAAGCCTCCCCAAGAATCTAAGAGTGGGGAGTGGACGTAGTCACATATTGAGATAATGGCGTCGTAAGGCACGTCTTAGGATATCTACGCGCAGCAATACCACTACAAAACAGCCAGTAAGTGCGCCGCTGAAGCAGAAAAGATACCGCCTGCTCTCAAGATAGAAGCTGCTTTTACCGGCATCGTGCTATGTTGGCGCCGCAGGTGCATACAAAACTGCATCTGCATCTGCATCTGCATCGCACCAAGGCCACCTACAACCATCTAAAATCAGACCTATGACCGATTCTGCAGCACCAGCTATTGACCTCTGTGCAGAGATTGGCCATCATACAAAACATTGCATTTTTCAGCTGGAGGCAACATGGCCAAAGATGCCCAGAAGTTCATTGGACAAAATCGTGCGCCACGTGTACAGGTTGAGTACGATGTGGAGCTTTATGGTGCCGAGAAAAAGGTAAATCTGCCTTTTGTGATGGGAGTCATGTCCGATCTCTCAGGCAAGCCTGCCGAGCCTTTACCAAAAGTTGCCGACCGCGAATTCGTCTCTATTGATGCCGACAACTTCGACGAGCGCTTAAAGAGCATGAAGCCACGCGTGGCTTTTAGCGTGCCTAATGTCATGACCGGCGTGGGCAACATCGCTGTCGACATGACCTTTGAGAGCATGGATGACTTTACCCCTGATAAGGTCGCCGCTAAGGTTGAGGGCTTAAAGCAGCTGTTACAGGCCCGCGAGCAGCTGTCCAATCTCTTGTCTTACATGGATGGCAAGAGTGGCGCCGAAGATTTAATTGCCAAGCTCTTAGCAGACCCGACCTTATTGCAAGCTTTAGCGGCGCAAAAGAAGCCAGATGATCAAGCTAACGCCGCCCCTGCGACAGAGGCAGCGAGCAACTAAGATCTAGCGCTCACACAACAGCGCCCCGTCAAGCGCAGCCATTGAGGAGTTGGTTTGTATTTATTTTCCCTAAGAAACAAGCCATTTCTACTTTATGACCAGCAACGAGCACCAGCGCACCATCATCTGTAGATGGGTGCTATGGCTGCGTGTTGCGGTCACAACCTTATCTTTGAGTAGGCTCTGTAAAGGAACATACTCTGAGGTAAAGGCCGTATAGGCGCGGTTTCGGGAAAATTAGGTGCAACTCCTAGGAGGCAGAAGCGCACTGCACACGGGTGCACGGCTTTAAGCACGACGCTGAGCGCCACCATCACCACACACACCCGCTGCCCCACAGGTTCGATCGCGGCAGATTTAACAAGGTATTGGCATTACTATGAGTGAAAGCAAGCCAAGCGCGGCAGCAAATCAAGCTGCACCGCAAGCGGCCAGCTCCGGCATCGCAGTCTCTGACTTTGAGAAGCTGCTCCAGCAGGAATTTAAGCCAAAGTCGGAAGAGGCTAACACCGCCGTCCAAGGCGCTGTCAATGTCTTAGTCGAGCAAGCGTTGCAAAACGCCAATCTCGTCAGCGGCGATTCCATTAAGACCATTGAGAGCATGATCGCTGAGCTCGATAAAAAGCTCAGTGCTCAGGTCAATGAGATCATCCACCACCCAGACTTTACCGAATTAGAGAGCGCTTGGCGCGGCCTTGACTACCTCGTCTCTCACACCGAGACCTCCGAGAGCCTCAAGATTCGTGTGCTCAATGTCTCCAAAAACGATCTGAGCAAGAGCTTCAAGAAGTTTAAGGGCAGCTCGTGGGATCAGAGCCCACTGTTTAAGAAGATCTACGAAGATGAGTACGGTACGGCCGGTGGTGAGCCTTTTGGCGCCTTAATCGGCAATTACTACTTCAACCAAAGCGCCCCTGACATCGAAGTTCTCAAGGGCATGGCGCAAATTGCCGCAGCGGCGCACGCGCCATTTATCGCAGCGGCCGCGCCTGCGATGTTTAACCTCGACTCATGGCAGGATCTGTCCAAGCCGCGTGATCTAACCAAGATTTTCTCAACCCCAGAATATGCCGCATGGCGCTCGTTCCGTGAGACAGATGACAGCCGCTATGTTGCGCTAACGCTGCCACGCGTCTTAAGTCGTATGCCTTATGGCCCAGACACCAACCCTGTGGAGGGCTTTGCCTTTGTTGAGGACACCTCAGATGGTGATTCCTCTCATTACGTGTGGATGAATGCCGCCTATGCCATGGGCGTCAATATCAACCGCTCCTTTGCCGACTACGGCTGGTGTGCGCATATTCGCGGTGTGGAATCTGGTGGTGTGGTAGCTGACCTGCCAACGCACACCTTCCCAACAGATGATGGCGGCATGGCGATGAAGTGCCCAACAGAAATCGCCATTACCGATCGACGTGAAGCGGAGCTGTCCAAGAACGGCTTCCTACCACTGTGCTACTGGAAGAATACGGACTATGCCGTGTTCTTAGGCGGCCAGACGGTAAACAAGCCACAAGAGTACGACAACGCTGATGCCACGGCCAATGCGGTGTTAAGTGCGCGCTTGCCTTACATCTTTGCCACCTCGCGCTTTGCGCACTACTTAAAGTGCATCGTGCGCGACAAGATTGGCTCCTTTAAAGAGCGCACGGACATGCAAAATTGGCTGTCTGATTGGATATCCAATTACGTCACCTCTGATCCGAACGCCTCTGAGGAAATCAAGGCCAAGTACCCACTGGCTGAGGCCCGCGTAGAGGTAGAAGAGATTGAGGGGCAGCCTGGTTACTACAATGCCCGCTTCTATCTGCGCCCTCACTATCAGCTGGAGGGGCTGACTACTTCGTTGCGCTTAACGGCGAAGGTGCCAAGCGGCGCGTCTTAGTCTTAGTCAGGCAATGAGCGCCAACATTAGCCTCCATGGCTACGCAGAGTAGCTGTAGGCAAGAGAGCATTTACCCCATGCAGGCTTAAATCTTAAGCCACTGACTCTGTGTGCTCCGCTGGGGAAACATGCAGCCTCGAGATAATGGCGGCAGCCAACTCCGCTGCTGAATTGAATGCAGCTTCCGCAGCGTTGCTACCGCGACGCACTCTAAGGTAGGTCAATGGCAATGAGCTGTGCTTACAGGGAGAAAACGCCCTCGTAGGCAACAGCTGGGGGCACAGGAGCGGCCGCCGCAGCACCTGACGGAATCTATCTCGTTGGTAGGTTGACCCACACGGGTTGTAATGGGAGTGGTGGTGAGCCTCTGCGTGTGCGCACTAACAGCCCCCTCTGCTGTTGCAGGATATGAGGCGCAGCCACCACTGCCACTACTGCAAGATAGCATCGTATCTAACTTTTTCTTTAGCCACGGCACTGAGCACTTAGCCTCACTACGCCGTGTCTTTGTTTTTGTCATCATTGGAGTTTTTCTATGGCCAGCGATTTCTTTATTAAGTTGGACGGTATTGACGGTGATTCCTACGACAAGGCCCACTCCAAGTGGATCGAAGTCATCGACTTTCAGCACGGCTCCATGCAAAACGTGGCCACAGGGCGCGTCAGCGACGTGGCCGGTCGTGGCCAATTCAAGCCTTTTGCTTTCACTCACTTAGTCGATAAGGCCACGCCAAAACTGCAGCAATACTGCATGTCCGGCCAAAAGATCGCCAAAGCCAACTTTGCCGTCTGCCGCGCCATTGGTGGTAGCCAAGTGCCGGTCTACGAGGTGACCTTGGAGAACGTCAAGGTCTTATCGGCCACCATTGAGGGCAAAGAGACCGATACTGGTAGTATCCTGCCAGTCGAGCACGTGGAATTAGTGGCAGGCAAACTCACGTGGAAGGTCACGCCAATTAAGCCAGACAACACCAAGGATGGTGCCGTCGAGGCTAACTTTAACCAGATCGAGAACGCCTAAAGCGCGTGGTGCCTACGGCCACCCAAGCTCTTAGTAATGAGTGATCTCATAGGAAACGGACGTTTACAGCGGGATAGCAACGACCACTATCTCAAGCTGATGGGCGCAGGTAATCCGGAGCTTATCTTGAGTAAGGTTCGTATGCTTGTCCCCAACTCCGTCTTTTATGAAATCAATCGTTCTTCACCTTGTGGCATGCGTCTTCGGCAACGTTTTAGTCCGGCTAAGGCGCTGCCGTTACTGTCGGTGCCGCAAAGTGGCCGTCTGCCGTGTGGTGCACTCCCCTAAGCGCGAACCTAAGCCCAACCCCGCTGAACTCAAAGTGTTCTCCTAGAAAGAGCGCCGCCGCTTTGACTCAATGTCATGCTCACTCTGAGCGCACAGCAGCAACTTGCCTTTGCTCTACCTTAGAGGTGCGTCGCGAGAGCGACGCTGCTGGCGACAGCCATTGTAGTTTGGAGAGGTTGCCACCATTATCTCGAGGCTGCATGCTGCAACGATGTAGCGAACATAGTCTGGGTGTTGCCGCAACTCTAACTAAGGTAAGTGAGAATGGCTCACTGCCCCGCGCGGCGGGACGTGAGGGATAAAGCTGAGGGAGCATAGCTGTGCCTGCTACTTTAGGGGAGCGCCCCCGCATCCTGAGCGCTGCTACGAACACCACAAGCGCCAGCACCGCGCTATCCCCCGCGACGGGGCAGCCGAAGCTACTAGCGCACCACTATCTACCCTGTACTTTTTCTGTGCTCAGTGGCCGCATCTTCAGTGACAAGCCTGATCATGATGCCAGCTACCCAGAGGCGCCGCCAGCTTCGGCGCCGCCACCCAGCGCAAGCGGCAGCAGCGCGACGGGACTGACACCCAGCGCTAATGCTACTCCCGCCACTCTGGGCCCAGACACAGAAGCCCTACACGCTCCAGAGGCCGGTGCTAGTAGTGCCGCGCTCACACCCGAGCGCAAAAAAGAGCTGCTCCGTGCGGAAATTCTGCACAACATTACGCTCTTGCTCAACGCCCATTCGCACCCGCGCTTGGGCGATTTACAGTACTATCCCGAGCTGAGCTTTTCTGTATTAGGCATGGGCTTAGGTGACTTTTGTGGGCGCTCCTATGCCGCGACGTCGATTGCGCGCTTACAGCAACTTATTCGTGAGCAGCTGGTGCACTTTGAGCCGCGCTTAGATCCTGCGAGTGTGCAGGTGGTTCTTGTCAGTAACCCACAAGATAAGCTCACGCACACGATTAGCCTCGAGATTCGGGCGCGCGTGCAAGCTAATTTGCTGGATGGCCAGCTCTTTATCTGCACTACCGAGGTTGATTTTGAGAGTAGTACCAATGTGGTACACCTCAAAACAGGACGCGTGTAAAGCGCTGCTTTAGTATCAGCTGAACAGCCGCCCTATCTCAAAGTAGGACTGCCTCCCTCTCGCGCTCCCCTGATTACCACTTAAGATAGTGCCTCCTTGCGCAGAATAGCACCGGCGGTAACTTCCCTCACCGCTAACTTCAACCACTACCACCGGAGTAAAAAGCAGACAGAGCCACCGCGCGGCGTAACCACACAAAAAAGCAGCAAGCACTTTGCTCTGCTTCTGGGTATGGTTGGCAACCCCCGAAACACCACCAAAACTCTAAGAGTGGAGCTGGGCTGTAGTCTATGCCTGTGAACTTAAGCCACCCCAGAGTTCAATTTCTTTAGCGGTTCCCAGCTGCAAGTGGTGGCGGTTGCGTTTGCCCACGCTTACCATCTGGATGGTGACCATCTTCAGACCACCCTTAGTGGTGATGCTGATGATGTTGCTCTCTGAGCTGGGCTACATCTCTTAGGTTCTTGGGTATGGCTGTATCCCCAACTTGAGATAAGGGTAACGTGAGGCGCGTTCACAGCTACCAGCATTAAAGGAACGTGACACCACCACCAAACTCGCATTAGCGCCTCCCAAGGTGAGCACCGCACCGCAAAGACAGCATCAGGTAAACAGCAAGGAGATCAGGCCTTATGCCCGCCGACTTCCTCGAGTACTATCGCAAAAACCTCACTGCCCTGCGCTCTAGCGCCGAGGACTTCGCCCGCGCCTACCCCAAAATTGCCTCCTACCTCGCCCTCAGTAACTTTGAGTGCGCCGATCCCTTCGTCGAGCGCCTGCTCGAAGGCTCCGCCTTTCTTGCCGCCCAAGTCGAAGCTAAGCTCGATGCCGGTCACTCCCGCCTCTTGCAGCAACTAGTCGCCCACACCGCGCCGCTGTTTAACATGCCGCTACCGGCTTTAGCCTGTGTGCAAATGCACGCCACCGCCGATGGGGGCTTGCCACTTATTACCACCACGCAGCGCTTTAAACTGCCTACTATCCACAAAACTGACTGTACCTTTAGTGCTTTGTGGCCGTTGCAACTACAGCCGGTGCAATTAACCGAGTGGACGTATCATCAGCGGGTTAGCGACGAGCTCCCTGAACTCAAGCTCTCGGCGCAAGCTAAGAGTGTGCTCGCATGTGAGGTACGCCAGAGCGCCCCGTTAAACACCATCCGCGCGTGGCGTCAAAAGCAAGCGCATTTAGATGAGCCCCTCGATCTATTTTGTCCTCTGCCGGAGATTGAGGCCTCCTCTCTGTACCAGTTGCTCCGTGATGAGCAGCAGGCAGTGTATGTGCGCACTACCGACGTCTCCGGCCGCAGGCAGTTACACGAGTTGGAGTTACTGCCTTGCACGGCCACACTCTATCAGCAGCCCAATCTGCTCCATGAAGTAGTGGGCGGTGCCGCCGCGCTGGACTACTTAGCACTCTACCTGCACTACCCTGCCCTGTGCAAATTTATCCGCTTGCAGCATTTCCTCAAGCAGTGGCAGCAATTAGGAGTGAACTCGGGACGTCTCATTATTGTCTTTAAGCGCGACTGTAAGTTAAGTAGCCCACTGACCTCCGAGAGCCTGCTGACCCATGTGGTGCCACTGATCAACATCTTTGCCCAGCGCTCCAATCGCCTGACGCTCACCCTGCGCTCTGAGTATCAGCTACACATCGATCGCACCCATCCGCGCGATTATGAGGTGCTCACAGTCAATGGTATTGAGTGCTACGATCAGCAACAGCATCTGAGCTTTAGGGCCGTGCCGCTAACAGGCCTTAAGCCCGAGCAAGACTACTTAGCTCCACAGCAAAGCGCCACCGATGCCACCGATGCCACCAGCACCACCGACGGCTTGGGGCCAGCACCTACGGCATACTTTGCACTCGAGCGCCGCATCCCGCCGGTCACAGCCACCCCGCGTTCGCTCTATGCCCTGAGCAATGTATATGTGGCATTTAGCGGCACTGCGTACACCCAAACCGTCGCTAACGCTCTTGCCGAAAAGCAAGAGCAATTGGCAGCTGTAAGGCAAGATAGCAGTGATCCATTGACGCCGCAATTGCGCGACTTAGGCCGCGATTTTGTGGCGCAATGCTATTGCTCTAATGGCGACCTGCCCTTTTTCTTAGTGCAAGGGGCCGAGGTACGCAGTAACGACGCTGCCCTCAGGGGCACCGTGTTAGGTGAGGTGATCAAGATGTCACCGGCGGCGCTCACTACCGCCACTGCTGACGACTTGCAATTGCTGTCCTTTATGCTCATGAATACCACGGCCCTGTTACGGCAAAACAATAACGAGATTGTGGCCTATTTGCGAGCGTTATTGGTAGCCTGCGGTGGCCACAGCTCAGAGGTCGAGCAATTAGCGCGCAGCATTGTTGGCTTTAGTCGCGAGCGTATGACCTTTAGAGTGTTGGCGCAGGGTGTGGTGTTCTTTGAGGAGGGAACGCAGCTGACGGTCACCATCGATGAGAGCTTTTTAGGTGGTAGTGGTGCGCTTTTTGTGGCGGAGTTGCTGGCGCAAGTGCTCTTAAGTGCGTTAGCACTCAATACCCGTGCCCAATTACAGGTGGTGACCACTACCCAAGAAGAGGTGGGTGTATGGCTGCACTAAATGGCTCTCCTCTGCATGAGGGGGAGAGGGAACTATCAAATCCCCAATCACTACCACAAACACTACCCCAAGATGGTACGGCACAACGCCCGCAGGCGGCGCTTAATGCGCTAGTTAGCTGGATCCAGCTAATGCTGCAACACCGCGCGCAAGAGGTCTCTCTGACCACCCTTGTGACGCTGATTACTAAGCTCAGTCCCCTTGCCGAGCCGATCACCTACCGCACGGTCGTCACCCTCTCTCCTCATAGCACGCCGCTTAAAGGCATCCGCCTTTTGGAAACGGGACAGGTAGAAATCAGTGTCTATACGCCCAGTCTCTTGAGCCTTGAGGGGCCGCTCCCTGTGGAGCTGCTGCAAGAGCTGCTCTTGCAAGAGCAAGATGGCACCACCTCCTTAAGCGACTTTATCCGCTTACTCACGGCACGCTTTAATGAGCTGTACACCGCCGCCGCGCTGTCGGCGCAGGCTGCGCCACAGACATCTTATGCTCAGCTGTGCTTAGCCCTATTGGGAGCTAATGGCGACTTTACCTATCAGCTATCCCCAGCGCAGCTTTGTGGAGCCTTAAGCGTAATGCACGGCCTCGATCAGGGCAGTGCTGCCGCCTTGGAGACCCTCTTAAGCCACGCCTTAGACTGCCACGTGCAGATTCATGAGCGGATCTTTACCATGAATCCCTTACCCCAAGGGTTGCGTACCGCGCTGGGGCGGGCTAATTGCGTCTTAGGGCGAGAGGGCATGTTAGGACGTCACTACCCCGCGACGCAGCGCCGCATCCGTATCATCTTAGAGCCGCGCAATGCTGCGCAATGTGCGGCCTTACAGCCCCACCAAGCATGTGGCCGCTATCTGCAAAAGCTCTTAGCGCTGGCCTTAGGGCCACGCACGCTGGATTGTGAGGTTGAATACCATCTGCACAAGAGTGCGGCCGTACCCACACTACTGCATGGTAGCTGTGCGTTAGGGGTCAATGCTTTGCTCTGTCGCAACGCCTCCACAGCTGCAGCAGCAAGCGCAACAACAGCCGCTGCTACCGCCACCGCAGCGGCAACATCCGCTACAGCAGCGGCAGTCCAGCTTCACCCTACAGCCACAACTATCAGCGCCACTCAAGCCGCTGCTACTGCTACCACTACGCCCCAAGAGACGCTTCTACCTGAGCGACCTTACTGGTCATGGCGCTGTCTCTTATCTTTTACGTTACCCCCTAACAGTAACAACAAGGAGGGGAGCTAAGGAACGATTGACCTAGAGTTGTCGGCGCATGCCCCATTCGTAAGAGTGGGGTTAGCCGACAGTTAGTTTTGGGGCTTTAGCCAAGCACAGCGTACACACGTCCTC
>CASEBB010000100.1 GCA_949286015.1 uncultured Succinivibrionaceae bacterium | reverse complement strand
ATTCAAACTAATACCTTTGATGTTACATGGGCTATGGCCTATATGGGATCAGTCACTTAAATTTTGTGACGTTAGTCACATGTGTATCATAACGCCGTACAAAGAGTGCTGTAAGTGGCAGCAATGGCATTCACAAGCTGGTTTGGCGCATCTTCATCACCATGAGGGATGCGCTGCTGACGCTCTGTGTTGCGCGTCAGCTCTTAGGTTCGCGGATATAAAGACCGCCCTGTCTACGGCAATACTGGCCTCTGGCCTTTGCTGTACCTAGCCTTGTGATTGGTAGTGTTGGTGCCATCATCATCATCATCATCATCATCTCACTCCTGTGTTGCACTGAGCCGCCCATGTGCAGGCATACACGGGGCTGGGTATGACAGGATGGTACGAGAAGAACAGAACGGTATAAGAGCGTCTTTCCCCTTGGCCCTGCCGAGGTTTCTCCCGATGTTATGAGCTTAAAATCGGCCTTTGAGATGGGGTTAAGCCCCTTGAGGCAGCAAGCTGATCGGGAGCAGTATGGAGCAGCAAGCGCCGCTACCGCTACGTATCTTTGCGAGAGGTTAATGACAAGGAGCTGTGCTCACACATGAGGAAAAACGCCCGCCCTCTAAAGCTTCACTTTGAGCTGACGCTTATAAGCAGCACCCTAAACAAGCCACCCCATCTCTAAAACTCTACCGCCAGCAACACCGTCCCGCCCCGCTATCAATGCCACTCCGGCCTTACGCGTAAGGCCCCTGTTGGCGGGATAGATGCATTGGAGCCCCCCGTTTCCTTTGTCTGTTAACCACACTCAGTAGTTATGGATAGCACCGAACTTCACAACCTCTACCACGAACTTTTGCCTTTGTGCCGCTCACTCACGGGGCAAGGCTACCGCGATAGCCTCAGCATTCTCTCGCGCTACCTGCCTTTTACCCCGCTGCACTACCACTCGGGCCAAGAAGTCTTAGACTGGACTGTACCCCCAGACTGGACACTGGTACGCGCACGCCTCTGGGCTTTAGACGACAATAAAGCCAACGAGGCCTTGGTGCTCGACACCCAAGATAACCCTCTGTACGCCCTCAACTTCACCGAATCCTTTAGCGGCATCTTAACCCGTGATGAGCTTGATAGCCATCTCTACAGCTATCCTGCTGTGCCTGATGCCATTCCTTACGTGACTTCCTACTACAAGCCACGCTGGGGTTTGTGCCTCACACAAAAGCAGCGCAATGAGCTCAAAGCTCCGTTTTATCGCGTGGAAATTGAGGTGGTCAAAAGCAGCGACCGCCCTGAAGATGGTGTCACCGTGGGAGAGTATGTCCTGCCTGCGACCGTAGCACCAGAGACGGCTAAGACCATCTTTATCAGCACCTACCTCTGCCACTCGTGCATGCTCAACAATGAGCTCTCGGGGCCTTTAGTGCAGCTCATGCTCTTTGAGAAGCTCAAGGCCATGCCGGTGCGGCGCTTCAACTACCGCTTTATCATTAACCCTGAGACCATTGGCTCGATTTGCTACCTCTCAGATCACAGCGCTAAGCTCAAAGAAAAGCTCGAGTACGGCCTCATTCTGACCTGCCTTGCAGCTAAGCATGGCGCCGATGACACCAAACTCTCTTTTAAGCTCTCCCGTGCTGACTGGGTAAGTGGGCTCAAAGGGGAAAAGTCACCTTATGCCATCGACCGCTTTGTCCGTACCTGCGCCAGCGGCATTCCTGTGGTACGCTCTACCGGCTTAGACTTAAGCCCCGAGGAAAGTGCAAAGCATGCTTATGTGCGCAGCTTAGGCGAGGTGCGTCCTTACGACTTACGCGAGTTTACGCCAAACAGCGGCTCCGATGAGCGCCAATACTGCTCCGCCAGCTTTAACCTGCCAGTGGTGCAGGCCAGCCGTACCGTCTACGCTACCTACCCTGAATACCACTCCTCTGGCGATAACGAGCGTCTTTTCCACTTGGACAGCCTCTTTAGCAGCGCTAGCCAGCTTTTTGCGTTTATTAATTATTATGAATTGAGTAACATACGTCCAATTTTTAGACATGGGGGGGGGTGAGCCACAATTAGGAAAAAGAAACCTCTATCCTAGCCTCAATTCCCGCACCAATCTCAACATGTCGAACGATGCGATTATGGATGGCCATAATCTGCTCGACCTCATCCGCAATGAGCTCAGCCTCGCTGATGGCACCATTTCACTCTTCGAGCTCGCCCAATACCTCCAAACCCCACTAAGTGATGTCTTTGCCGTGTACCAAGTACTCGCGGACAAAGGACTACTCACCTGCCAACACTAAGCTTTACGCAAAGACAGAGCTCGTGTTTGTTGAGCACGGGACTAAGGACAAATCCATGCGCATTTTACTCATCACCGGCAATCACTTACGCCACCGCTACATCGTAAGCCAACTCTGTCAGCAGTGTGAGGTCACAGGCTGGGTAGCAGAAGTACGCGAGCCTATGTTGCCTACCCCACCTGAGGGCATCTCTGCGCACCTGCGCACGCTCTTTACGCATCACTTTGCGCTGCGCGATAAGGCCGAGCAGGAGTTCTTTGCGGGCAACGACTCGCTCCCTGCACATGTGCCAGTGCTCTCCATTCCACGTGAGGAGCTCAATGGGCCACAGGTGCACGAGTTTATGCGTAAGCATCCTGCCGACGTCGTGATCAGCTACGGTTGCCATAAGCTCAGTGCAGAGACCATTGCGCTTAATCCCCATGCCCGCTTCATTAACATTCATGGCGGCCTCTCGCCATGGTACCGTGGCACCATAACTCACTTTTGGCCGGTGTACTTCTTAGAGCCGCAAATGGTGGGCTTTACGCTGCATGATACCGAGCAAGCGTTAGATGGCGGTGCCATCCTCTTGCAAAACAGCTATCAACCGGTACGAGGTGATACCACCCACTACATCGCCTGTCGTACTACGGTGGACTTTGCCAAGCTGCTGACCCAGCGCTTAAGTCAGTGGCAGGGTGAGACCATTCCTGCGGGTATTAAGCAAAAGAGCACTGGGCGCCTTTTCCTTACCAGTGAGTGGCGTCCGGAGCACCTGCGCTTAATCTATGATCTCTACAACGATGCCGTGGTTGATGCCCTGCTTGACGGTGAGATTCAAGGCCGCACGGTGCCTTTGATTGACGTCTTTGCCAACTAAAGCCTCACCGCTCTCCACCACTGCGCACCACGCCTCCGCTGGCGCTTACACGGCCCCTTGGCGCTTACAGTTGGGCAGCAGCATAGCGGGGCCAGCCACGGTGCTCTTTAGGAGATGCTGCCTCTGTATCATTGGGCGGCGGGCGTTGTAGGTGTGATCCCTTGTAACAGGTGGCGTCAGCTCTTCTTGTCATACAGCCAGTTAAGCCTGCTCTTGCGCCAATGTCGCGCCTTTGCATAGTCCAATACACGCAATCACGCGTGAAGCCAAAGCAGCATGCTATACTTTGCGACAACACAGGCGCCACTACGCTCCACACAGGCAACTCTACTTGTAAGCGAGCTCTACCTGTTGTTATGGCTCTGAGCTCACAGAGCACATGCTGGCTCCTCCTTCTATCTTTCCTCATGCGCGAGGGCGTTATGAAGCAATTTACTTACACCATTAAAGACCGTGACGGTATTCATGCCCGTCCTGCTGGTGTGCTCATTAAGGCTGCTAAGGCTTTCCAGAGCAAGATCACCATTGAGACCCATGGCAAGAGCACTGACTTAAAGGGTGGCATTTTTGCCTTAATGGGTTTAGGCATTCGCTGCGGCTGGGATGTCACGGTAACCATTGATGGCCCAGATGAGGACATTGCCTACGTCGAGCTGCAAAACGTCTTTGCCAACACCATTTAAGTTGGCAAGCAGCTAGCTGTAGATAGCGCGCTTAGGGCTGGGAAGTGAAGCTTTCCAGCCTAAGCAAGGCGTGCGACGCCACCTGCTGTCCTCTCTCCTACTGCCCACTCTCTTCCTCTTCCCTGCGTCTCTTCTTTTCTCCTCTCCTGCCACTATCGCCGCGCTCTCGCCGCGTAAAGGCGCAGCAACCCTTTCTCAAGTAGCCTCTGTGCTATCTCTGCCCTTACCCCGCCCTCTGCTTTACGCTTGCGCGCAGCCTGCCTACCGCAGTTAACCTCGGAGCACCTGCACCAACCTTACAGCACCACAAGACAAGCGTTACTACACCCTACTCTCTGCCCAGCACTACTCTTCAGGGTTTTGCTCCTTGGGGGTTACGAACTTGGGTAGGAACCCTCAAAAGCGCCTGACGGCGCCCTTATCTTGAGCGTAAGCCCCCACCTACCTACCTACCTACTCTTAGATGGTTGTTACTTTGAGTGGCTCCACGTTGCTGCGCAGCAACCATTAAGCAGCTCTTGTCCCAGCCCAAGACGCTGACCTTACCCCCAAAAACCAGCTCTCCTCAGAGTTTAGTGGAAGCCACAAAGCAGCAGCGCCCCTGCGATCAAGCATGGTGGCCCCTATGATGGCGTTTGGCGTGACCCAGCTTGGAGTAGCCTCTCCACCAAACTCTGCAAAGAGCCACAAAACCAGCCCCTCCCCTGCATGCAGCCAGCTGCAAACTGCACTCACATCGTGCCGCTCGCATCACTACGGCAGTCATTTTTCCATAGATCTAACCGATAACTTACCCTGCAAAGACAAGTACTCCGCAGCCTCCATTGCCACCTAAGAGCAGAGCACACTGCTCTTCTTTCTCACCTCAGCTCCACCCACCTTCCCCCTGCCACTTCGATCCTGTGAACCTTGCTTTGCTGCCTGCTGAGCCCCGATTTCTGTTAACAATAGACTAGACCAGTGACATCTTTACGTAGCAGGATTTTCCACTCTGCCCTTGCAAAAGCCCCATTTTTCTGCACAGCCTAACAAAGCGCTATTTTACGGCGTTGGTGCCCAATATTACCTGCCCCACATAGGAGCAACAGCTTTTCTCTGTAATTGGCTTATTTATCTCTGTTGTGCCTTGTCTATCTATAACACGCTCTTCTATACCTAAAAATGGAAAATCCTGCTATAATGCCCCCCACTGTGCCGTCAATGACACCTCAGTAAAGTTGAAGATATCGTTACCTTCACACCACGCAACAGCAAGTGCAGTAGTGGCACTGTAAAGAGCTACCCTTCCCTGTTTTTAGAGCCAGAGCAACCGCGTCCCCACTCCAGACCTAAGCGTGAGCTAAGTTGCTTTTGGCATACTCTCGTAACAGTACAAGAGAGTCTGTTCCTGCTATCTAGGTAGCAGCCAACAGCCTAGACTCTTAAGTGACACAAAATGCTTTTGCCAGCGTGAGGTTCGTTATGGGCGACTTATTTAGCAAGTTAAACCAGCTTAAGGACACCGTGCAGAGCAATCTGCCAAAGGCTCCTGACTCCAAAGCCGGTCTCTTAGGTGCAGCTGGCGTCGGTGGCGTTTTAGGTGCCCTCTTTGGTGGTTCCAAAAACGTGCAACGCACCGCCAAAAATGTGGCGGTGATCGGTGGCACGGCCGCCTTAGCGGCACTTGCTTATAAGATGTACCAAAAGTGGCAAAGCGGCGGACAAGCCGCCACCCCAAACTCCCAACCTCAGGGTGGTTATGGCGAGCCACAGCAAGGTGGCTTTGGCGCCCCTCAGGGCGGCTTCGGCGCCCCTCAAGGCTATGGCCAGACCGCAAGTGACGATCCATTTGCTGCCTACAACCAGCAACAGCAGCAACAGCAACTCATGCTCACCAATGACATGGGTAAGGTGCTGCTTGAGGCAATGGTCTTTGCCGCCCGTGCTGACGGTCATATCGATCGTCAAGAGCAAGAGATGATTCTCAGCACCGCGCAGCAGTTAAGCTCTGACAGCAACTTCAACCAACTCATTCGTGAGTACCTGAACGCGCCATTGGATCCACGTGCTTTAGCACAAAAGGTGAGCTCTCGGGAGCAGGCTTTGGACGTGTACCGTCTCTCTGCTGCCGCCATTGTGGCTGACAATGCTCAAGAGCAGAACTATCTTCAGGCTTTAGCGGGAGCCTTACAGATCGACAGCGCTACCAAGGAGCAGCTCGATCAGGAGGCGGTGCAAATTCGTGAGCAAATCTCACGTTCGTAACTAAGCTTGGCGGAGGCCTTTGTCTGCTGTAAATAGCGCATACGCTCTCTGTGTACGAGAGGAGAGCGCCCGCAACCAAGGGCAGGTGCGCTGTCAATACAGAGTAAAACAGACAGACCAACCGAAGGAGCATGCAGCAAGTTAGTGAGGACAAGACGTGCTGCCTTTGAAGTGGTAAATGCCCCTTGGTGCTTGTTTTGGGATTACTCCTCAGACGCTCTACAGCAAGCACCCTACTTCCTCCTTTCACCAGTGTTTACCCACTGGATACTTGCCTACCTTATGGCTCGACCATATAGCCCTGCAAGCCCGTGGTAAGTGGCTTAGGACCGCAATGGTCATACCGTCAAGCTCAAGACCATACCAGCTTGCCAGCCCCTCTTATTCTTGTCTTGTGAGAGGCGCTGCGCAGATTACTGATGAAGCGTATGGTCACGCTTTACTGGGATAACTCAGAATAGAGATACCCTCGTGCTAGTGGTTCCTGTGGTAAAGGAGCTATGTAAAGTGCAGCACAGCAGGTTATGAGGCGACCTGAACTCCAGTAAAGATAGCTTTTCCTTTCTTCCTTGTCGTTTAGACGCAAGTCTTTGCTTACGGCATGTACAGCAAGATGGCACCACCTTTAAAGCTTTGGCTGTGAGGCAACGTGTCGCTGCTTACGGCCCTCAACTCAAGCAAACAGGCTGGCGTTAAGACCAGAGCAGGAAAGTCAAAATGCTAAAAGCTGCTTGAGGGTTTGGTATGAATTCGTCCCGTGAGGACAAAATAAAGATAGTGAAGGCCATTTTGGCGCATCCTGATTTTGCCAAAATGGAGCACGCCCTACGTCGAGATCGTGATTTAGATCAGCGTCTGCATTTACGCTACAGGATCGTAGTGCTCTTTACCCAAGAGCGATCCATCACCAAAGTTTGCCAGCATACGCACGTCGATCGGAAGACAGCACGTAAGTGGATCAACCGCTTTTTAGAGATGGGGCTCAAAGGGCTTACTGACATGGCGCGCGGTGGGCGCAAGCCCCTTCTGACCGAGTGGATGCGTCATAAGGTGCTCCACGCGTTACAGGAGCCGGTACCGGTGCAGTACAGCTCACCGGAGTGGACGGTAAAGGTGGTGGCCAAGCACCTCAACTTTCCCTACAAGCCAGTGCTTGATTTCTTAATGGAGATTAAGCACCCCATCGTCATGGATCTGTGGGAAAAGGAGCAGGACAAGGCTGCTTTAGCGCAGGATCAAGCGCAGGCACCTGCGCAGGTGCAGGAGCAGGCATCAGAGCAGGCTCAGGCTCAAGAACAGGCGCAGCAGCCAGTGCCAGCGCAGATCACTGAGCAGGAAACGGCGCAGGACACTAATCTTCCCCATGCGGGCACAGAACACTAAGCCCTGCTCGCTACAACGGCCTGTAGATTGACGTACACAAAGAGGTGCAAGCCCACACGGACTTGTGCCTTTTTTCGCTTAACGTGGTGCTGTTAGCTACCTTGCGGGGTTACAGCACCATACTTGAGCGCGCGGCCCGCGCCTCTTTATTGGCCGTGTTTTATGTTTCACGTGACACAGAAAAAGCTCATAAAATGGCCAAAAACAGCCGCAGTAGCAGCGACATGGCTGCGGCTGCAGCAAAGCAGCAGCGGTGATTACAGCGCCCGCCCCAGTACAGGCAGAGCACAGTGCTCCTACCTTAAGTTCTGACCTGCATGGTCACGTGCCACCATGGGGTAACCCACTACCCTAAGCAGCATCTTAAAGAGGTTGCTGCCATTAAGCACAAGCTCTCTGTGGTCGCCTTGGCATCAAGGCGAGGAGTAACAGCAGACGCCTTATCTTAAGACCACCACCACCGTAAAAGCACGCCTGTCAGCGCACGCTCACAGGCGCATGCTGCTACAAGGGTGAGGCTAGTGAAGAATTCGGAAATTAACGAGGAACCATTACCCTCAAAACAAGGGCAACAGACATTCATCACGCCTGTCCAATGCCCCTAATTGATCCCATTCATGCGCCTGTACGGCTATGGATGGGGTTCCTCGTTAATTTCCGAATCTACCACTAGGCTAAAGCTCAGGCTTAGCTGAGCCTGAGCTTATTGTGCCTTAGCCTTAACGCTGCGGCGGGTACTCCTTGCTAATGCGCTCTAACTCCGCGTCAATACGCTTGTCAGAGATCGGGCCCTTCACGCCCAAATGCTGCGCATAGTAAGACACCCGCAGCTCCTCAATCATCCACTTCACCTCTAAAAGCGGCGCTGGCACCATGTCATCATGGTAGCTGCGTAATGCCTGCTCGTAATCATCCTGAATCTGCTCCAAAGTACGCAGATACATCTGATCACGCACCACATCACGGTGGATACGCCCCACGCGTTCAATCGCCGCATCTAAATAGCGTGGCAGCTCCTGTAAGTGCTCCATACCACACTCACTGATAAAGCCTTTGTAGACCAAGCGGTCTAACTGTGCCGACACGTCAGCATAGGAGCGGGCCAGATCAAAGGTGATCTGACCTTTGAGCAAGCGCTTGAGCTCATGGGCCTTAACAAGGCTTTGCTCAGCGATCTTCGCCACATGCAAGGCCTCATCATTAAGCTCCGCACGCACTACGTTCTTCAGGCGCGCAAAGCTCTCCTCATCCCAAGGCACGCCACCATGCCGCTCCATAATGTTGTTAATGGCGCACATGGTCAGATCCTGCATCAGCTCCTTAATCGTGCCCAGAGGCTGGTAGTACATCGAGAGCTTCGCCCGATTAGGCAGATGCGTCTCAAGGTAGGCCGCAGGACTCTTTAAGCTGAGCGCTAAGAGCTTTAAGGTGCCCTGACGCATGGCCTTAGCCTGACGCTCAGGGTTGTCATAAAGCTCTAAGGTCACACCATCACCACGGTCAGTTAAGGCCGGATAAGCGGTGATACGCAAAGAGCCCTGCCGCGTCACCTGCTCCTTTTTAATGGTGCCGTACTCCCACTCCTGCGCAGGCGCCGTCACCCGATGGGACTTCACCACCTGATGGAGCACTTCACGGGCTTTGTTCTGTAAGCGCGAAGATAAGGCAATAAAGTCCTTACCAAAAGCCATCTCCTGACCATCCACGCCCTCAATAGCGAAGTTGATAAAGAGGTAAGGCTCAATCTGCGTCTTATCAAAGTCATCGACCGTAATGAGCTCACCGCCCATGCGCGTCAGCTCATGAGCCACAGCTACCCAGAGGTTCTCTACACTGCCGTTGGTGCTCACCTGCCGCCCCGATAAGGACTTCTTACCTTTATTGGCAGAAGCAGCAGCCGCCACTGTTGCCGCATCCGCTTTACCATGCAGCGCCAGAACATCAGGGCGTAAGGCCTCCGCTAATGCCTGCGCGTACTCTGGAGCTGGAATGAGGTTACGGCGCAAGCGCTTTGGCAGCGAGCGAATGAGCGAGGCAAAGAGCTCATCGCGTAAACCGTCAATCTGCCACAGGAAGTCATCGGCCTTGACCTGATTTAAGACCGTGATCGGGATGTGGACGGTGACACCATCACGCTCATCGGTCGGATCAAAGACGTAGGTGAGCTTAAAGCGCAGAGAGCCCTGTTGCCAGTACTCAGGGTAGGCTTTATCGTCCACCGCCATAATGTCGGTCTTGGCAATCAGCTCGTAGCTAAAGTCCAGATAATGCGGATCCTCTTTGGACTTTACCTGCCACCACTTATCAAAGTCGCGCAGGTTGCAGATCTCCTGCGGGATGCGCTCCTGATAGAAGTCCTCTAATTTAGAAGAATCCACCAAGAGGTCACGGCGACGCACCTTGTCCTCTAAGTACTCGACATCGTCGATTAAGGACAGGTTGTGGCTAAAGAAGCGGTGACGGCACTCCATATTGCCCGCCACAAAGCCATCACGAATCATGAGCTCGTGACTTAACTTCGGGTCAATTTGCTGGTACTGCACTAAGCGGCGCTGCACAATAGGCAGACCGTAGAGAGTACGAGTGAGGTAAGCCTGCACCGCACCGTTCTTCTTTGACCAGTGTGGCTCGGCGTAGCTGTTTTTGAGCAGATGCCCCGCACTAGGCTCAGCGTAGCTCGGATCAATGGCACCCACGGTGCGCGCAAAGAGGCGTGACGTCTCCGAGAGCTCGGCGGCACACACCCACTTTGGAGGCTTCTTAGAAAGTGGCGATGCAGGGAAGATCACGAACTTCGTACCACGGGCACCAGTGTAGAGATTACCACTTGGCTCGATCATGCCCAGCTGGCTTAAGAGACCAGAGACTAAGGAGCGGTGAATGCTCTCATAGTCGGCGGCAACCTGATTAAACTCGAGGTTCAGCATTTGGGCACTGGCACGCAGCTGACGCAGCACATCAAACCACTCACGCACACGCAGAAATGATAAAAACTCCTGACGCAGCTTACGGCGGAAGGCCGAAGCGGAGAGCTCATTTTGCTGCTCACGCAGATAGTCGTAGAGCTTTAAGATCGAGCAAAAGTCAGACTTCTCGTCGTTAAAGCGGCTGTGATACTGCGTGGCGGCCTCTTTTTTATCAAGAGGGTACTCACGCGGATCCATTACGGCCAATAAGGAGGTAATAATCAGCACCTCGTTTAAGGCGTGGTTATTACTGGCCTCGACAATCATGCGGCCTAAGCGCGGATCGCAAGGCAGACGCGAGAGCGTGCGGCCAATAGGAGTCAGCTGCAAGCTGTCACCGTCGTCATAGCGATTGTGGCGTGGGTTTACCGGAGTAGCAGTTACGACCTCTGAATTGCCATTGCCAGAGCCACTGGTACTGCCAGAGCCACTGGCACTCTTACTGTCATTGGCACTTACAAGAGCCTCAGGGCGCTCAGTGGTGGCGCCTAACTCATGGAGCAGGCGTAAGCCGTCACTCACCTGACGTGGTGCAGGCGCATCAATAAACGGGAAGTTTTCAATACGGCCTAAGCGGAGCGAGGCCATTTGCAACAGCACCGAGGCGAGGTTCGTGCGCAGGATCTCAGGGTCAGTAAATTGTGGACGCTGCGCAAAATCCTCTTTGGAGTAGAGGCGCACACAGATACCGTTACTGACACGACCGCAACGACCTTTACGCTGATTGGCGCTGGCTTGCGATATTGGCTCAATTGGCAGGCGCTGCACCTTAGTGCGGGCGCTATAACGCGAAATACGCGCTAAGCCTGGGTCAATCACGTAACGAATGCCAGGCACAGTAAGCGAGGTTTCAGCCACGTTAGTAGCCAGCACAATGCGCACGCCACTGTGCTCGGTGAAGATCTTATTCTGCTCGGCGGTGGCTAAGCGGGCATACAGCGGCACAATCTCCACATCGCGTAAGGAGGCCTTACGAAGGAATTGCGCCACGTCTAAGATGTCACGCTCACCTGGGAGAAAGACTAAGGTGTCACCTCGTCCCTGTGCTTGCAGATAATCAAAGGCCTTTAAGATGCCCTGACGCATGTCAAGCTCATCGATAACGTCACGGTCGTCATCGGCAGCGGCCTTTTTCTTGGCTGCCGCATTACTGCTGCCCGCACTCTTAGTGGCCATAGCAGCGCGTAAGGCGCTTAAGGAGCCCGCGGGAGTGGCGTCATTGTTACGCCACGCGCCAGGGCCCTCATTCAGCTCAGGATCGGCCGCGAGCTCTTGTACAGACGGCTTACTCTGCTGGCCTTGATTTTCGTAATGGCCGGTGCCATCTGGGCTCTCGATGTAAAGGCCCTTACCGTCGTCTAAAAGTGGCATATAGACCACTTCTACAGGGTAGGTGCGACCGGAGACCTCAATGATAGGGGCGTGATTAAAGTGCGCCGAGAAGCGCTCCACATCAATGGTAGCGGAGGTGATAATAAGCTTTAGCTCAGGACGACGCTCTAAGAGGCCCTTTAAGTAGCCTAAGAGGAAGTCAATATTTAAAGAGCGCTCGTGAGCCTCATCGATGATCACCACCTCGTAGTTAAGTAAGAGGCGGTCAGAGCTCAGTTCTGAGAGGAGAATACCGTCAGTCATGAGCTTGATGTAGGCGCTGTCAGAGCCGATGTCGGTAAAACGCACCTTATAGGCGACGCTGCGGCCGAGCTCCTCGTGCATTTCCTCAGCGATACGCGCGGCCACGGCACGGGCGGCAATACGACGGGGCTGGGTGTGACCAATGAGGCCCTTACGGCCGTAACCGGCCTCGAGGCACATCTTTGGGATCTGCGTAGTTTTACCTGAGCCCGTTTCACCAGCGATGATCACCACTTGGTGCTCTTTAATAGCCTTAATGATTTCATCATGGCGCTGGCTGACTGGCAGCTGCTCAGGGTACTCTAAGCTTGGGACTTGCTCCTCACGCAGCTTGAGCTTTTGCTGGGCGGCCGCTACTTGCTCTAAGAGCTTTTGGCGGTGCGTGGTGACAACAGTCGAGCGTAGTGCCTGCGCTAAGAGCTCATCTGTAGTTGGCAGCACCGCTTTTGGAGGCGTAGCTTCAGAGTTAGCAGCAGCGGTAGTAGCAGGCGCAGTGGTGCCGTCCTGCGTGGTAACAGGCGTGTCGCTAGTGGTAGCAGCGGCAGCGGCAGTGGCTGCGTCGGCAGGAGCCGTGGTGCTATCAGGCTGTGCCTCAACAGAGGCCACTGGAGCTGGCTGCTGTGGAGCTGCTTGCGGTGCAGCTTGCTGCGCTTGCTGAGCGTGCTGCGCCAATTGGCGCTTGGCCTCTTGCTGCAGGCGGATCACCTCACGGTTGATCACCTGATCAAGGTCATTTAAGGCCCGATAGAGCTGACGGCGATCCTGATAGCGCACCTCATCTTGAGCTGCGCGTACCGCCTTTAGCGCCTCAACATCAAAGTACTTACCCACCAGAGGGGAGCGTACTTTGGCGGACTGATTGTCCTTTTTGCTGTGAGCGGCCTTTGCTTGAGGCTGGCGGCTATCCTCACGTGGTGGTAAGGCGGCTTTCTCCTGACGAGGGCGCTGCTCTTGATTATTACGGCGCTGGTGCTGCTGTTTACCTGCCTGCTCTGACTGCTTGCGGCTTGAGGCCGCGTCAGCTGGAGCTTGCTGACCATTACCCTTTTTATCAGGGGCGCGCATCTTATCGGCGTGACGCTGCAGGCGCTGCAAAGCTTGATCGAGGCGCTGTTGCTCGCGCTGCTTGTCATCACGGTGATGGCGGTTACTGCTCTGGCGCTGGCTCTGTCCCTGCCCCTTTCCTTGAGACGCGTGGGAGCGCTGGCCACGCTCACCTTGAGGGCGGGCACCACGGCCCTTTCCACCATTACCGCCATTAGCGGCGTTAGCGGCGTTAACGGCATTACCGCTGTTACGCTCACGGTTATGGCGCTCAGCACGGCGCTCATTACTTACAGCAGCAGACTTATCCCGCTCTCGGGGCGGCGCTTGTGTTTCTTGATGCTTGATAGGCTGCGAGGCTTGCGCGTGGGATTGTAAGTTAGCCTGCTTGTCAGCTTGGGCCTTTACGGCAGTGGAGGTAAAGGCGGCTAAGCGGGCGGCCTTTTGTTTTAAGGGGTTGTGCTGCTCTTGTTCAGGTCTGACGATAATGGCATCGGCCTTAGCTTGGGCCTGATCAGCCTCTTTTTGGCGCAGTTGCTTTTGCAGGTCTTTGAGGTCGGCGAAGGAAGAGAAGCTAGCCATAAGTGCTCCGTAAACAAGAAAGGAAAGGACAGGGAATGCGGTCTGTCTGAGCAGAACCAGAGCGTATTATACGCGGCCTTGTTTAGAGCAACAGCTACTGTGATGCACAGAAGAGTCGGCAAGTGGCGCCAAGGAAGAAGGCAGGCGGGAAAAGCACCTCTCTGGATGGCAACTTAGGAACGACTTACTGCATAGACGACGGGATTTATGGCAATCATGCTGGCATCTCCTTAATGTAGGCTCAGGCTAGTGAGCGCCACAAATTGCAGTGATAAAAATTGATACGCTGACAATGAGATGTCAACCACTCATTGAAACCGCATATATCCAAGCTTAGCAGGTTGC
>CASEBB010000099.1 GCA_949286015.1 uncultured Succinivibrionaceae bacterium | reverse complement strand
CCACTCGACGCCTTGCAGTTCACTAACCGTTCCCACCAGCGGGGTCGGTTCGGGACTTTAACCCTATAGATAGCACCCATACTGGGCGCACTAAAAAAGCCCCGCATAAAGCGAGGCTTAAGCATCGGGGCTGTGCGCACACAGCCCTTCAAGGTAGAGTTAGAGTTATTTGAGATCGCCTTGCAACTTGTCATTACCCAGCTTAAAGAACGACAGGCTGCTTTGCAGCTGGTGAATCTGATGCACCGTCTCATCAATGATGCCCAGCGTGTCCTGCGTCTTATGGTTGGCATCCTGCGTCAGGTTGGTAATACCATGAATGTGTTGCGAGATCTCGTTGGTCGCAGTGCTCTGCTCCTCAGCCGCCGAGGCAATCTGCGAAATCTGGGTATTAACCGCATCCACATGCTCCAGCATCTCGTGCATGTGACTCTCAACTTCAGCGGTGTTTTGCGTGGTCAGCTCCATCGAAGCTACCGAGTTGTTAATCGATGTCGCCGCAGCCGCTGCATCCTTTTGTATGTCAGAGACCATCTCCGCAATCTCTTTGGTCGAAGAAGCAGTACGACTTGCCAGAGCCCGCACCTCATCGGCCACCACCGCAAAGCCACGACCAGCCTCACCGGCACGCGCCGCCTCAATAGCCGCATTTAAGGCCAGCAGATTGGTCTGATCGGCGATATCCTCAATGGTGCTCACAATGGAATTAATGTCCATGGAGCGCTTGGCCACCTTTTCCACCGCCACCGAGTTAGCGTGCACTTCTTCACTTTGCTTGCGGATGTCGTCAATGCTGCTCTTGATGCTGGCTACACCGGCATTAATGATGTCGTTGGTCTCATTGGCCAGCTTCGAGGCGTCATCGCAGTTTTTGGCGATGTCCTGCGTGGTGCTCAGCATCTCTTCAGAGGCTGCAGAAACGCTAATGCTGCGGCCTTCGCAATCGCTGACTTTATCGGCAGTCTCATGGGCTAAAGCCACAATGCGATCTAAGGAAGCCTCGGTCTTTTCTGAGTTGATCTTTACCAAGGTCAGCGCATGGTTCATGTTGTCACGCATGGCACCAATGCTTTCGATGATGCTGCCGAAGTCGTCTTTGTAGTACTTGCCCAGATCAAAGTTGAAATTGCCCTCGCGTATCATCGCCATAAAGTGCTCTTGGCGCTTGATGCAATTGGTAATGTAAGAGCAAATAGTCCACGACAGAATGATGCCCAGCACTACCGCCGCCAACGCCACTGCAATGGCGATATAGGCGTAGGTCATATCAGAGCCACTTTGCGCCAGCTTGATCACAAGTGCATTCTGGGTCGCTACCAGCTTGTAGAGATTCTGGTACATCTGCGTCACATGAGGACGAACATCATCGATGTAGAAGACCAGCGCCTCATAACGGCTGGTCTCTATCTTCCCCATGAACTGGCCACGAAAGAGCGTATCCACCTCTTGCATGTCATTTTTGATCTGCAAAATGGCCGCTTCGTAAGCAGGATTAGACGGCAAGTTACCAATGAGCTTAGGATTCATCGTATCCACAGCTTGCTTCAGCTGGCTCAAAATGGAGCTAATACGAGTACGGTAGTTATCGGTAGACTCATCTGACCCTACTGAGGCCGCTAAGAAGGTGATGTTGTTATTGTCAAAGCTGCGTAGGGTCTGCTGCACGGCGTTCACACGGGCCGACGAGCGGTTTAACACCACAGAGATATCATTGGCGGCGTTAATACTTTGCAAAACGGAGTAATAGCCAATAGCCGCCACAATAATCAGCATGGCCAGCAGCGAAGATGACAGCACAAAGAGCTTCACCTTGCTGTGGAGATTCAGGAACCAATCAAACATAAAACTCTCTACCTCGAACGCCCTGCGGTTGTTGCCTATATCTCTGTGGGTAACCACCAGAAGCGCAGTGAAGCAGAAGCTCAGTGAAACCACTCTGCCCTCACCTCAGCACAGAGCGCTTCTCTCCTGCCTCTTTGTGCCAGCACGTCTTCACGTCTAAGAGGTATCCCCCCGCTCCTTAGACTGTGCCCCAACACACTGCACAGCACCGCAAAGCGCGCGTCTCCTCACAAACAGCGTCAACAGCGCTGCAGGCGTATACCTATGCTCTTACAAGCATCACATCACATCACATCACATCCATATGCCCTACTGCAGCAAGCTCTCTTAGTCTCGCGTCAGCACAGGCAGATGAGAAGTGACACTTGCTGCAACCTCATTTACGGGAACCAGCAAAAGACCAGTAACTTTGGCCTGCTCTTTAGTGGTACAGCAGCACTCACTTCAGCTCACCTCAAGCTAAGTTGCAGCTGCCGCTTTGTACGGAGCGCCCCGAGCAAGCTACAACTTGCTAGATGTGCGCTCCCGTTACAACATGGTTAGGCTAGCCTAAAAGCCAAAGCTTGCCAAATGAGAAAGCCTCAGTTTTTGAGGCATATCAAACTTTTCACCACAGAAACTCAAGGTGTAGTATCAATAGCAAGCGTTTACGCATTGTGGTTGGGACTGGGCAGAGACAAGCATCACAAGGGCTATTGCACCGCGTTCTTTGGGGTACTTATGGCCACTTATTGCTCGCCAGCTGCGCACCTACCTGCACAAGATTACAGCACTAGAATGCAAACGCTTGGTTCTTTGTTGTAAGTAGGTTCATGTGTCTATCAAGGATCGTGACCATTTCGTTCAACAAACGAACCAAATTAGGTCACACCTTTTTAGTGCATCCCGCGCTTACGATAAAGAACCAACGCTTACGGATAGCACCTTAGTAACTCATGCTGCTATGGAGGGCAGATAAAACTCACACCAGTTTGGGTGTCAGCAGCACAGCGGCTAAGGCGGTGGTTACAAGCGTTTAGGCCAGCGCTGCGTAAACGACGTCACAGGGACAAGCATAGCAGTAGCTGTGGTAGTGATGGTTGTGGTACGGAGGTAATGCGCAGGTATCATAAAAAGCGCCTAACGGCGCCTTATGCGACCGTTTTTACCCTGAAAGCCTGCAAGCAGGCACTTGCGTTTGCCCAAGTCCAGCTGTCAGGTAATGGTGCTTTATGGTGAGAGCGTTTGCCTCTCTGGCTCCGGCAGAGTATCTTCCCACCTATGTCCTTGGCTTAAAATCGCCCTTTGCGGTGTGGTGACGCTCCTTGATGCAGAAAATGATATATGGAGCCCCCAGCGTCGCTACCGCGACGTATCTTGAGGTAGGTTAATGGCAAGTAGCTTTGCTCACGCACAAGGGGAAAACGCTCTCACTCTTTGCCAACCAACGCTTAACACAGCATTGTGGGTGTCTGCTCCAGATGGAGATACGTGGCTGTTGTTACGTGGCGGTTTGCTTGCCAGAAACAAAAAAGCCCACACCGCAGTGTAGGCCAATGTAACAAGGAGCTCTGACGCTCGGCGCCTGCCTCAGTATCGCCAATTGCGACCTCACCCCATGGCAGACGCATTGTCTCTCAGCAGGGAGCTGGCTTAGAGCCACATGATAAAGCCTGTAAGAATCGCTGAGTTAAAGAAGTCGATAAAGAGTGCGCCCACAATAGGAACCACAAAGAAGGCCTTTGGTGACTGACCATTAGCACCGGTAAAGGTCTCCATGTTAGCCATAGCGTTTGGCGTCGCGCCCATACCAAAGCCGCAGTGACCGGTGGCAATTACGGCCGCATCGTAGTCCTTACCCATAATGCGGAAGGTCACAAAGTAGGCAAATAAGCCCATGACCACGGTCTGCGCTAAGAGGATGGTGATAAGCGGAATAGCTAAGGCCGCTAACTCCCACAGATTCATGGTCATCAGCGCAATGGCTAAGAACAGCTGTAAGCAAATCGAGCCAATGACGTTAATGGAGTGCAGCGGCACGGGACGACGGTTCACATCCAAGTAGTTGCGGATAATCGCGGCCACAATCATTGGTCCTAAATACGCTGGCAGCGTGATGCCCAGCATCGACACACCCAAAATGATGTAGTGGCCTAAGCCCATGGCAATAATGATGTAGCAGGCAGCCTTAAACAGCAGCGGCTCATCGATGTTCTTTTGCTCCTTGGTGAGCTTACCTTCCACAATTTCTGCGTTCTCAACCACGCGATTGTATTGGTCTGGAGAAGCATGTAACTGGTAGCGGGTCATGAGACGACGGCCGATTGGGCCACCGATCATACAGCCAGCGACTAAGCCATAAGTAGCAGCGGCAATGGAAATCGTTAAGCCACCCTCAAGGCCATGCTGCTCTAAGAGTGGGCCGAAAGCAGCCGAGGTGCCGTGACCACCGGTTAAGGCAATCGAACCGGTAGCTAAACCCATGAATGGGTTTTGCCCAAAGAGCGTAGCCAGCGCGATACCAACAATGTTTTGGGTGAAAATCAGGGCGATGGACACACCTAAGAAGATCATAACCGCATAGCCGCCACGCACCAGCATTCTAAAGGAGGCGGCAAAACCAATGGTGGTGAAGAACACCAGCATTAAGAGGTTCTTTTGCGTTTGATCGAAGGAGAATTGGAAGGTGTTGGTCTCGTGACCGACGAGAGTAATGAGGGAGAAGAGGATACCGCCGATAACCGGAGCAGGGATAAAGAAGCGCTTGAGAACGGTAAAGATCTCTTTGATGTAACGGCCTAACAGCAATAGCACCACGGCGATTGCTAAGGTCTCCTCAATACCAAAAGTGTAAGTAAACATGCCTGATCCTTGAGCACACAATTTTCACTGGACAAGCGCCATGGCTCCCGCCACTGCGTGCGTATGCGAGCCGCTCAAGGCAAAGCAGCAAATGTTTCACACAAGCGCAATTTAACCAGCAAGCTGTGAGCTTGACCTTGGAGGTGCCACCCAAACTACCGCATGCTTGGTGCACACGCAGACTAAGCGCCGGATAAAGACAACTTTATCCCTTGCTTAGGCTCGTTTGAGCTAACTACCTACCTTGACCTCTTAGCCCTGACCACGGGGCGCGTCTTTAGTGCTTTGATTGAGCTCGTCCCCACAGTGTAGACACCACCTCAAGAGGCAGCGTCAGGAGGCAAGAATGAGCAGAATTGAGGCTACAGCACTAAGACACTGGGGATTGTGGCCACCATCTAGCAGCATTGATCTCATGACATGTGGTAGTGGTAGCTGCTCACTGAGATGCAGTCTGTTTCCACCTTGCCTGTCTGTGGCGAAAACCACTCTTTACCGTCATCACTGTGAAAGTACAGCTCAGGCCGGTGACAGATGCGGACAATTTGCGGCACTTAGCGCATGCAAAGCGCTAAAGCAAGATTCTCTGAGGTTTTGCCCTGTAATAGACAGCCACGCATAAAGATCGATGCAAAAATCGCCTTAATATAAAGCAAAACGCCCCACAAAGAAACAGCGAATGGTGCAAAAATGACAGGGCTGCACCATTTTTCCCCATGGGCAGAGGCACAGCCAAGCCCCAAAAAAGCCCCCCGCAGAGCACGCGGCGCTGCCCTGCTCCTAGACTCAAACGTTAGTCCCCCAAGGACGCAACTGAAGAAACTAAGCCCCAAGCATTTTGCTGCTATCACCTGTACGCGCCACATGTGCCTGCGGTGGTGGTAGCTTCCACAGACTTGAGCTTTTGCTCATAAGCTGTATGACAACAGGCGAGCGTCCTCTGCACTCGTCTCTTTACCCAGCCTCGTAACCGCGTGCCCTCGTTACCTTATACCGTAGATCAGCAACGAGCGCACGTCACAGAGCATCCCGCCCGCATAAGCCACGCTTGCTGTCTTAGCGATAGCGATCCTGTGCCGTGTAGGAGATAACACGCACGTTATCAAAGGCATTTGGATATAAGCGGCCCAAGAACTCAACTTGCGCCACCGCATCCTCAGCACCGTTTACTTGGATGTACCAGAGCTTATTGTCTGCATCCCAGCGATAGCCGTTTTCCTTTAAGGTGTTCTTAATGTCAAAAGGTGCCTTCACCGCATCGATGCGATACGTCATCTGCAAGGAGTTGGTGATCAGCATCTCTAAGGCCTTTGGCTGCACGTGCATTAAGAAGCACAGGGATAAGCAGTCATAGCTGGCGCGGTGGGCATTGTAGAAGTAGCCATTGCTCTGCAACAGGAACTCAAGCTTGACGCCATTAAAGCCTAGCACTCCCCAGTCAACCTCGTTTTGTGAGCAAGCCCATGCCATCTTGTTTAAGTTCTGGAAGCGGCGGTCAAAGAAGGGCCGGTCGAACTTGGCGTTATGCGCTACCACTAAAGGGCGGTCAGCAAAGAACTTCATGACTTCGTCAGTGTTAAAGCTCTGCCCACGCACCATGTCATCTGTAATGGTTGTCAGCTTAGTGATCTCAGGAGGGATTGGCATCTTGGGATCCTCATAAGCATCGTAGATACTATCGACTGACAGAATGATATTACGGTCGAGAGAGACAGTGCAGCGCACCATGCCCAGCTCAATGATCTTGTCACGACCTGGGTTCATACCCGTTGTCTCAGTGTCAAGGAAAATCATGGAGCTGACACGCTCGTTTGGCGTGGCCTCGCAGAGCATCACGGGAAGACGCGCCAGCACATCATCGCGTGTCAGCGGTACCCGCTCGAGGAGCTTAAAATCTTGAGGATGCTGCTGAATCTCTGCAATACGGTCGATTGGGAACATGGTTACTCCGCCGCCAAAGGCACACTTACTACGGTACAGGCAACAGCAAACAACAGCGTATTCTCCCACGATCTGCCATCATGAGGAACTGCAACCACAGCACTGTGGCCTGCTTACCAGTATCCATCTTAACAAGAAGCTGCGGGCACGCAAGCGCCTGCACTGCTTTTTTCGTCACTGGCAGAGAAAAACAGGCGGAGCCACGGTGTTTTTGAGGCGCATTTCCACAGGTAAAACACCACAGCAAGCATGCATGCTTGCATGCCTACCTCGAAGTAAGGCACTACCCGCTCTACACAACACTACAACACGTCAGCACCACACTACACTGCCGCTACCAGCGCCCGCCCCATAAAGCCTCCCAGTGAAGCCACAGCGCCCATGAAGTGACTCTTACCTGCTGATGTTGCTCTCCCTCTGTGATGTCCGCTGCTATTGCCCAGTGAGCACAATGGTGAGAGATGAGCGCTGTGCTGTAAAGGGCATGCAACACTACGAACCACAGGCACTAACGCACCTGACGCAGTTTGTCTTCACCACCAGCCCGCGACCACCACAGAGAGGGAGAAACTGTACGAGGAGTGCAGAAGCATGATCGCTTAGCGCTGCTCGTTATTGTGATCTTCTTTCTGGGAAGAAGCGGAGTCGTGAGCTGGTGTTTGCGCCTCCTCAAAGAGGATAGACTTTGTTTCTGCGAGTAGCGCAGCGTGCTTGGCCCTAACAGTTTGCATCACAGTATGCCACTCCATCTCTATCTGAGATCTCTATCTGAGACATGGTAACGAAGTTGTTAGGATCATCGGTAGCCTTGCTGAGCCACTCCGTGTAGCGTTCAAGCTCTGCTTTTATTTCCGCAAGGGCTTTTTCTGCTGCCTCCTTGAGACGAGCTTCTTTGTCTGCAGACATTGCTTCCTCCTGTGAAGAGCTAACCGCAGGAGATTATAGCCAGTTCGCTTGCGCGCTTCACCCCACGAAAATTAGGTAGCAACACGCAAAACAAACGCAGTCTGAGAGGCTCAACCGAAGACTCTGCCCCAGCTCAAGCCTAAGCTGTACCCTCGCCATCTACACACAGGCTTGCTCCTCAGGGCGTACCAGCAACACCTGCGTCTTAGATAAGTTCTGTAGCAGCTGCTGCCCACAGTGATTAAGTGGCCAGTACTGAGCCTCGGCGCTACTTACGGGAACCTGCTCCATAGTGTCTGCACACAAGATGGCAGAGGCGCATAACAGCAAGCGCTGCGGCTGCAGAGCAATAAGCTGAGCCAACACCTCAGAGCCTAAGTTACAGGCTAAGCACATTACCAGCGCCCGCCCCTTATTGTGATCTTGCAGCACATGGATGTACTCTTCTGCCACCTGTAAACAGGAGTAAGGCAAGCTTAGAGGTAAGCCCACCTCTAAGGCTGCCCTAAAGAGCAAATCGAGAGGCCTCTCCCCATGGGAGCACTCGGCTCCAGAGGTTAGGTGCAGTGCTGATGCCTCGGCCTCACTATCTGCTAAAGCCAGAGTTGCTGCCATTGCGGTCTTACCCTGAGCGACACCATAGGCAGCAGCATGATCAGTGGTCTCACCTGCTGCTGTGGCTGTACAGTCACCACTGGTAAGCACAAAATCACGAAAGCCAAAATCTACCGCCATACGTCCAGCGGCTCTGGCCTGAGCGGCAGCAGCACTCTGCACGGAAATATTGCTGTCATAGACAGTGTTTTGAAACTCCTCTTGCAGGAGATGAGCTGCTTTACGGATACGGGTACGACCTAAAGCACAGAGGTCAGCAAAACCTGCTTTTGCCGCAGGCTTGTCTGGAGAGCACTGCTCTTGAAGCTGTACCATGATAAAGCGGCGCTTACTCCCATCCTCACAATTAGCCCTCATCACCGCTTCGGCGGTGGTAGCAGAACCAGAGAAGAAGTCGAGGATGATATCTCCCTGATGGGCTTGCACCTGCGCTAAGTGCATCAGCCTCTGTACTAAAGCTACGGGCTTAGCACCATCAAAGACATTAGCGGCCATGACTCTTTTGAGGTCTTTAACCCCATCGTGGTTAGAGCCAATGTCCTTGTTTGTCCACAGAGTATGCGGCACCATCCCTTGGGCGCCATCCTCAAGAATGTAGCACTTTAGCACCGGCAAATGCTGCGCTGCCGCTTGCTCTAAAAGCTCCAGAGTGGACTTATCGAGCTGCGCCCGTTGTCCCCGTACTGGACGTAAGGAGCGCAGATCCTCATGTTGAGGCCAGAATAAGCGCTGCTGAGCAGCAAAGCTCTGTACCTGCTCAGCACTAAAGAGCCAGCGCTGTCCTTGAGGCAGCACCAGTCTCTGTCCAGAAAGGTAAAGCTCATGGTATAACAGCAAGCTGTCAGTGCTGTTTGTGTGCGCAGTTGCAGCAGCCTGCGTCGAGACAGGGGCTGCCATCGAGCTAAGCTCCTGTGCTGTGCTCCCCAGCGTAGCCAGTGGCTGGGCCCATTGTGAGATAGTCAGGGCACAAGGTAGCCAAGGCCCACGGGGATCGCCATTATCAATGGCCCGCTCTTGGTGCGCGGTGGTTAAGGGTAACGTGCCCATAACAAAGCGGGACTTATCGCGGGCATACATGAGAACGTAGTCATGAGTAGCACTGATATGGGTAGCATCGTTTTTGGGAGCGTAGGCACGCTGCCACATAAACTGGGCTACCAGATTCTGCTCACCAAAGATCTCGTCACAGATCTCTCGTAAGTGGTGCTGCTCGTTATCGTCTATGGAGAGGCAAATGACACCGTCGGGACGTAAGAGAGTACGAGCCAGCAAGAGGCGCTGGTACATAAAGGAGCACCATTTGGCGTGGTAGCGCTCCTCACTTAGCGTAGAGCTCTCTTGAGCACTGGCCTCAGGTCTGTGCCCCAGCAGCTGAGCATACTCTGGAGCAGAGTGGACAAATCTATCGTGATAGACCAGATCACGGCCGGTGTTGTAAGGCGGATCGATGTAGATGAGCTTTACACTTTCACGATAGGATGCCTGTAAGAGCTGTAGAATGGTGAGGTTATCGCCCTCGAGGTAGAGATTAGCAGTCGAGGCAAAACTCACACTCTCACTAAGGCAAGGACGTAGAGTCTGCGTAGTAGGCTGCTGCGCCTCTTGTAAGGCTTGCTCTTTTCCAGCCCAGTTAAAGCCACGCGGCTCTTGCCAAAAGGAGAGCACATGAGGCGCGATGGCTGCTGCGGCTTCATGTGGCGCCTTAGTGTCCAAAGTGAGGGTGTTGTTGGTGTTGGTGGTATTTGCAGCGGCGGCTGTAGCAGCCATCCTTTGCTCTTCATAGTCACGACTGAGCCCTAACGCCGCTGCTAACGCCTGTAAATCGAGGTGCTGCTCTATCTGCTCTGCAGCATGGGTTGTGGTAGAGACACAGTGAGGAAACAAGGCCGCAACCGCTGCAAAGTTAACCTCACGTGCACTGGGAGCTTGTCCCTTTAGCCATGAGATGATCACCGCTTGTGCTCCTCTAAGCGCTGCGTGCACTCAGTACCACACCATGCTGTTTCAGTGTTGGTACTGATGCTGAGGACAGCTCTGCTAAGGAGACAGTAAGCACCTCTGGCAATGCAACCTGCTGCGACGTGGCTGCTGAGGCCACAGATGATGCTGATGCTGCTGATGGCAGTGCTGTAGGAGGCGTAATGCACGCAAGGCAACAAAGCTGAGAAAGCAACTCCTGTGGACTTAAGCTCTGGCCTCTGTCTTTTACAAGCAAGGTACTTGGGGCTAAGCCCTGATGCTTCAGCTCAGAGAGAAAGCGCTTGTAGCGCGGGACGTTATTCCCCGTAGCGCCAAAGTAAATGCGGTTAGCTGCTACCAGCTGCGCAAACTGCTGTGGGTTAAAGCGCCAGCAAGAGCCTGCCGGTGGAAAGACCACACGGCCAGAGGGTGTGGTAATGGGGTAATCGTTTTTAGCGAAGTAGCTCTTGGCGGTGAGGTTGTCCGGATGCCAGACGCCACGCGGATCGTGATCAGGGTTTTTGTAACGGGCATTGGCGACGGCGGTACGCGGTAAGCGCCCCACAACGAAATGAGCATGGTCACGAGTGTAGAGCAGGACGTAACGCTGGGTGCAGGTCATGCCCCTACTCCCTGTCCACACCGAGGCGGCAGCTGGGGTTAACAGGCTCGCGGCAGCGGCAGCCGTCTCTGTATTCACCGCAGATAGAGGCACAGCTGTTGGTACTGCCCCCTGTAACACATCAGTAGCCGCAAAGGACAGTGGATTGGAGCTAAGAGGTGCGGTCATGGCCTCAGCACCAAATGGCGCTGCTAGCGCGGCCATAGCCACAGACTGATCTTCACTCCTACTCTGGTCAGCAAGAGCATCCCTACTCTCTGCACTAAAGGGCGCGGCAAAAAGATCGACCTGAGGAGCACACTGCCACACCAATTGCGCCGCAAAGTTGCGCTCGCCCATCACCTCATCACAGAGCAAGCGGACATGATGGTGCTGGGAGACATCGCACACTACCGCTAAGAGTCCCGTGGTTTTGAGTAAGGGACGACAGGCTAAGAGGTGCTGGTAGTAGCACTTGAGGAGGTCACTGCCTGTCATCGCCAGCTGGGGTTGATTGTAAGCCAGCACGATCAGCTGCAAGCACTGCGCATACTGCGCCTGTAAGGAGCATAAAGACTCTAAGCTCTCCACACTAAAGAGCGACGGTGCTACAGGGACAGAAGCGCCACTTGGATGGTGGGCGGAGTTTCTTACATCTGGCGCAGAGGCAGAATCTGAGGCCGCAGCTGTTACCGTAGTGGCGGCAGCGGGAGCAACAGCAGCGACAACAGCAGATTGCAGAGCTTTTCCTTGCTGTGTCTGAGGAAACGGCGGAGCCGCCAATGCTAAAGAGGAAGCGGGACTAACAACCCTATGGCCAGCGTCACTTGTAGCTGCATCAGCATTGGTAATGGTGGTGGTGGTGGTAAAAGCAGTGGCAACAGCACTTTGCTGCAGCTGGCGTCCCTGCTCTAATTGCGCCGCTACCTGCTCTCTGGCCTGTTGCTTACCGTGCCATGAGAGGCCATAGACGGAGGGGCGCATGGCGTAAAGAGCGCCACTCTGTGCCCGTGGCCAAGCGCTAAGTGCAGCCTGCTCTAAAGTGCCAGTGACCGCGTGCAGCGGTGCATTCTGTACTGCTGACTGGGCTACTGATTTATCCTTTAGTCGTACCCCCCCCCCCATAGGTACAACATGCTTGTTTTCCGCATAAATATCACCTTTATCAGCGGTTTGCACTGTATGAATACTGGTCAATTGCGATGTAGCTACAAGCTGACTTAAGCGCGCAAAATCGACACAGCGGTGGGCAGGGTGCTCCGCATCCAAGGCGGGAACATTAACGATGCAGGAGGGAAAGAGGGCTGCTAACCTCTGCAGGAGAGTATCTGCGTCCAAAGAAGTCATGAGCACCTCGGGATGATTCTGCTGAGGGTGAAAAGTGGATACGAGCACAGGCGCCGTGAGCGTGGCACCTGTTTGTAGTTAGGCTCCAGCGGGCGCACCTACAGGATCAAGCGGCTAAGCCTTTGGGACAGTCCCAAGCCTTTGGTGCAGCGTGGCGACAACGGCTTAACCACGGAAGAATGGCGGTGTGCAGGCAACGTCACTTACTTGAAGATAAATGGCACCGATGAGCCTGAAACTATCTTAGAGGGTCACCATGCTTACCTTAAGTTACGTCATCTCTTAAGTCAGTTGTCCTAAGCAAGGCTGCTGCGCCGGTGGCTTAGCTGACGCTGCAGCGGCACTTTGAAGTGAGCTGAGAGCATGGTGTGGTGAGAGTGAGGCCAATAGCGATTACACCACGGTACTCCTCACTTAACAACAGCTGCTCACTGTAGTGCCAACATACAACAGCAACAGGGCAGAAGTTGAAGATACCACGCTTTTTGCGCCACTACATACCCACAAACGAAAAAAGGGCGCCCAAAGTGCAGCAAGCTCTTCTTTTGCTGTTAGTGACGCTGGTACGAGGCAACGTCTGCTTGCGCCATGGCAACGCCTTTGGCTGCAAGCCCCAACTGCCTGCTCCAAAGACGGTCACGCCCCATGCCTGCACATGCATACCCACGAAACCTAAAGAGGGTCGCCACGGCTCTGCGCCCTTTACATCATCTCTAAGAGTGGTCTGAAGACTCCTATCCAGATGGTTCACTGGGGAGTCGCCACTTGCCACAAGAAACTCCCTGAGCTCCTTAACACCATCAAGGGGCTTAAGCTCGCGGGTATGCTGCACATGAGTCCCCATGCTCAATCACAGAGAGCGCTTTCCTCTTGTTCCTTAAGAGGAGCTTCCCCCTATGTATGGGCTTAAAATCGGCCTTTGCGCTGGGTTTAAGCTCATTGCTGCAGCAACCTTATAGTGAGCAGCAAGCGTCGCTACTGCAACGTATCTCTAAGGGAGGTTGCAGGCAAGGAGCTTTTCTACCCCATGGAGCAAACACTCTCGCCACAAACTGCATGTCTATCCTCACCACAACTGCTATACTTTGCGCCACAGCTTCCACCATACTCCCCCTGTTGCTACTCTATCAGAGACCGCCGCTATGACCACGCCTGCTACCACCACCAACACCGCGCACTTAGACTGGCAACACGTCACCCTAGCAGCCCCTACAGCTGCGGCCGCTGCCAGCGCCTATCCCCACATCCACAACTTTCGGCTGCGCAACGCCACAGGACAGTGCTATGGCCGTGCACCCGCGCAACGCGGCAAAGTGCTCATTGTGGGTGGTGCTTTTGTGGATGTGACCTTAGCACTGGAAGAGATGCCAGAGATTGGTGGTGACTCCTACGCTCAAGAGCTCAAAGTAGGCATGGGCGGCTGCGCCATGAACGTCGCTAACATCATGCTGCAGGAAAAGATTCCCCTCGATCTGCAAGTACCCTTAGGAGCAGGCCCTTACGCCCAGCTGGTAGCAAAGCAACTCGCCGCAGATGGTTATGAGCCCCTCGTAGTTGATCCCACCTACGATTGCGCCTACTGCCTCTGCTTTGTGGATAAACACGGTGAGCGCACCTTTATCGCGGTGCCAGGTGTCGAAAACCACATGCAAGCGCAGTGGTTTGACAAAGTCAGCTTAGAGCAAGCTGACCTTATCTACATCGCAGGCTTTGATGTTACCGAGGGTAACGGTGAGCTCTATTTCTCACATTACGCGCACAAGCAGCCACACACGCAGATCTTCTTTGATGCGGGCCCACGTGTGCACTTCATGACCAAAGAGAGCTTAGCGGCGCTGTTAGCACTACAGCCGATCTTGCACCTTAACCGCTTAGAGCTGCGTCTTATTACCGGCATTACCGATCCTGAAGAGGCCTTGTGCTCCTTAGAGCAGCGCTGTGCGGGGCCCATTATCTTATCGCTGGATGCCGAGGGCTGCTTAGTCTCGTTTCAGGGTGAGCGCGTGCTCTTCCCTGTGCAGAGGGAGCCAGTGGTCGATGCCACGGGGGCGGGCGATGCCCACAGCTCCGGTATTATTGCCGCGCTGCTGACCGGTGCCTCGTTAGATGAGGCCATTGCCTATGGCCACAGCTTAGCAGTGCAAGCTATTGCGCAAATTGGCGCCCGTATTCAGCTGCCAGCGGAGCTGCTCATTCCTACAGCCTAAGGCAGCTGACGCTTACTTCCCCTAAGTAAGCCTTGCGGCGCTGGCGTTTTCCCCATGTGTAAGCACAGCTACTTGCTCTTAATCGACCTCAGGTATACGTCGCGGTAGCGATGCTTGCTGCTCCTTAGCAGGCTGCTGCAGCAAGGGGCTTAAATCCACCGCAAAGGCCGATTTTAAGCCAATAACATCAGGGGCAAACTATAGGCAGTAGGCGTGGTGCTAAGAGATGGCTCAAAGGTTGACGTTGTTACTTGTGCGTTTGATGGTAAACTTACAGCGGTGCTCATGGCTCACCTATTTTTACGTCTTAGTTTGTATCTATGAGCCATGAGCTTTTTGGGGTGTTTCCAACTGGGAAACACCTAGGCTAGTCGGCTCACCAAAGAATCCCTTATATAAGGGATTAACACAAACACCGGTTTTGTCTTACTTGTACCGTTTTTGCAGGATAAGATGCCAATCTGCTGGCATAAAAGCCTCAGCAAGGGGCGCACGCAGATACTGATATTTAAGCGCTTTTGCTTAACTTAATGCCTGTGGTGGCAAACACCATGAAGAACCAAAGGGAAAAACGCTCTCCTTACAGCGGTTAACGCGTTTTCTGGACTCACAGTAGCGCATCGAAGAAAGGATCTAAGAAAGGTCTGCGCCACGCCGAGAGTCATCATCATCTCCTTGCTCAAGGTGATAAAGAGGCGCCCAAGCAGCGTGTAAGCTCTTGAGCTTAACTGACAGCACCAATCGCCATGGCACAACAGACTTAAGAGATGACGGAGTTTAAGGCCATCATGCGTGCCCTCTTCTCAAGGCAATCTCAAGCTAACTGGCACCATTTATCTCGAGGTGTAGGCCATTGCCAGCACTCCACTCTGCATCCGTCACTTAGGAGAGCACTCATTAACATGTGGCTTTAGTGCCCGCAGCCCCTGCCCTCTTTTCTCCCTGAGCTCCCCTTTTCTGCACTACAAAGCCGCAGTGCCGCGCCACAATAGTGCACTTATCCCCAATCGCCCCTGTGAACATCCTCACATCTTCGCGCCCGTAAATCCCCTATTCCACGGGCCGCTTGATCCATCACTATCACATTGAAATTTTAGTTAGTCTAAACTAACCGCGCTTACTTTTCACGTTTTGCAGCATCCCTATCTTAATTCAAGCTATAATGGCCCATGTGAGCTGTGGCTGCGCCATACCCTCTTCCTCTGCCCTATTGTTGGGAGAGAGCACAAGCTACGCCTCAAGTAACTTTGAGCGTGGCGTCACGTGCAGCACAGATTACAGCGAGGTTAGCAGCGTCTGTTTTGAGACTGATAACCTCACACGAGCGCTCCTGTACGCAGTGAAGCAGTGGCTACTTTTCATGCCAATACCCCCTGCTGACACTGCATGGTGGTGAGAGATCACCTCTTAGCTGTGTTCTGGGCTTGTGGTCTTTCAAGGCAAAGACACACACCAGCCCCCACACCCAAGGAGCTCAGTTCGTTTTCCCTTTAACACTCTAGTCAGGCAAGAGCAACAGCCTAAGTCTAGGCCTTAGCCTAAGCTAGCTGTGCATCGGCCTCAGCCCTGACAGGCGGAGTTTTCCATGAGCAACATTGATCAGAGCAAGAAACGATTAAGAATCGCGATGCAAAAGTCCGGTCGCTTGACCGACGAAACCGAAAGCTTATTAAGAAGCTGCGGCGTCAAGTTTAACGAGAACCGTGATCATCTCCTCGCTCATGCTGAGAACATGCCGATTGATATCTTGCGTGTCCGCGATGATGACATCCCTGGTCTCGTCATGGATCATGTGGTCGATTGGGGTATCGTCGGCCAGAACGTCCTCGAAGAAACCGCCATGCAACGCAAGGTAGACGGTTTACCTACCGGCTACACTGAGGTGTGCAAGTTAAACTATGGTGATTGCCGTCTGGCCATTGCCATCCCTTCCGAGCAAGAGTGGACGTCGGTACGTGATCTCGAGGGTAAGAAGATCGCTACCACCTACCCACACCTCTTACGTCGTGCCCTGCAAGCTCAAGGCGTTAACTTTAAGACCGTGCTCTTAACCGGCTCGGTGGAAGTGGCTCCACGTGCTGGCCTTGCTGACGCCATCTGCGACTTAGTGTGCACTGGTGCCACGTTGCAGGCTAATGGCTTACGTGAAGTCGAGACTATCTACGAGTCGCAAGCCGTTATTATTGGCCGCGATCAAGAGCTCTACCCAGAAAAGCAAGCTGTAGCAGATAAGCTCTTAACCCGCTTTAAGGGCGTCATGACGGCCAAAGAGTCGAAGTACATCATGATGAACGCCCCACGCGCCAAGTTAAAGGAGATCACCTCCTTACTGCCAGGTGCGGAGAATCCATCGATTATTGAGCTCGAGGGTGATCCAGAGCGCGTGGCTTTACACGTGGTCTCGCGTGAAAAGCTCTTCTGGGAGACTATGGAGAGCTTAAAGGAGCTGGGTGCCTCCTCCATTCTGGTGGTACCAATCGAGAAGATGCTCGACTAAGGCTTTACTGCGGTTGTGGTAAGTATGCCCGCAGAGTGCTCTCTGCTAAGTAAGTGGTAAGGAACCATGGGCGTTAAGTTAAGCAAAAGCGCTTAAACATCAGCATCAGCGCCACTTAAAGTGGCTTTTAGGCCGGTCGATTGGAGGTGTTTCCAGACTGGAAACACCTTCCAGCGCGATTTAAGTGGCTTGTAAATGCCTCTTTCACTACCCCAAGCGAACCACTAACTTAACGCCCATGGTAAGGAACAACTGACTTATAGCTGACGGGATTTATGGCAATCATGCTGGCCTCAACTTCAGGTAGGCTCAATCTAACCTGCACCATTTATCTCTAGGTGTAGGTTATTGCCAGCACTCCCCCTGCATCCGTCAGTTATGAGATCACTACTTTCTCAGAGGTTTGGCCTCTTCACAAGCTCAGGGGATCGCTGTGGTTGTGCTGTAAGTACAGCAGAGGCAAACTCTGCTCACAGGAACTTCTGCTGCTGTCTTGTGACCGCAGCAGGCCATGGCTACGGAGCAATGCTGGTGCTGGCGGCGTGTGCTTTTCAGCAAAGGAACAAGCGCTCTCCTAAGTGACAGCTGCAAGGCTAAGAGTGGGAACGCTCCACACCTCGAGATAAGAGGTGCAGGTGCACCTGAGCTGATCTTCAGTTGGGGCCAGCCTGCTTGCCTTAAAAAGCCGTCACCCAGCGCTTAAGACAACTGTTCTTAAGATAGGCCAAGCCAAGCGCTTGCCCTGCTCAGTTAGGTAGCGCCGGTACACACTACCCACAGCGCTACCCCCTCTAAGCTCTTACGCTTACGATTCTGACCTCGGCTCTTTAGTCCGCAGCAGCGTCATCACATGCAGGATAGCTAAGCTGGGGCACGAGACCGCCTTGATCCTGAGGATCAGGAGAGGGGCGGCGCGAGGCACTGAGCAACCTGAGAGGTGGCCAAGCTGGAGGTGTGACCACGAGCAGCACAAACGCGCTGTATTACTAAGCGGTGGCCTCATAGCAGAAGCACTGTCCACACTGCTGCTGCTGCGCTCTCTTTAAGTTAAGGCTGTACGCTGTGAAGCTCAACAGAGAGCAAGCAGCTCCTGTCTCCATGTAAGTAAGAAACGACTGACTTAAGAGATGACGGACTTTAGGGTAAGCAAGGGCACCGTCCTCAGATAGGATGAGACACATATGCACCATTCATCTCGAGGTAGGTGTTTGCCCTCATGTATCCTCTCTGCCGTCATTGATAAGATCGCTCATTCCTAAGCTTTAGCCGGAGCGGCGCCACGCGGTGCTCACCACCTACCCTATCCACACCACAACCTACCCTTTTTCAGCTTTTAGGCTATGCAGCTGTGCTGCTTTTGGGGATCATTCCATGGACATCATTGATTGGGCGCAATTAAGCGCTGCTGATCAAGAAAAGGCGTTAGAGCGTCCTGCCCAGAGCTCGCAAGCTCAAGTGCAGGCTACAGTACAAGAAATCATTGCCGCCGTGCGCGAGCGCGGTGATGCGGCTTTACGTGAGTACGCCCACAAGTTAGACCACTGCCCTGATGACGAGCTGCAATTAAGTGCAGAGCAAATCAGCGCTGCCTGCGAGCGCTTAGAGCCGGAGCTCAAGGCTGCTATCGACGCCGCTTACGCCAATATCTACAAGTTCCACGCAGCACAACAGCCTTGCCACGTCTCTATCGAGACCGTCCCAGGCATCGTCTGCCAAACTGCCACCCACCCTATCGAAAAAGTCGGCCTCTATGTACCAGGTGGCTCCGCACCACTGGTCTCTACGGCGCTGATGCTGGGCATTCCTGCCCAAATAGCCGGTTGTGAGGAAGTGGTCTTAACCTCTCCTTACCCTTTAAGTGATGCCATTATCTACGCTGCGCACAAGTGCGGTATCAGCAAGATCTTTAAGTTAGGTGGTGCCCAGGCTGTGGCTGCCTTAGCCTATGGTACCGAGAGCGTACCAAAGGTGCACAAGATCTTTGGCCCTGGCAACCAATACGTGACCATGGCTAAGCGCTTAGTCAGCGACGATCCACAAGGCGCCGCTATCGATATGCCAGCCGGTCCATCTGAGGTGCTGGTCATCGCCGATAAGGATGCCGATCCAGACTTTGTGGCTGCTGACTTACTGTCGCAAGCCGAGCACGGCCCTGACAGCCAAGTGATCTTAGTCTCTGACAGCACTGAGCTCTTACAAAAGGCGGATCAGGCTGTACAGCAACAGCTTGCTGTCCTGCCACGTAAAGATATTGCCGAGAAGGCTTTAGCTAAGAGCCGCCTCATTAAGGCCTCCAGCCTTGAGGAGTGCATCGCTATTTCTAATCGCTATGCACCAGAGCACTTAATTGTGCAAATCGCTGATCCGCAAGCGATTGTGAGCAAGCTGCGCAATGCTGGCTCTATCTTCTTAGGTGCTTACACCTGCGAAGCGATGGGCGATTACGCCTCTGGCACCAACCACACGCTGCCAACCTACGGCTATGCCAAGACGGCTTCGGCCTTAGGCACGGATGACTTTAGACGCCGCTACACTATCTCCTGTGCCACTCAGAACGGCTTACGCGCCATTGGTGAGACGGTGGAGCGCTTAGCCTCTGCTGAGAGCTTAGAGGCGCACCGCCGTGCCGTCAGCTTGCGCCTTGAGAAGATCGGCCGCTAAAGCAGCACAACGTGGGAAGAGAGGAGCACGGAGCTCTCACGCTCTCGGTCGTCTGCCCAAGACGCCACGACCAAAGCGACCACAGCAAAGCAGATAGCCCTCTTTACCCACCACCGAGCATTACCGCAAACCGCAGTAAGAAGTGCTTGTTCTCGTACTCACGTCAGAGCAGGCAGGCTCGCCTCTAAGGAGCGACTGACTTAAGAGCTGACGGCTTTAGGGTAAGCATGCGTGCCCCAGCTGAAGAGAGGTGCAAGCTTAGCTGTACCTTTTATCTCGAGATGGGGTACGTTGCCAACACCAATCAACTCCACAGCTGCTGTCACTTTGGGCTAATTCATCTCTCAGTGGCGCCTGCCTCTGTACCTGCAAAAAGAGCGCTCTCGGGCTCTTGCAGAGCGTGCACTGTGCTGACGCCCTTACACGGTGGTAAGGCTAAAAGCTTAAAGCCCATCAGGGCTTTATGGGATCGTCAGAAGTTGGTGGATAGCGCCTCCACATTACTTTGAGGTGGCTAACATGAAATGCCATGGGAGATTCGACTTGCTTTTTTAGTTTACTGGGGTCAGTAGAACCCCAGACACAAGCCCTTTTACCACAAGTGAGAGTGGCCTTTTAGCTAAAATTGCAGCTCGAATCTCCCACTAGAGATGTGAGGTTACGTGGTGGTATCCCCCACACTCTGCGTAGAGCCGCTGTGGTGTGAGTCAATGCCCCGTGGGTATTAGTGCTGCTGCAAGTTAAGCTTACGAGCATACCTGCTTTTGGCGCATCATATTCCCATCTGAGAGGTGCAGTTTTGCCGCACTGTGTGGCTCTGGTCACTCTAAGGGGCATGGCTATGACTGTAAGGCCCTTAGGCAACAGCGGTCTTAGGACAGCAATTCCGGCATGCCCTGACAGCACCATGGCCATCAGCTCTGTTGCGGTTAGGAACGATTGACTTAATAAATGACGCAATTTAAGGCACGCATGCATGCCCATCTTAAGATAGGCACAAGCTCGCTTGCACCTTTTATCTCGAGGTGGGACGTTGCAACCACGCACCACTACATCCGTCACTTATTAGCTCACTCTTTCCTTACTTACTTACTTACTTACGCTCAGCTCTTAACACGGCAAAAATCAGAGAACAGCAACGTCCTCTGCTGTAAGGCAGAAAAGGATCAAACAAACAAAATGGTAGATTTAAACAAGCTCGCATGTGAGCACGTGCAAAAGCTGGTGCCTTATCAAAGTGCCCGTCGTATCGGCGGTCACGGCCACACCTTCTTAAACGCCAACGAGGCGCCAAAGTCCGAGTTTTACATCTTTAACTCCACTACCCTCAATCGCTACCCAGACTGCCAGCCTCTGGATGTCGTGCAAGGCATGGCCGACTATGTAGGCTTAACTCGCGACAAGATTCTCGTCAGCCGTGGTGGTGATGAGAGCATCGGCCTCTTAGTGCGCACCTTCTGCGATAGCGGTGAGGGTATCGTCATTGCCCCACCAACCTATGGCATGTACGAGATTGCGGCGCAAACCAATCGCGCTCAGGTTGCCTATGCCAAGCGTCATGATGACTTTACTTTAGATGCGCAGGCCATTGGTGAAGCTATCGATAACGCGGGCTTTAAGGTGAAGCTGGTCTTTATTGACAGCCCTGCTAATCCTTTAGGCATCATCTTTGATCACCAAGAGCTGACCACTCTGCTTAACAAGTACGAGGAAGTGCTCTTTGTGCTTGATGAGGCCTATATCGAGTTTGACTACGATAAGACCTGCCTGCCTCTTTTAGCTGACCACCCAAATCTGGTGATCCTGCGTACCATGTCTAAGGCCTTTGCCTTAGCCGGTATTCGCTGCGGCTTTACCATTGCGCACCCTGACATTATCAACCTGATGTTGAAGGTCATTGATCCTTATCCAATCAGTGACCCAGTAGCCCAGATTGCTCGTCAGGGCTTAGCCCGTGGTGGCATTGAGCTCATGCAGGAGCGTGTAGCTAAGACCTTAGACTTACGCGAGAAGCTGCGCCACAACTTAGAGGCCCTGTCCATTGTGACTAAGGTCTTCCCATCGTCGGCTAACTTCCTCTTAGTGGAGTTTAAGGACGGCCCTGCGGTCTTTGAGCGCATGATGCAAAAGGGCATCATCTTACGCTCGTTTGAGACTAAGCCTGGCTTAAAGAACACGATTCGTATCACCATAGGCAGCCCAGAGGAGCTCGACGAGGTGATGCGCGTGTTAACTGACATCGCCAACAGCTAAGAGCAGAGCAAGTGCTGAAGCTAATCCCTAAGGTCACGTCCTTAGGAAACTGCAATAGCAGCAGCAGCAGGGAATGAGTGATCTCATAAGTGACGGCAGCAAGGTTAAGTGATGGCAACATCCCACACCGTAAGATGAATGGTGCAGGTGAGCCTGAGCCTATCTGAGACCGGTGCACCATGCTTACCCGAAAGACCGTCATCTATGAAGTCAGTCGTCTCTAAGCTGAGACGGAAGCAAGCTTACGCTCGGCAATTGGCTACCTGAAGGTCGCCTTGAAGTCGTAGCCGTAGGCAGCAGCGGGCTTGTAAGTAGCCACCAACACCACAAGGGTGACCACTCTTTAAGGTAAACGCGCGGCGCTCATTCCCCCGCTAACGTCACTCCCCCAAACACTCCCGTGGTGATGATAGTGGCTACCCTAAGCGACTGCGCTCAAGGCAAGGTCACAGGGCAACAAGGTAAAAAGCTTTAGCCTTAACCCCTTACTGCCCACACCGTGGCCGCCGCGTGAGGCTGTAGCGCTGACTGACATGACTGCGCCCGCCCCTGCATTCTGCGCACTTACTCCATGCCATTGAGGAGCAACTGACTTAATAGCTGACGGAATTTAAGGCAAGCCAGTGTGCCCCGACTAAAGAAAAGCATGGGCTCACCTGCATCATGCAACCGTCACTTATGAGCTCACTTGCTCCTGAGCAACTCCACTCTACTCTGGGTTATCGTTTCCTATCTTGTCGGCGGTTTGGTAACTGCCACCCACATCAGTTATGAAAAAGTACCTGTTCATCGATCGCGATGGCACCATTGTCTACGAGCCAGCTGACTATCAGGTAGACGCCCTCTCCAAGATCAAATTTCTCCCCCGTGTGATTCCTGCACTGCTCAAGCTGCAGCAGCTGGGTTTCACCCTCGTTATGGTCTCCAATCAAGACGGCTTAGGCACCGAATCTTTTCCGCTTGAGACCTTTACCCCAGCTCACGAGTTTATCTTAAACACGCTGGAGTCACAGGGCCTGTACTTTGAGCAAGTCTTAATCTGCCCGCACAAGCCCGAGGACAATTGCGATTGCCGCAAGCCAAAGCTGGGCTTGGTTAAGGACTACCTGAACGATCCTCACTGGGATCGCGAGCACTCCTACTTTATTGGCGACCGCGATACCGACCTGCAAATGGCCAAAAACATGGGTATCACGGGCCTGCGTGTTGGTGAGAGCAACTTAGATGAAGACGATAACGGTGTCTCTCTGCTCAAAGACAACCAAATCGCTGCCTTAGATGGCCCTTTTGCCCATATCAAGGCCTTAAGCTGGGATGAGATCGCCACCAAGATAAGCATCGAGCTAGCGACCGCCCACGATCAAGATGCTACTTGTAACAACGACGTGAGCCCAGAGAGTGCCAGCTGCGACAGTGAAGCTGATGGTGAGCCTGCTCAAGCAAAGCCACATCGCACCGCGACGGTGGAGCGCAACACCAAAGAGACCAAGATTGCGCTGCGCGTGGACTTAGATCAGGTCGGTGGTAGCGCGATTCACACTGGCATTGGCTTTTTTAACCACATGTTGGATCAAATCGCTACCCATGCTGGCTTTAATCTGCAGGTCTTAGTGCAAGGTGACTTAGAAGTCGACCAGCACCACACCATTGAAGATACCGCCATTGCCTTAGGCACCGCCATTAAAGAGGCCTTAGGTGATAAGCGCGGTATTGGCCGCTTTGGCTTTGTACTGCCAATGGATGAGGTCTTGGCCGAAGTCTTTGCGACGCCAAACTTAGACGTCTTTGAGCTCTCGATTGCAGGTCGCGGTGAGCCCCAGCCAAGCTCTGCGGAAACCGCCGCTGAGGATAAGACCATTACTGTGGCCTTAGATATCTCGGGACGTCCTCATGTCGAGTTTGATTTCCACGCTGACTTTACTCGTGAGGAGATCAATGGCTTTGAGACGCAGATGGTGTCACACTTCTTTGAGTCGCTGGCTGTGGCCATGGGCTTAACGCTGCATATGCGTGTCACGCAAGGCAATGCCCACCATCAGGTAGAGGCCCTCTTTAAGGCCTTTGGTCGCGCCTTACGTCCCGCGATTAAGGTCGTCAGCACCGAGCTGCCATCGTCTAAAGGCACGCTGTAGTGATCATCACCAGAAGTGTAACCACCATGAGGTAGTGTCTGTGCCGCTTGGAGATCAGGTGCGCTCTGCCGCCCCCTGACGCGGTCATACTTTTGGTAGTGAGCTGACAAACAACGCAACGCAAGCAAAGGTGGAGCAGGAATGAGACTGTGTATTGTTGACACCAAGTCCGCCAACTTTAACTCCGTGGTGCAAGCTCTCAAGCGCTTAGGCGTGGAGGCTACGATCACTGCTGACTTAAACGAGTTAAAGCAGGCGGATAAGCTCATTATGCCTGGTGTGGGCTCAGCGATCGCGGTGATGCGCGGCCTGTTAGGCTGCACCACAGAAGAGGTGATTGCGCAAAATGAGCAGCAGCTGATGCCACACAGCGAGCTCATTGACTTTATCACCAACTTTCATAAGCCGCTGCTGGGTATCTGCTTAGGCATGCAGGTACAAGCACGCGCCTCACAAGAGGTGCCATTAGAGGCTCATTGTCAAAAGATCACCACCCTCGGCTTAGTTTCGGGTGTGGTGCATCTACTGCGGGCTCACGATCCTGAGACGTGGGCGGAGCTGCCACTGCCGCATATGGGCTGGAATACGGTGCATCATAACGACCACCCGCTCTTTAAGGGCATTGAGCAGAACAGCTACTTCTACTTTGTCCACAGCTACGCTCTGGATGTGGGGCCGAACACAATTGCCAGCTGCAATTATGGTCAGGACTTTAGTGCGGCGATTGCGCGCAACAACTTTATGGGCGTGCAGTTCCACCCTGAGAAGTCGGGGCCGGTAGGCGCCAAGCTGTTACAAAACTTCATTGATCTGTAAGCACAGGCAAGCGGCGGAGGCAGTTGCGTCTCTTAGAGTACGCTTGCGGTAATGGCGGCTGTTGCTGCTGCGCAAGGCTATGTGGTTAAGTAGCCCGCTACTTAGAGGTGGTTATAAGGTCAAGGCAACGCCCTGCCCCTACTCCATTAGCCATGCTGTAGTGCACTACACGCAAAATCCGCAGCGCCACAGCCACACACCTGATCGCTACAGCCACCGCCCTTTGCCCTGTTCTTTTCCTTAGCTTTTTGTGCATGGTGACTTATGCTGATTCCTGCTCTCGACCTCATTGATGGCCACATCGTGCGCCTCAAGCAAGGTGACTTTGCAGAAAAAACCGTTTTTGATGTAGATCCGATTGCGCGGGTGCAGTCCTATGCCGCTGACGGCGCAGCGCTGATTCACATCGTCGACTTAGACGGTGCCAAGGATCCACAAAAGCGCCAATTAGACCTTATCGCCCGTATGGTGCAGGCTTCCTCCTGCCCTATTCAAACTGGTGGTGGTATCCGCACCTATGAGGACGTGCAACAGCTGCTCAATTTAGGCGTCAAGCGCGTCGTGGTGGGCTCGGCTGCGGTAAAGGATCCTGCTCTGGGGCAAAAGCTGCTGCAGGACTTTGGTGGTGAGGCGATCTGCTTAGCCTTAGATGTGCGCATTGTTGATGGTGTCGCGCGCGTAGCTACCCACGGCTGGTTAGAGCTCAGTGAGCTCACCTTAGAAGACCTGCTGGCGCAATTTAGCCCATATGGCCTCAAGCACGTGCTGATCACTGACATCGCCAAGGATGGCATGATGCAAGGCCCTAATACCGCGCTCTATGGCCAGTTAGTGAGCTCCTATCCACAGCTTGATATCATTGCCTCGGGTGGTGTCTCTAACTTAGACGACCTCAAGACGCTGCAGAGCCTGCATGTGCCATCGTGTGTGTTAGGTCGCGCGCTGCTTACTGGTGTCTTTACCTTAAAAGAGGCCTTAGAGCTGTGGCCAAATAGCTAACGCTACGGACGCCCGCCCCTGCACAACGGCGTGCACTACCACTAAAGTGGCAACCACTAAGGATCACGCTCACATACGCTCCTCACCTCAGAGCTAGCAGACGCAAAAGCGCCGATTCTAGGGGAAGTTAGGAGCAAGAGAGCAGCATCAACGGATGCCGCTTGTGGTAAGCAGCACTACATGTGAGGCGCTAAGGAACGACTGTCTTAATAAATGACGGAATTTAGGGCAAACAATCATGCATGCTGGCCAATCTCAAGATAAGCTCAGGCTCGCCTGCACCTTATTATCTCGAGGTATGGGACGTTACCATCCCTTAACCTTGCTTCTGTCACTTATTAGATCACTCATTTCCTAATAGCCTCAGCAACGGATGCAGGCGGTGGGGTTAGGCAGTAACTTTCTGAGGGGGCATTTTCTGATGCTGGCAAAGAGAATCATTCCGTGCCTCGACGTCCGTGATGGTGTGGTCGTCAAAGGCGTCCAGTTTAAAAATCACGAGGTGGTTGGATCCATTGTGGACTTAGCCGCCCGCTACGCCCAAGAAGGCGCTGACGAGCTGGTCTTCTACGATATCACCGCCTCTGCTCACGGCAATAAGGTCGATAAGTCGTGGGTGGCCAAGATCGCCGAGGTGATCAACATTCCATTTGCGGTCGCAGGTGGCATCCGCTCGGTAGAGCAAGCAGCACAGATCCTTGAGTATGGTGCTGACAAGATCTCCATTAACTCACCGGCGCTCTCTGACCCAACGCTGATCACCCGCTTAGCTGATCGCTTTGGTGTGCAGTGTGTGGTCATTGGCATTGATAGCTTCTACGACAAGGAGCGCGATGACTACTTTGTGAAGCAGTTTACCGGTGATGAGAAGACCACGCAGTTTACGCAATGGCGCACCTTAGACTGGGTGCAAGAGGTACAAAAGCGTGGTGCCGGTGAGATCGTGCTGAACATGATGAATCAGGACGGCATGAAAAACGGCTACGACATTAAGCAGCTGCAAGAGGTGCAAAAGGTCTGTCACGTCCCGCTGATTGCCTCCGGTGGCGCTGGCACCATGGAGCACTTCTATGAGGCTTTCCATGAGGCTGATGTCTCGGGTGCCTTAGCCGCTTCCGTCTTCCACAAAAAGTTAATCAACATTGGTGAGCTGAAAGCTTACTTACGAGCCCAAGGAGTGATCTGCCGTGCGTGAGTTTTGTCATGGTTTTGAGAAGGTAAGCGAGCTGGACTTTAAGAAGGGCAATGGCCTGATTCCGGCCGTAGTGCAGAACGCTCAAGACGGTCAGGTGCTGATGCTCGGTTACATGAACGAGGAAGCGCTCAACAAGACCCTAGAGACGCACTTAGTGACGTTTTACTCGCGTGACCGGCAGAAGCTGTGGACGAAGGGTGAGGAGAGCCACAACTACTTGCACCTGCGTGGTATCACCTGCGACTGTGATAAGGACACGCTGTTGGTGCTGGTCTTACCTGATGGCCCTACTTGCCACAAGGGCACCAAGAGCTGCTTTGATGAGAGCCCGATGGCAGATGCGACAGTGAAGTACTTAGCGCAGCAAAAGGGCCTGCTCTAAGAGCTTTACTGATACCCTCTGAAACGACAGCGGCCACTATACGTGGCCGCTTTTGTTTGTGCGCCTGAATGAGCCTATGAGCTAAAGCCTCTCAAGCGCTGATACCCAAGGGGCTGCCACCACAGCAGCGCCCGCCCCTTGCCTAATACTCTTTGAGCTCAGCTTGTGCTAAGAGCGCTCTTAGTGTGACACCGTCCTCATTGTGCCAATGAGTTAAAGCGTCGGTACCTTCTCCACCCAAGACCAAAGCCAGAGCGGCCGATGGAGTTTTACAATAAAAATCTCGATTGATGACAAATGAGCCATCTGCTTGCTCTGTGAGCTCATGACGCTTCTTAGCTTCAGCAATAATCTGGCGCGTAGAGACCTGCGTATCCTTACGATCTGCACCACGCAACTGCGAGCCCGACAGCACTACCCATTGCTTGACGCCTCTAAAGGACATCTTTGCAGTGAGGTTACGTGCTTGGAAGAGCAGCACACCACGCAGCTGTTCAGGGATTTCCTCTGTAGCAGTTGCTTGTGGCTGTACAGCAGAATCCGCTGCAGCATCTGCTGCCTCGGCAGCAACAGGAACCTCTGCTTGCGCTAAGAGCTCGCGTAGGGTGACACCAGACTCATTGCGCCACTTATCAAAAGCACCAACACCTAACCCATAAACAAAAGCCATTGCTGCTGATGGCGTGCTAAAAGAGAAATCCACACTGGTCTTCAAATAGCCATCTGTTTGCTCTGTGATTGTGTGATTTTCCTTAGCCTCGGCAATTGTATTTTGCACAAATAGCCGATCATCCTTACGATCTGCGCCACGCAGCAGTGACCCAGCCAGCACCACCCATTGCTTTTCGCCGCGATATGACAGCCTTGCAGTGAGGCCGCTGCTCTGAAAGATCAACACACCACGCAGCTGTTCAGGGATTTCTTCTGGAGTAGCTGACAAGCTTTGTGCAGCAGAGTCTGCTGCATCTGACTCCTCTTCTGTGTATTTGCTTGTTGAGATTGACGCTACTTCCTTGAAGCTACGCCCTTGCGCATCACGCCACTCTTCAAGGCCACTACAAGCCCGTCCTAAGACAAAACGACCTGCGGCTGAGGCACAGGAAAATGTCATATCGCACAGTAACTCACCAGTGTCTTTGCTAATGAGGCCATGTTTGAGCAGCATCTCGTACAAGTTCTTAGTACTGGCTATGATGCTTGCGTGTGTACTGTTGACATTGATTTTGGCACCACGCAAGAGCATGACCCGCTCATCAGGCAGTTGTACCATACGGGCGTCACCACTTCTTAAGGTGAACACCTGCTCTGGCTCTGCCGTAGACAAATTAACCTGAGATTGTTGCTGTGCTACCTGCCCCTGTACCCCTTCTTTCTGCTTGTTGTCAGCAGGCATAGCCGCCATCTGCGTTTGGGCCAAAGCCACCGGATTGCGAGCCAAAAAGCCTAGCACGTTCTGCAATTGCAGCAACCATTCCTTAACATTAATCTCAGTCTGCTTGTGAGCGTACTGATGCTGAGGTATCTGCTTATTCTCCAGCACAAACTGGCTATGCTGCTGCATATGGGCAATAGTCTCAGCCTCTAAGCCCGCAATGATTTCCTCATCAAAAGCTGCCGACAAAAACAGCACCGCCACCTGCCAAAAGTCTTTGCTGCGATCGTGCTGCTTGATGCGATCTAAGCCTTGGTTGGTTTTCCCAACATAGATGTGCTGCTGACCATAAAGCACATACACACCTCTTTGCGGCAAAACTGTGACCATATCATTGGCTAACACCGCATCGAGCTGAGTACGCGGCAACATCAATACCGAGATATTTAGCCGATCACTTTGCATCAACAGTGCACTGTCACTGAGGGGAGACTTATCTGTAAGAAAGCTTATTTTGAAATTCTGCATTTAAGAGATCTACCTTTGGGCTCTCCACAGAATCTGTGGGTATAGGCTCAAGCCCCAGCCTTAGGTGGTTGGGATAAGGCCAGTGCTAATCAGCAATTAGCCGTCCCATTACATCCTAAGCGCCCCACAAATTCTTAGGCACCACATAGTTCGGCTTTACGCTGAACACCTTGCCAAGCACCAGTTTGGTGTCGTTCTTGACACCATGGGCCAAAACCTCACCACGATCGTTCCAATGGATGTCGTCGATCGTTTTTGGTTTTCCCTCACAGTCTCTCATAGACTCAAGCTTTTTCTCATCCAGCGAATGCTCGGTAATGACAACCTCACCATTACGCAGCTGAAGCACAAGCGACTCAAAGCCATTGGCAGCGTCACAACGCCACTCCCATTGCCCCTCAGGACACTCCTTTGCTAATGCGGACATGAACCCCCAAGGCACCGACCAATCAGTACGGAATCTGTAGAAAGGCTTACCATCATCATCCTCATCGAGAACACCACTATCTACTTCGGTATCACCCCAGTTTTGGACGATGAAATCGTACCAATTATCGCAGCCATACATATCTTTGAGGCGCGCTGAGCATTCTGCGGTATATACGGAAAGCTGCACATCACCGTCTTCGTCCAAGGTATAGAGCAAGCCTTCTTGTTCGTACTCACAATGCACAGGTTGGTGCTTATTTTTGAAGGCTTGGATTCCCTTAGGAGAGAGCAGGTAGCTATACGTCTTAATTTTGGTAAGGATATCTGGAACTGGTACTAGCTTACCAAAGCAGAATTGATCCTCTTCCTCCTCATACACGTGCTTTTCGATAAAGTCTTTTGCGGCATCATTGAGCGGTTTAACACAATTGTCAACCCAATTTGGCCAAAACGGAGGAGCACATCGAACCTTACAGTTCGGCCTAACTTTTAACACTTTGCCAAGCACTAGTCTAGTGTCGTTCTCGCCTTTTTCAGGAACTTCACCACGATCGTTCCAATAGATTGCGTCAATCGATTTGATATTGAGGTCGTCCAGATCATCTTCCCTCAGCAAATGCTTAGTGATTATGACATCACCATCCTGCAGCTTAACCAAGAGCTCCTCATCCCACCCCTCAGCAAGGCAGCGCCACTCCCATATACCTTCAGGGCACTGTTTGGCTAACGTGGCCATGAAGTTCCACGGAGGATCCCATGCCGTATTGAAGTCATACACTTCGGGCTCACCATCATCGTCATAAGCATCAGGATCATTATCCGCTTCCCACTTGGTGCCCCAGTTTTGAACACAAAAATCGTACCAATTGTCGCAGCCATACATATCTTCGAGGTAGATTACGCAATCAAAGGTGCATACGGCATCTTCAACATCGCCATCTTCATCCAAGGTGTAGAGCAAGCCTTTTTGCTCGTACTCACAATGCACAGATTGTTGGTGTTCATCTTTGAAGGCTTGGAGCTTCTCAGGAGTGACAACACGGCTAGGTGCTTTGGTTTTGCTTAGGATATCTGGGACTGGTACAAGATTACCAAAGCAGAATAGTCCTTCCTCATTGACTATGTACTTTTTGGTGAATTCTTTTGCGGCATCATTGACCGGTCTGACAAGATTGTTAATCCAATTTGGCATGATGATTAGAACCTTTTGGCAGCTTGCTTTAAGCTTGCTTTAAATGTAGGCACACGAACAAAGCTATCAGCTAAACGCCATAAAGCAGAGACAACAATGCTGCTTTTGGCTGCTTTTGGCTGCTTTTGGCATCCACCAAATTCAGAGGGGAGCTCCTTATCTTAAAATCTTGCCTCTCCACAGAATCTGTGGGTATAGATAGGCCAAGCCCCAGCCTTAGATGGTTGGGATAAGGACATTGCTAATCAGCAATTAGCCGTCCCATTACTTCCTAAGCGACCCACAAATTCTGATTAGAGCCAAAATCTTAAATACCCGCAGTGTGACTTAGGACTTAGGGAGTCCTAACAGCTTATCCCCCTGCAAAAAGCTGATATTTAAGCCAATTTTGTTCACTTAGGAACCACATAATTAGGCTTTACACTAAACACCTTGCCTAGCACTAGCTTGGTGTCGTTCTTGCCCTTGTCTGGAACCTCACCACGATCGTTCCAATGGAGGATATCGATCGTTTCTTGCTCCCCATCAGTTTTCGTTCTAGACTCGAGTATTTCCTTATCCAGCAAATGCTCGGTGATAACGACCTTGCCATCATGCAGCTTAATCAAGAGTGACTCAAAACCTAGGCTACAGCGCCACTCCCATACTCCCTCAGGGCACTTAGAAGTTATTGTGCTCATAAATACCCAAGGCGGATACCATGCAGTCAGGAAGTTGTAATATTCAAGCACATCAGCATCATCATCATCCTCATCATCATCATCATCG
>CASEBB010000098.1 GCA_949286015.1 uncultured Succinivibrionaceae bacterium | reverse complement strand
ATAGGTGTGCCGCTAAATCTAGAGTAAAATCTCATAGATGCATATTGGCGCACCGAATGTGTGCACATAGGCGTATCCCCTAATTTCAATAAAGAACCATGCTCGCCTACGCGCAAACCCTAGCGCAAGATACAGTAACGCTGGCTAAGCTCTCCGATGCATTTTTAGATCGCTTCAATGACTGGATCGTAGCTAAGCTTGAGCTCTGCCCTGTCACTTACACCAAGACTCGCGCTCTTAATCAGCAGTGGTATGAGGGCTATCAGCGTCGCCTCGACTGCCTAAAAAATGCAAATAAGGCCATGCTCTTTGCCACCAATGCTGCTTTACAGAATGCGCAGAAGCTAATCGCTGAGCAAGGTTATGAGCGCGGCGCAGACTTCACCAACTTCCCTAGTACTAGAGCTGACCTAGAGGAGTTCCTCAACAGCTGCAAAGATAAGGCAACGCCAGACTAACAAGCTGGCGGTGCGGAGCTCAACAGCAGCAAAGTCCAGCGTTGAGGCGGTACTGGCAACGCTTCAGCCTGAGGCGCTGCCAGAACTACACCTACAAGAGTCACCACGGTGCCATCACATAAGCCACAGCAGCGACGCCACCATACGCTATGGCCACGGTAAAAGCCCCCGCTGAGCAGAGCAAACGCAGGCATAAGTAGGCATAAGCACGCAGTGACGGGAGAGGCGGCTTAGCCTCGGCTCCAAGGTGTGATTGCAGTCAGTTTTCTGCATTTTTTTGCGCAAAATTCTGTATACCGCCGCCCTATTCTTAGTGCTACCATGCAAGATGGGGCATGGTGTCAGCAAGCACGCTCTCATGGCCAAAAAGAAACACTCACCCTCGGCCTGTGCACTGGTTTGGTCACCTAAAAGTTAAGAGCGCCGCCGCGACCACATGCGCCCAAAGGTAAGTTTGCTGGGCTTTTTGCCGCTTTGGCCCCTGCTCACTTAACATGCTCTTAACAAGACTGCGCTAAAATTGGGCGTTGCCTTGGCATAAACCTACACACGGCAGCATACGTGTAAAGTCACTACTTAGGAGGCGCTACAGCGTAAGCGCTAAGCCGCTTTTTATCGTCAGCTGAAGGCTGCTACTGCACAGCCACACTACACCACACCATAACCGCGCTGCTGCTACTTAAGAGACTTGTTTGCTACGCCCTCGGGGTTACCGCCACTGGCGGGGAAAGGACGTGGTTTTAGGCAAGACGCGGCAGGTGGCTTCAGGCACAGTAGTACTCTTACAGCAGAGCTCTCGGCATTTTTGTTCTCAAAGGAATCAGGTTACAGATGGCAAACGAAGCACAAATCGAGTTAGTTCCGAAGGAACTGAGCTGGTTATCGTTCAATGGACGTGTGTTGCAGGAGGCTGCTGACCCGTCTGTACCTTTGATTGAGAAGATTCGCTTCTTGGGTATCTACTCCAATAACCAAGACGAGTTCTTTAAGGTGCGTGTCGCCGATCTCAAGCGCCAAATCATCATTAACAAGGAAAACAATGGTGATGCCTCAGAGACGGTGAAGCTCTTAAAAGAGGTGCAAAACAAGGTCTCTGAGTATCAGGTCGTGATGAACCGCATCTTCCGCGACCTCTTACAGGAGCTGGCAGATAACAAGATCTACCTGCGCAATGAGACTGAGGTTACTGACAATCAGCGTCAGTGGGTGCGCAACTACTTTAAGATGCACGTCTTAAAGCACATCAACCCAATCATCTTCAGCGACAGCATTGATCTGGTGCAGTTCTTACGCGACCAGTACACCTACCTCTTAGTGAAGATGGCTGGTAAGGGCAAGGACACCAACTACGCCTTAATCGAGATTCCATCTGACGTGGTGCCGCGCTTTATCAGCATGCCTACGGAGGAGGGTGAGACCACTCTCATGTTCCTCGATGACGTGATCCGCATCTGCTTAGATGACGTCTTCAAGGGCCTGTTTGATTATGACACCATTGAGGCCTACTCCATTAAGATGAACCGCGATGCGGAGTACGACCTCCAAGGCAACGTGGACATGTCCGTGCTTGAGAACATGTCCAACTCCTTAAAGCAGCGCTTAAACGCCATGCCAGTGCGCTTTGCCTACGACCGCGCGATGCCACAGGAGATGGTAACCTTTATGACCCGCGAGCTGCACCTGTCGGATATCGACTCGTGCATGCCTGGTGGCCGTTACCACAACTTTAAGGATCTGCTCTCCTTCCCAAGCGTGGGTGGCTCGGACAAGTTTGAGAACAGCTCGCTGCCAATCATTCACTCGACGCCATTTGACAGCTACAACAACGTCTTTGACGCCATTTCCAATGGCGACATCCTGCTGTACTACCCATACTACTCCTTTGAGTACTTCACGGAGTTCCTGCGTCAGGCCTCGTATGATCCTAAGGTCACGACCATTAAGATCAACATCTACCGTGTGGCCCGCAATAGCCGCGTAATCGATTCCTTAATCGATGCAGCCAACAATGGCAAGCGCGTTACTGTGGTGGTGGAGTTAAAGGCACGCTTTGATGAGGCCAACAACATCAAGTGGGCTTCGCACTTAACGCAAGCGGGCGTGAAGGTGCTCTTTGGTCTGCCTACCTTAAAGATTCACTCGAAGCTGTGTATTGTGTCGCGTCGTGAGAATGGCCAGAACATTCGCTACGCCCACATTGGCACGGGTAACTTCAATGAGAAGACCGCCAAGATCTACACCGATTTTGCGCTCTTTACCAAGAATCAGACGCTGACCCACGAGGTGCACAGTGTCTTTGACTTCATTGAGTACCCTTACACGCGCCCACGCTTTGACAAGCTCTTAGTGTCGCCAATCAATGCTCGTCAGCGCATTTACGCCATGATCGATCGCGAGATCGAGAATGCGGCGATGGGCTTACCTGCCTACATTAACCTCAAGGTGAACAACCTTGTGGACAAGGGCTTAATTGAGCGCCTGTACAAGGCCTCGCAAGGTGGGGTGAAGATTCGCGCCATTATCCGAGGCATGTGCTCGCTGCGTCCAGGTGTGCCAGGCCTTTCGGATAACATCTACATCACCTCGATTGTAGATCGCTTCTTAGAGCACCCACGTGTGATGATCTTCTGCAACAACAACCAAGAAGAGCTCTACATCTCGTCGGCTGACTGGATGACGCGTAACCTCGACTACCGTATTGAGGTGGGTGCTCCGGTGTTAGACCCAGAGCTGCGTGAGCGCATTCGCACGATCTTTAAGATCCAAGAGAGCGACAACCAGAAGGCCCGCATCATTGATGCTGACCAGAAGAACGAGTACGTGCAGTACGTGGAAGGCTCGCCACAGATCCAGTCGCAGATTGAGATCCACAACTACCTGCAGGCGGTGGAGCAGAAGCACTCGGCCTTAATTTCTGCCACTTTGGCCTCGGCGGAGGAAGCGGCGATTGCGCAGAGCAGCTCGGCCAAGAAGGACGAGGAGAGCAAGGAAGGCAAGGGCAAGAGCAAGGACTCTAAGGACTCTAAGGAGTCTAAGGACAAAGACTCCAAGAAGGACAAGTCCAAGAAGAAGTAATTGCCGCTAGCCGCTGCTCCAAGTGCGCAGCGCTTGATTGCTTGCAAGCGAAGAAGCCTCAATCTGGCAGTGTCGGATTGGGGCTTTTTTGCGTGGGTACAAGGTCAGCTGACGTCGACTGACGCCGAAGAGTTGCAGCCGATTTTGCCCCAACCGCTAAGATACGGCTTTTACCACAGAGTGGCTTTAAGACTACCACTCAAGGGTAAGGCGCTATCTTTAAAGCTAAAGCGGTGCGTGCCCCTATCGCGTACCCCCAGCTCAAGCTTCTGGGTAGTGGCTATCGTTGAGAGGCGTCAAGCAGAAACAGCTTATTTATCAGGAAAAGCAAATACGTGCCCACTACCATATGTTAGGCCCGCACGCTTAGGAGCAAAGTGAGTATCCCAAAAAGCACATCTCAAAGGAGGTCACTGCCTACAAGCAGGTGGTTTACCCTGAGAGAAGGAGCTTGCTAAGGCGCTACTCTCGAGATAAGGCGCCGTCAGGCGCTTTTAGGTTATCTACGGAGCAAATGACGTAAGAGATGACGGTGCTGAAGGCAATCATGCGGCCTCAACGTAAGCTAAGCTAAGTTAAGCTAAGCTGAGACTCACCTGCACCCTTTATCTCGAGGGGGATGACGTTGCCAGCTCTCAACCATGCTGCCGTCACTGATGAGAGCACTCCTTTTGGGCTCTCCTCAGTATTTGGAGGATAAGGCACTCACACTACTTCAAGGTGGTGCACGCCAAACGCTTACACATGGGCCCCATGCTTGAGCTCTGGGGGCCGCTGCTTGTTGGTATCCACCAAACTCTGAGTAGAGCCTACTTTTGCGCGCTCTCACACGAAAACAGGCGCCCGCCCTGCTTAACCGAAAAAGCCCAGCCCCTACAGCCAAGCGACACCAAGATGCGTACAATACAATAACAACACAGCTTCACTGCTGCCCACTCTCAAGATCACTTAAGATCGCTGTACGTATCACCGCTCTGACGTCGCCTGCCCCTGTCCCGAGGCACAGCATACGATTGTCACTCGCAGCGACACCAGCAGCGATACCTCCACACCACCATCTGCTACTTTGAGGAAAGCATGCCCAATCCAAATATCCTAATCGGCATCATCGCCGTGCTCATAGTCCTTGTTGGTATCTGCGTCTTCCTCATGTGGCGGCAAAGCCAGCGCCTCAATAGCAGCGCCCCTATTGGAACCACCAGCAGTAACGCTGAGCTCGACGCTAAGATGCAAGCGCAAATGCAAGCCCTGCTGCAAGGGCAAAGCGTTCTCTTAAGCAAGAGTGAGCACAGTGCGCTCATTGAACAAGCCGCGCAACTTACCCAAAGCACTACCCTCAATACCGAGCTTAAGCAGCAGTTAAGTGAGCTTAGCGCCAGCTTTGAGCGCTTTAAAGAGCAAGCCGGACAAAACGAGCTGCAACTTACCACCGAGCTTACCGACCTGAAGAGTGCCCACAGTCACGATCAGCAAGCGCTGCAAGAAAAAGAAGAGGCTCTTAACGCCTTAAAAGCAGCCCAGCAAGAGCAGCTGCAACAACTCAAGACCGAGCACACCACCCAAACCACTCAGCTAAAGGCCGAGCAGCAAGAGCAAATTGAGCAGCTTAAAGCTACCCACGCTACCGCGCTGCAAAAAGCCGAAGCTGTGGGTGCTGACCAGCTTAAAGCCTGCACCGAGCGCTACGAGAACACCATTAATGAGCTCAAGGCCAGCCAACAGCAACTGCTTAATGAGCTGAAAAACTCCCAGCAGCAAGAGCTCGCTGCTGCACAAAAACACGCCACCGAGCAAATCACGGCCTTAACCGCCGCTAAGCAGGAGTTACAGCAAAAGAACGAGGAACTCTCCACCACTCTGACGGAGCAAAACAAGGCTGTCGCCACCCTGCAAAGTGAAAAGGAGAGCCTGCAACAGTTACGTGATGCTGACGCGCAACGCTTTGCGCAAGCACAAGCAGAGCTCGAGCACCGCCTCAACACCATGGGTGAAAAGCTCTTAAAGGAGCGCAGCGAAGCGCTGGAAAAGAACAACAGCGAGCACATGGGCCAGATCATTAGCCCACTGCGTGAAGAGCTCAATACCTTTAGAGAGCTGCTTACTACCACGCAAAAGACCAACTCCGAGCAAGCAGGCCAGTTACAAAACGAGCTGAAGCACTTACAAGAGGCGCAATTAAGCCTCAGCACGCAAGCTGACCAGCTCTCACGCGCCTTATTACAGGGTGCTAAGAGCCAAGGCATGTGGGGTGAGCACCAGCTTGAGCGCGTCTTAGAGTTAGCGGGCTTAGAGCAAAAGACACAGTACCTACGTGAAGTTGCTGGCGTTAACAGCAGCAATGAGCGCGGGCGTGCAGACGTGGTCATTCCCCTGCCACACCATCACGCCATTGTGGTCGACTCTAAGTGCTCCTTAACGGCCTATACCGACTTAATCAATGCGGAGATGGCCTCAGATAAGGACGGCTATGAGCAGGCCTTAAACCGTCACATTGCGTCCTTAAAAGCCCATATCGATGAGCTCAGTAAAAAGGATTACCAGAGCTACGCGGACTTCGATAGCCCAACCTTTGTCTTTATGTTTGTGCCTATCGATCAGGCCTTAGCCGTAGCCTTACGTCACGATCCACAGCTGTACGATTACGCCCAAAAGAAGAATATTGCGCTGATCTCCCCATCCTTAGCAGTCCCTGCTTTACGTGTGGTGAGCAATCTCTGGGTGTTAGCCGAGCAAGGCGAGAAGCTCAAGCAGGTTGCAGCTCTAGCTGACCGTATCTTCTTAAAGTGCTCTAAGGTCTGTACTGACTTTGAGGGCCTCTTAAAGGCCCGTGACAGCTTAAACAACAACATCGACCGCTTAAACACCTCGCTCTATGAGGGTCGCGGTAATCTGCGCTCACTGCTGAGTAACTTTGCGCAAAAGGCTCCTGCCTTAACTGCGTCGGCCTTAGCGGAGATGGAAGCGGACTTACAAACGGTTAATACGGGTACAGGTGCAGGCGCGACGGCAAATGCTACAGCCAGTAATGCCCCACAAACACGTCAAGGAATGCTCTCTGACCTCACGGCTGTGCGTATCTTAGCTACCCCTGCTCCCGCTTTACCACAGCAGACCTCTGCTGAGACAGCTCCTGCTGCGGACAACGCTGCAGCAAATGCAACCACGCCTCCTGTCGCGGCCAATGCTGCTGATACAGCAGAGCCTGCGCAGACTACAGAAGATAAGCCTCAAGAGGGATCGGAGGCAGCCGCTGCTGACAACTACAGTGCTGAGTCGCGCTTAGAGCAAGAAGCCCAATCCATTATGGAAGATGCGCAGCATATGATGGCTGAGAGCAAGGCCATGCTGGCAGCGGAGCAAGCTCTGCTGACCGACACCACCGCGAGCACCGCTGCAAGTGCTGAAAGCACAGCAGATGCTGCGACCACGGCTACGGCTCCTGCCAGCAAAAAGCCACGCCGCCGGAAGAGTGCCTCTGCCACGGCTACTACTGAGAGCAATAGCCAAGAGAGCGCGGAATAGCTCTTTACTGCGACTCTGGTAGCGGCAGCTCTGTCAGGAATCTGCGTAAACACGCAGACGCCTGACGGCGCTATCCCAAGCAGCAAGCTGTCTCACGGCTGTTAAGGTGATGATAAGCAGCTTCCGCCAGCGCCTGACGGCGCTACTCCAAGTAGAAGCAAGTGGTCTCACGGCTGTTGCTGTGCTGAGGCCAACCATTACAAGCGCCTTACAGCCTACTCTAAGTAGCAGCAAGCGGTCTCTGGCTGTTAATGTGCTGATAAGCAGCCACCGCCAGCGCCTGACGGCGCTACTCCAAGAAGGACGTAAGTAGTCTCCACTATGCGCTGAGCTTAGATCTTTTGCGCGCTGCTCACCTGTACACACACGTCTTGGCGCGAGCGCACTGGGCTTGGTACCACCTGCTTGTGCTGGAACAGCTCTAAGAGCTCGTAAGCCGAGTGGCTCTTTCTAAAGGACAACTCCATTGGATAGAGGTAAATCAGCTCAAAGAAGTGCACGTAGCTGTTATCCCCTAAAACCACCTCATGGGCCGGACGAGGGAAAGCACCTGGCGCGGTGAGCATGCCGCCCGTGAACTTGGTCGAAGCGTGCAGTGGCCGCTCTTGATCAAAGCTGTAACCAAAGCCAATGAATTCATCTGTGGTGAGGATGTGGTTAATGAGCGTGCACAGCTGGTTAATTGGCCACAGGTTGTAGCCCTCCGCATTAGCAAACTCCCATGCTGCTGGCAGACACAGAATCAGCTCTAAGCGGGAATCGGTAAGGGGGTCGACACCAGCAGGTACCTTAAGCTTATGGCCAGATAAGCCCTTGGTGACAATAAGGTTAAAGTTGCGCTCTGGCGTTGGTGGCACGTTTAAGATCTCGTAGCGCTCGGTCTTAAATAGGATCTGGTACTTACCAAAGTGCTGTCTAATGTGCTGGTCGAGGGTAGAGTCATCCTCAGGGCTAAGCTTGTCGTTGGTGTTGTCCGCATCTAAGGACTTGCACAGCGTCAGCATGCGATTAATGGTAGGTAAGAGCGCATCCTCAGAGCCCATCTTGATAAAGCGCTGCGCCCGCTCTAAGCGTAAGGCGGCATCGTTAATGAGGCCCAGCTTAAAGAGCGCATATCCCTTATAAAAGAGGTAGGTCGCGTTCTCTTTGCCTTCCAGCACGTACTTATCTAAGAGGGCATTGGCTTGCGCATAGAGATCGTCAGCGCTTTGTACCTCACCTAAGGTATTGACGGGATTATTCCCCTCATTGAGGGTGTTAGCGAGGTTAATGTAAGCACGCGCCAGTTCTAAGCCTATCGTAAAGTCGAGCTCAGTGATCTGTGGCTCTAAGAGCTCAATGATAGCCGTAAAAGCATCCTGCTCATGCCACTTCTTTACCTGCTGCAGCACTTCCTCTTTGTTCACTTGTTTTTTCCTCCTATCCTATTACGATTCCTTGTACCCGCCAAACGCGCTCTGAGGCCTTGCCTCACGCTTACAGAGAGCTCTTACAGAGCTCTGGTCATACCCGCGTCAATAAGGGCATACAGCTCACAACTTTACGCGTCATAACCGCCGCGTTTAGGGTGATTACGCTGCACCAAACCAGCCTGTAAGATCTTGAGCTTAACTGCAGCACTAACCTCCCCCAAGAGACATTGCGCCCATCACGAGCCCCATAAAGCCATGGTGGGCTTAAGCTCGCGGGTATGGTGGCACGTGAGCATCTTGAGAGTGGCTTGGGAGTAACGTTGCAGTAGCGGCTTACTGGCGTGCAAGAGCTGCTGTAGCAACAGTGACAGCTGCAAGAGACAGCTATTACAGCACGCACAACGCGCACGGCGCGCCTCAGGGCTCTGCCTTACCTCTAAGGAGGTAAAAAGCTGCTACGGCCGCCACAGACAGCGCTCTAAGCACGGCTTACCGCTCTACTTACGCCGCCACACTAAGGCCTTTGGTAAAAAGCGTGGTACTTGGGACTTATACAGGGCATACTCATCTGGAAAGTCACGCTCTAAGCGTGGCTCGTCAATAAAGATCGCCATGATATAAGCCACGCAAATCACCGCTAACGGTATGACGAGACTAATGAGCGAGTTAAGCGCACAGGCAAAGCCCATGTAGTAGAGAAACACGCCTAAGTGCATCGGGTTGCGGCAAATAGAGTAAGGGCCCGTGGTTACCAGATGCTTTGTCTCGGTCATGAGCTTGATCTTGCCAAAATTACCAGCACCACCACGGCCTTTGATTACCAGCTCGTAATTGGCCCACAGCGCAAAGAACAAGCCGATAGCCGAGGCTACTCCACCTAAGTAAAAGGTCGAAGGCTGCTCCGCTAAAAAGGTACCTGGGATCCACGCTGCTAAGTAGGCCATAACCGCAGGGCCACCAATAATAAAGCCGATAAAGCCCAGAGCGTAGATCACTTTTTCCCGCAAGGAAAAGTGCACGCCTGACTGCGTTGGCTGCGGTGTTGTCGGCAGAGTTTGCTGTGGTCGTTTTGCCATGGGCAGCACCTCTGAAAAAGTAAAGGATTCATCGTAGGTGCGCGCAAAGAGCGCCAGCAGCACGCCACTGATCTTTGTCACTACAGCATAAAGACGCAGAGCCACACCTACATGAGGCCAAAAACAAAAGCCCCAGAGTGCTCACAAGATAGCAGATCTGGGGCTTAAGTGTAAGACAAAAGCAGCGCAGCACAGCGTCACAGCGTAGTTGCGCCGCTATGTCGCCACACGCACCACGTAAGTTTGTTCACCCGCTAACCGCAAAGAGGGTAGCTGCCGCCAAGCAGGAGTTTGGCTCTACGCAAAGCTTGCGTGGATACCAAAGAGCAGCAGAAGCAGCAGCAGCGCCCATGCGATCAAACATGGGTGCCTATGTGATGGCGTTTGGCGTGACCAACCTTGGAGTAAGGTTGGTGCCCTCTCTCCTGATGGAGAACGCTACCACCTGTATCTCCAGAGGCTCTGGTCATACCTGCAACAGACATGACTATTTTCGGCTCTGCGCAGAGTTTGATGGATACCACAACGTAGCCTCATACCTTTAGGTAAGCTCATGCGCCGTGGTTATGACGTGTGATGTTAGCCACCTAAGAGTAGTGCGGGGCTCTATCCACAAAACGTTGAGGAGCCAACTCTTCCCGAGGGCAAACGCCTCTTACCGCACTGCGCGGCACAACACAGCACAGCATGCTGCTGTGCTGTGCAATACCACGCGAGACGGTGTGGTATGCGCGCTTATTTAGCGCTGTGGCTGCTTCTTTGAGAGCTCTTGCGCCTGTTGCAGCAGCGTCGCGAGCACGTGCACTGGGTGGTTAGCATGGCGCTTTTCCATGCGCAGCACTTGCGAGCGGCAGGAGAAGCCGGTGACTAAGCACTGGTTAAAGTCACGCTCACGCAGCTTAGCCTGCCAGTTTTGCTCGTACACCTGACGGCTCTCCTCTTGGTTAGCCACCATGTGACCAAACAAGCCCGCCATACCGCAGCAAGCCACAGGGATTGGCAATAAGCGCAGGTTAAAGTGCGCCAGCACCTCTTGCCACATCTTAACCGAAAGTGGCACCAGAGCCTGCTCCGTGCAGTGGCAGAAGAGATAGAAGTCCGCACTAAAGTCACATGGCGCAATGCCATCGTCTAAGGTCACCACCGCACCAGCGGTCGCATCGCTGTTAGCAGCGGCACCAGCACCACCTGAGACAGTGGACGCCGTGACGTCAGCAGTCGCGGAGCTCTTGCGTACCAGCGCTTGTAAGGCCTGCGCCCAGCGCGCCTCACGTTGCTTAAACTTATCGCTGACCATGGCCTCGTGCAGCCACTCCTCAGGTAAGAGCACCTTAAAGTCAGGGCAGTTAGGCAATAAGCTTGGGTACTCATCGCGGTAGCACAGCGTAAAGGCCGGATCAAAGCCCACCAGCTGTAAGCCCTGGGCTTGCAGCGTACTTAAGCGCTGCGCTTGCTCCTGAGCCGCTTGCAGGAACTTACCGCGCGCACCACGGATGATAAAGAGCTTACCATTCACGTAAGGCTTTAAGATCGCCACCTTAAAGCCCATGGTTTTAATGAGGTTAGCAAGGTCAATTAAGCCCTCGGCCTCATACGCGCCCGTAAAGGCATTAGAGAGCACCAGCACCTCATAGTGCTTGGCCTTCTTTAAAGCTTCCTCATAGCTTAAGTACGGGATCTCTGCCGCACGCGCCTGCTTGGCTAACGGCACCTTGCTAAAGTAAGGAATATCCGTAAAGCCAAAGACCTTTTCCATAATGAGTTGGTTGAGGCCATTTTGCGTCAAGGCGTTGCTAAAAGCTGGGAAACGCGACCAGAAAGGCGTGCTCTTTTCGGCATTCAAGCACAGTAAGTCCATAGACGGACGCAAGTAGCGACTATAGTAGAAGTGCAAGAAGCGCGAATTGAGCTCAGCGGAGTTAACGTGGGCTGGGCACTGGGTCTTGCAGGACTTACAAGCTAAGCAGGTCGCAACATGGCCTAAATACTCGTGGTTAAAGTCCTCTTTTTCCCAGATGGTGTTGTAGCAGCGCTTAAGCCATGAGCTTACCCCTTTGATCGAGCGCGTCACGATATTGCCCGCTGCGCTTGGATTAGTAAAGCGCGCTAAGAGCTCTTCTTCAGCGGCATTGATATCCACCTGACGCTCAGTCATGAGGCGTAACCACTCCCGCATCAGGCCAGAGTAGCCCTTTGGGGACTTCACGTGGTCGTGCGAGTAGCGATACGACGGGCACATCAGCGCCGCCTTTTGGTAGCTAAAGCACTGACCATTGCCGTTGCAGTTTAAGGCGCCCTCAAAGCTCTCCCGCACCTTAATATCAATGGTGCGATCTAAATCGCCACGCATTGGGTCATCTAAGGCCACGAGCTTGTCAGTTTCATTACCCCATGGCACACAGATCTTGCCTGGGTTTAAGCGATTGTGCGCATCAAAGATCGCCTTTACCTGACGGGCAACTGGGTAGAGCTTGCCAAAGAAGACCTCACCAAAGCAGGAGCGATAGCCACGGCCGTGCTCACCCCACATCTGGCCACCGTACTTCTTGACCAGCTCCACGACACCCTGCGAAATCTTGACGAGCTTTTCCTTGTCGCTGTCTAAAGTCAGATCGAGGGCCGGACGCACGTGCATTAAGCCGGTATCCACGTGGCCAAACATGCCGTACTCCACCTGCATGCTATCAAGCAGCGCACGGAACTCTAAGATGTAGTCAGCGAGGTTCTCTGGTGGTACTACCGTGTCCTCAGTAAATGGCACCAGCTTCTTACTACCGGCAGCGGATCCTAAAAGACCAACGGCCTTTTTACGCATGCCGTAGACAGCAGCAATGGCGGCCTTGGTGTCCGCGATTTGCGCGCCTAAGATACCCTTAGTGCGCTTTTGCGCGTGCTTGAGTACCTGCTGATAGAGCTTCTCCATGAGCTTGCGCTCAGCATCAGCATCGTAGCCATTAAACTCGACGATGTTGACGCCTAAGATCTCAGCGTCAGGCACCTCAGTGATGTAGTCCTTGACGTTAAGCCACACAGGGTCTTTTTTGGCTAAGCCTAAGACCTTAGAGTCGACAGTCTCGACGGAGAAAGCACCGGCTTTAATAAGCTCTTGGGCGTGGCGTAAGGCCGCATCAAAGTTCTCGTACTTAATGACACAGAGCGCGCGGAAGCTTGGCTGTAAGGTCAGATCGAGCTTAGCGCCGACGACTGTCGCTAAGGTACCCTCAGCACCACAGATTAAGCGGGCTAAATTGAGGGTGTCAGTTGCAGCATCATAGGCGTGGTAAAGGTCGTAACCGGTAAGGAAGCGGTTAAGCTTTGGGAAGTACTCTTTGACCTCGGCTGCGTGCTCTTTTAAGAGGGCATAACAGCGACGGTAGATGTCACCCTCTAAGCTAGGGCGCTGCAGGCATTCTTGTAATGCGGCACCGGAGACGGGCTTAAAAGTGGTGATGGTGCCATCCATAAGCACCGCCTCGACTTCTAAGATGTGCTCTGAGGTACGGCCATACTTCAGGGAGCCCTGACCGGCGGCATCATTGCTGATCATGCCACCGATGGTGGCACGCGAAGAAGTGGAGAGTTCTGGGGAAAAGAAGAGCTGGTGTGGGGCGAGCATTTCGTTGAGCTCGTCCTTAATGACACCGGATTCGACCCAGACGGAGCGCTCCTCGACATTGAGATCGCTGACACCTTTGAGGTGACGGGACATGTCGATGATGATACCCGCGCACAGGGATTGACCGTTGGTGCCGGTACCACCGCCGCGCGGGGCAAAGACCAGAGAGGACAGCTGTTTTTGTTGTGCGAGCTTAAAGATACGCGCTACGTCTTGCTTGCTCTGAGGAAAGAGCACGGCTTGCGGCATTTTTTGGTAGACGGAGTTATCGGTAGCGCAAAGTAAACGCGCGCTATAGGTAGCTTCGATCTCACCTTGGAAATCGCTGTGGGCTAAGGCGTCGAGAAAAGACTGGTACTTAGCATCCACCTGAGGCAAATTGGCAATACGCGGAATCATCGCGCTCTCTTCTCCCCACGACCTCGTTCACTAGAGGTGCGCGTTTACTAGAGGTGTCTGTTGCTACTGCGGCTAGGATTCAGAGGCTAGCGGCAGTGTTGAGACTTGGCAAAAATCAGCATCAAAGACCGCCAGAGACTTACACCTCAGGCTGCTCGCTGTAGCATGGTACGTGTACAGGTGCGCAGAAAGCTTGCGTTTGAAGCCTTATCTAAGTTTGGTGGCTGCTACAAAGCAGCAGCGCCACTGCGCTCAAGCATGGGGGCCATGTTATAGCGTTTGGCGTGACCAATCTTGGAGTAGTGTTGGTGCCCTCTCTACCAAAGTCAGAGTAGCGCCCTTTATATTGGCTCGGGCTTAACTTCCACCTGCACTGGTAAGGCATGATGATAAGACTTTATGTGAGCTTGCGCAAAGAAAATCGCGCTAATTTAAGCCAATAGTGTCAGCACAGTACTCTTTTGCCGTGAAACGCCCATGCATACTGCAAAGCTTATTGCGCAAAGCCAGTGCAGACCTGACGTCTGTTGCACCACTATAGAGCAGCAGTACCTTTATGGGTAAGGTGCACTTAAGGCACCGAAAGTCACCTAAACAGCTCCTTAGGCGCATGGCGCCTTATCTCAAGAGCAGCTCTGCAGCAAATACCTCGACCTGTGCGGTCGCCTGCCACGGTTAGTTAAGCAACAACATCAATCTCCGTTTGGTCATTGCTGCACTCCAACAGAGGCTTCGCTTGAAGGCTAAACTTGTGATCGCACACCCACGTGCGTAGATCGCCATTGCGGATGAAAGCCGTTATGATCGCTAAGGCAATG
>CASEBB010000097.1 GCA_949286015.1 uncultured Succinivibrionaceae bacterium | reverse complement strand
GTACCAGATTATAACGATGCACAGCACACTTATATGCTGGTTATGCTGGCTGCATTAAATTCATCCCCATAGCTAAACTCGCTAACTTAACGCCCATGCAAGAGCACACCCTTTAACGTGCCTTAAAGATGGTGGTATCTCAAGAGTAGTACGATGGCACAACTGGCTCCCACATAGAGGGTGGTAACTTTTAGTAAATTAGCGTTAGATAACGCTATAGCAAGCGCTTATGAGCTGGCTTTCTCCAGTGATTATGGGGTGTGCGCATAAGCAAGTATCATAGCGGGAGAAAACTTTTGGCAAAATAGCGTCAAGAGCACACCCTTTAGAGCGATAGCGCTTAAGCGTGCAACTCTTGTGGGCAGTAGCTGTGTCTACAAGCTATCGTTGCTGCGCCGCACCATTGATGTTGATGCCTTTAGTTGTGCGGGCAATGGCAAGCTCTCAGAAGCTCTTAGAATGGGGTAAGGTACCTGAATGGTGGCAGCACTACATCAGCTTGAGGATGAGCGCGTCGGCTGTAGTGGGGCTTAGGTTGTGTGCGCTTCCTACTTGCTTACAGTTAACCCCGATGATCGGGTGGATTGCGCTAAAATAGCGCTATGGTGTTCAGGTAAGAACCTATGGAGCACAGGGCTAACATGGAAGAGATTAGACTGGACGCAGCAGAAGCAGCGCAAGACAACCTGCCAGTAATCCCTCTAGGCGTTTCTGATTGGGGCAGTTTGAGGGCTGGCAATTATTTGGTCGTCGACAAGACCGCCAAACTTAAGAAGTTGGTGGCTTTTCACTCCGTATTCTTATCCCGCCCTCGGCGCATGGGTAAATCTACCTTGTGTTCTATGCTCTATGAGCTCTTCGCCCACGGCAAGGAGAGCTTTAAGGGCACAGCTATTTATGATCTGTGGTCAGAAAAGACTTACCCCGTGATTCGCCTGTCCTTTAACAAGATCAAAGGCTTCAACAGCAAGGATCCCAGCGAGTTTGATCAAGACCTAAAAATCGCCCTAGTCAAAGCTTTTCAAAAGGCTGGTTTCCATGAGGTTTTGAGCTTTGATCAGGATGAGCGCCTTAGTGGCTTCTTAGAGAACTTCACCCTCATTGCGCAAGAGCACCAGCTGGTGTTCTTGATTGATGAGTGGGACGCCCCTCTGTCTAACAGCCTCGACAATGAAGATGCTTTCAATGTCTTCAAGGGCGTGCTTGAGGTCTTCTACTCGTGGCTGCGTGAGGTGCCAAATCTGCGCTTCGTTTTTGTCACAGGTATCATGCGCTACCGTGAAACCTCATGGTTCTCGGGACAGGATATCAAAGACATTAGCATGGTGCCTTATTTTGCGGATTTACTGGGCTATACCAAAGAGGATATCAAGCAGTCCTTTAAGGACTACATCCCTCTTGCGGCCCAACTGAAGAACGTAACCGAGGATGAGCTCTTTGAGGAGCTAACGCGTTACTACAATGGCTTTTGCTTTGACTATAACGCCTCGGTTAAGGTGTATTGTCCCTTTGCCGTTAACCAGTTCTTTTCTTCCTTGATGTTAGGTGAGCAGCCTTACATGGAAAACTACTGGATGAACAGTTCTAATGCGCCCTCAGCTTTAGTTTCCTACTTGCATGGTAATACTCTGGAGCAAGATGAGCTCAAGGAGCTTTGCGAGCAACAGTTTACGCTGTCTTGTAGGCAGATCCTTGAGCCTTCCTTCTTTGGAACGGTGAAGCTGAAGCATCTGTTGGTACAGGCTGGTTACTTCTCCATCAAGTCTATTGCTGAAAATGCAGTTAATCCTTCGGAGCGCATCTTTAACTGCGGTGTCACCAACAAAGATGTGGACAAGGAGTTTGTCCCTGTTTTGACCGAGTACTTGGTTAACTTTGACGAGAAGAAACAGAAGGCGCTGGAGCAAGAGGGTAAAGCGGCCCAACAATATCTGCTTCAGTGTGATGTTGAGCACATGTGCGTGATGCTCAACCTGAGCCTAGATAAGGTGGGCTACCCTATCTTGAAAAATGCCGAGGAGGTCTTATATGCCTTCATCTTTGATCAGGCACTGCGCTCAGACCTGATTGACACCGAGCGCGAGGAGATAAATAACCTTGGTCGCTGTGATCTGGTGGCTATCACCCCAGATCAGGTTTATGTCTTTGAGCTCAAGCGCCTGCCAAAGCCAAGCTCTTCGGAAAACGCTCGTCGTGCCCTGTTAGACAAGGCCGATCAGCAGATGTTAAGCAGGGGCTATGGTAATGGTCGCATGTACCAAGGCAAACCGGTTACGGGCATTGCCTTGGTCATTTGCGACAAATATCGCCAGATCTGTGCTTGGCGCACCATCAAGAAAACCGAGGCTGGGGTAGAGCGCGCTGAGGGCTTTATTCCCCTGCTTAACATTGCCACGCAACCGCAAGTGCCAGCGACAAAAGGCAGCAAGTCGCGCAAGAGCGCCACAAAGGCCAAAAAAGGTGGTGCCAAGGCCAGCAAGGCTGGTCAGAAAAAACGCAGCAAGTCCAAGCGACAACCATAAGGTGGTGTGCATTCAAGGCTAATGCAGAGGCGGATTGGGGACTACTTAGAGTAGGTCTGATCACTGTCTGCTCCTTGCCACGATCCGTGTTATGCCCTTGCTCGCAGGGTAATGCGTGATCTAATAAGTTTTGGCTTTTCCATGAGCTCGAAGGTTGAGCGCAGCTGACGTCATCAACCTCCAGATAAAAGGCTCAGATTAGCCAAAGCCTATTTGGAGCTTACTGCATCATGAGGCGCAGGGAGTAGGTAGTAGAGCGCCTTAAACTGTAGCGCCTCTGCAGCGAGCGTTATGAGGGGCGGGCGCTGTCATGAGCAACGGAGCTCTCGGCTCTCCGCAGCTACCTTAAAGAGCTACGCTGCCACTTTTCCTCCTCCTCCTCACGCTGCTCGTCGTTAGGTGCAGTCCACAAGAGGCAGCTGTACATTGACTCAAGCTTGCTTGAGATCTCAGCTATATCAGCGGTGGCGCAGCCTTTGGGAAATAATTACCCTCAGGTTAAGGGTTACCCTCAAAGGCTTGCACCACCTGCCACCTCCTGTCACGCTACGGGTCTTAGAGCTTGTGCGAGGCTCTAATGTTCTGTGACACCCACAGATGCATGTCCTGCTTGTTGATAGCAGCCGCCATCATGTCAGGGAACTTGTCCGGTGTGCAGGCAAAGCAGCAAATGCCCATTGCCATGAGCTTCTTGGCCATATCTTGGTCGTAAGACGGGGCGCCATCGTCACTTAAAGCCAAGAGCACAATCACCTGTACTCCGCTCTCTACCAGCTCCGCAAAGCGCTTTAGCATCTTCTTGCTATCCCCGCCCTCATCGAGGTCGGTAATGACCACCATAATGGTGTCATCTGGACGGTGCACTAAGCTCTGGCCATAAGTCACGGCCTGATTGATATCAGTGCCACCACCCAGCTGCACACCCCAGAGGATGTCCACAGGATCGCTCATAGAATCCGTCCAGTCCACTACGCTGGTATCAAAGCAAATGAGACGGGTCGACAGTGCTGGCATCGAGGCCATAATCGCACCAAAGACGGAGGCAAAGATCACTGACTCCGTCATCGAGCCACTCTGGTCAATGCAGAGAATCACGTCCTTAAGCTTACGACCTTTGCGTCCATAGCCGATGAGCTCCTCAGGGATAATGGTGTTTAAGCTCGGCTGGTAGTGCTGCAGGTTCTTGCGAATAGTCGCATCCCAGTTGATGTCTTGAGCCCGTGGATGGCGCCGCCGCACGGCCTTGTTAAGGGCTCCCTTAAGCGCTTGCACGGTTTTTAGCTGTAGCTTCGCCATGAGCTCTGCTACCACATGGGATATGACCTGACGCACCAGATCCTTGTTCTCTTCAGGAATCATCTCCTTATAGTTCAGGAGCGTGGAGAGCAAATGCACATCAGGCACTACGCTTTCCAGTATCTCGCGCTCGGCTAGCAATTCCTCAAGATCCAAGCGGCTGATAGCATCTTGCTGCAGCATCTGCACAGTACTGGTAGGAAAGAGCTCACGGATATCATGCAGCCATTTGGCAACATAAGGTGCAGATGGGGAGAGGTCAGCGCCACGGCTAGCGCGGCTAGAGGCGCCACTTTTGCCCTGCTTTTTCCCTTTTCTCTTGCCTGACGGGCGACGGCCATAGCGGAACATTTGCTTGTCATAGAGAGCGCTTAAGGCCTTGTCGAGTTGAGCATCATGCCCCGTTAAGCGAACGCCGGTGCCATCAGTAAACCCCGCACCACCCTCACTAGGCTCATCACCATTTCCATCACCACCAGAGCAATTACTCTCTTGCTGCTCACCACCTAAAATGAGGCGCCAGCGCTTGAGGCCTGTGATCTCCTGCGTACTCTCTTGAGCCATGTCCATAGCACCTCCGTGCCTCTTGTGTGTTGTCCTGTTTGCTGTAGCTGTGCAGTGCTGTAGCCGTGACGGTAAGCCCTATCACTATCAATCAGTTGTCCTACCATGAGAGTAGGCTGTTTGCTGCGACGCTACTCTCAAGATAAGGCGCCGTCAGGCGCTTGTTATGACACCTACCATGAGCACCAATACCCATCTTGTGGGGAGTTGGCAGTCTCAGGTTGGGGCCGTGGTCGGGTTTAATGGGGGAGCTTTAGCCCCAATTCTTGCCAAAGAACGAGCTGACCAGCGCAATCAGCGGTTGTGCTGCTTGCTCCTCTGGCGATACCGCCTGCGTTGCGGCGGCCGCTCCTTGATCTGTCGCTGGGCTGGACGCTCCAGCTGGAAGTGAGTTTTCAGTCTCTGCGGCGAGGTAGAAGTCCTTAGCCTTAGAGCCCAGTTGTGTGCGCTCATGTGCCGTAAAGCTTGAGACCGTGCGGCGCATGGTAGGGAGGATATGCTCAAAGCTCTCATCATCGAGCTGGCTGACAAAGCTGTTCACCATACCCCATAGCTCCGCATCTAAGAGCAAGAGCGTACCTGAGTTCTCAAAGAAACCCTCAAACCAAAAGGCGATGGCATCAGGGTCGTTACCCGCTGAGGTGTAGTAGCGCAGCGATTCTAGGATCAGGCTATGGTCAACATCACGAAACTCTCGTAACAGCCGCGTGGCGCAGCCTGCAAGGAGCGGATGCACCATATCCTCGCTGTGAACTAGCAGCAACGTATGTTGCCACTTTTTCATGCAGCCTTTGTCGTTGAGGGTGTTGACCGCCAGCGTGACTCTTTGTAAGAGCTTCTTAATATCTTGCGCCGCCTCATATTGGATGCTGCTGCACAGCAGGATGATGCCTGCGTGGATACGCTCCAACATGATCTCAAGCAGGTCACGCACTTTGCTCAGGTCAAAATTGCGGACATCGCCATAACGCAGAATCGAGCACAGCTCTGGTACTGTCTTCATGAGCACGTGCAGGTCGGACTCTGTCGCGGCTAAGTCATTAAGGAGCCTGCTTAACAGGGTTACCAGCTGCGGTATATCGCAGCGTATGACCTTATTGAGCGTCTTGGTGATAAAGTCCAGCCTTGGTTTCTCTTCGATCTTGCTGTGCACGTAGTTTTGCACTGCCGTGATCAGAGTGTTACCAAAGGTGGCACGCTCGATAATGACTAACACCTGCTCAGGGGTGTAGTTCAGGAGCCACTTTTCTTTGAAAGTGCCACGCCGATTAACCTCTTGCTCCTGTGCCCACGTAATGTCCAGCAAGCGCAAGCGATTAAAGAACACGCTGCGGGCTAAGCCCAGTGGTTTACGCAGGTCGATGTCAACCATCTTATTGCCGACCACAAAGTTCTGGCGCAAGCGCTTTTGCTGCAGAGTGATATCAGCAAGCAGCGGCACCATTGGTACATTGCTTGGCACCGTACCGAGGCGGTCGGCTATCATGAGCTTAGGGGCGATCAGCTGCAAAATGTTGTTATCGCCATTGCCCATTACGGTAACAACGGCCTCATTGAGCTCGCTGAGGCTTGGTCGGGTTAAACCACGAATGGCTACCAGAGCGCGTGCCAAAACCACTGCCTCACTGACGTGGGCTACCGAGATCTCGTGTCCCTCTTTGCGGAGAATGCTGGCAACTTGGGAGAGCCAGATGGTGCCGTCATCCTCTGGGTGCATAAAGCTGTAGTGGTTCCAGCCAGGGGAGGTAATACCAGCTCCATAGCCAGAAAAGACAGAGAGACGGCTGTAAGACCAAGGGATCCAGGTGAGGCCAACTTTGTTCGGTGGAAACGGCTTGGTTTGGGACTTAATGAGGGCTTGGTCATCTTTAATCTTGTAGCGCTCTAAGTGGCGCAGCGCTGGTACGTGCCACGCACCACAGACGACGACAATTAAGCCCTCACGGCGCTGGGTAGAAGCAGCATCTGCTGCTGAGGAGTCAGCGGCACTGGAGGCAGGCACGTCTACAGCTGCTACTGTGGCCTCTGCCTCTGCTTCTCCCTCTGCCTCGGCCTCCGCGCGGGCAGCGGCAATAGCATTAGCGTCCTTTATGGCAGCACGTAGCTCTTTGCGCATCCACGCTTCACGGACTAAGTCCTGTGCTGATGTGGCTGCAGCTGGTAACTCTTCACGTACAGCAGTAACTGCTAACTCCACCGCCTGAAAAATATCTTTGCTGGAGATGCGCTGCTCAATTCTGCTCTCCCACCATTGCTCGCCATCGCTGAGTCCCTCCACCTGAGCAAGGTATTCAAAAGGATCGCCAATGGCGCGCTCGGTCTCGGCAGAAATCTCCGCAGTGTTGTCGTCGCTGGCGCTATCCTGAGCAGCCACAGCGGGGTCAGAGTCTGCATCAGCATCGGCGTCAGCGTCAGCGCTGGCAGTAGTTACGGGGCGGGCGCTGCTATTGGTGCTCTCCGAGTTTGGCTCTGGCTCTGCAGCATTGGCGTCATCTGTGTCATCCTTAGCCTCAGCTTCAATGTCATCATCATCAACATCGTCAGCCGCTTCCTCTTCTAAATCCTCCACAGCGGCTTCGATCGCAGCTTGCGTCTTTGCTATTTGCTGCGCGCGCTCTGCTAATAAATAGCTCAGAGGCAGGTCAAAAGGACGCACCTCGATGCCATGCTCTTTGGCATAGAGCAGGGTTTGCCACTCAGGGGAGAACTCCGCAAAAGGATAGGAGACCGAGTTGTGCGGCTGGTCAGACTGATAGGCCATTAAGGCTACAGGAGGACGCAGCATATCTACGGTCGCTGCTACAGGCTCAGGTTGCTCTGGCTGTTCAGACTGCTCCTGCGCCAGCTGCTTGTGCTTGCCTTTGCCCTTACCCTTTTTGTCTTTTTTCTTCTTTTTCTGAGCTTTGGCCTTGAGTTCATAGAACTCCTCTAAAGGGTGAGCAGCGGCCTCAGATTTGGTAGGCATAAAATCGAGCAGCGGCGTGATATCGCTGGGGGCTTCTAACAATATGAGGTCAGGATGCAGCTCCTCGAGGTATGCCATAACGTGACGGCAAGATCCAGGGCCGTGGTGTCTGATTCCTAAAAGCATGACGGGCATGGCAACCTCTTTGGTTATGAGCAGGGTTAAGGGCCTGAGGGCCTCATCCATGGTGAAGGGACATCAAGAAATGAGTGCTCTCATAATTGACGGATGCAGGGGTATGGGCTGGCAACCGCCTCCACCTCGATATAAATGGCTCGAGATAAATGGTACAGGCTAGCATGAGCCTGTCTTAATACCTTAAGATGGGGCACGCCTGATTGCCTTAAAGTCAGTCGCTCTCAAGTCCACGTGGGTACAGGACAGCGCCCTGTTGGTGATTGGCTTAGAGCGTGAGGGGCGGGGCTGCCCCGCACAGCTATGCAGGCTGGGGCAAAACGGCACTATTTTCAGGAACAAGTGCTCTTATCAGTGACGGCAGAGCGGGATGCGTGAGAGAGTGCAAATACGCACCTCGAGATGAATGGTGCAGGTGAGTCTAATCCTACCTGAGGACGGTGCACCATGATTGCCCTAAAGACCGTCAGCTCTGAAGTCAGTTGCTCCTCAGAATTCCACCAGCATCCTACTCTAAGTCACGAGCAGCACGGTAGATATCATGCCATTGCTCACGGTGCTTCACCACAGTCTCGAGGTACTCCTGCCACACCGTCTTATCTTGCACTGGGTCTTTGACCACCGCGCCGTAAATGCCAGAGACCATATCGCTGGCACGCACCACGCCATCGCCAAAGTAACCGGCCATAGCCAGACCATTGTTTACCACCGAGATAGCCTCTGCCGTGCTTAAGGTGCCCGATGGGCTCTTGAGCTTGGCCTTGCTATCAGTGGTCTTACCCTCACGCAGCTCTCGGAAGATCGTCACCACGCGCTCAATCTCCGCTAAGGCAGGCTTCTCTGCTGGCATCTGCATCACCGACGCAAAGTTCTCCACACGCTGGCGCACAATCTCCACCTCTTCTTTGGCCGTAGCCGGTAGTGGCAGGATCACGGTGTTAAAGCGGCGCTTTAAGGCGCTGGAGAGGTCATTGACGCCCTTATCGCGGTTATTGGCGGTGGCAATGACGTTAAAGCCACGAATGGCTTGCACCTCTTCATTGAGCTCTGGGACAGGCAGGGCCTTTTCTGAGAGGATGGTGATGAGGGTGTCCTGCACATCAGAGCCAATGCGGGTCAGCTCTTCAATGCGGGCGATTTTTCCATTCTGCATGGCAGTAAAGACAGGGGTACGCACTAAGGCGCCCTCAGATGGGCCTTCAGCGATAAGCTTGGCGTAATTCCAGCCATAGCGAATTGCTTCCTCACCGGTGCCTGCGGTGCCTTGCACGATAAGAGTGGAGTTACCAGAGATGGCTGCGGCTAAGTGCTCGGAGACCCAGCTTTTAGCGGTACCTGGCAGGCCGTATAAGAGCAGGGCACGGTCGGTGACTAAGGTCGCTACCGCAATCTCGATGAGGCGGCGCTTACCGATGTACTTGGGAGTAATGACAAAGCCATTAGGCAGGGTGCCACCCATGATGTAGGTCACAACGGATTGAGGAGAGAGCTCCCAATTCTCCGGAATAGGATTGGTCTCAGCTTGCTTGAGCTCATGGAGCTCCTCAGCAAATTGCTGCTCCGCGTGCAGTCTCAGTAAGTTGCTATTGCTGTTGCTGTTGCTGTTGCTGGTGCTCATGTCCTGTCCTTATGGTGAAAAAGTGAGAAAAGTAAGTGCTGCTGTGCTTTGCTTTGCTTTGTACTTTGCTGTAAGTGCTGCCGCTGCAACTGCCGCTGTTGGTAGTGGTGCTGGCGCTAACCTTAAGCACCACGAAAATAGGGAGTGGGGCAGGGGCTGCCCAGTGCGCTCTCTCGTTGGCTTTCATGGCTGCTATCAGGGATAACAGCCACGCTGCCGCGCTTAATGGTGAGGCCCGCGCTGGAACAACTGCATTGAGAGATGGCATTTAGGGCAAGCATGTATGCCCCAACTTTAGATTGGCTCAGGCTCACCTCACCAGCCTCCTGCCTCGCGAGGGGGGGAACATAACCTCACTTAACCTTGCAGCCGTCACTGCTGAGAGCGCCTGTTCCGAGGGCCAACCATTAGCGCCAAGGTGTACCTCGGAGGAGGTCACCCTGAGGTTACTGCTTAAGTGCTGGTTTCATGGTACTCAGCTGGCAGCTCTGGTAACGGTAAAGAGATGAAGATATCCCCATAGCCAATGGCACTTAAGATCATGTGCTGCTTGTTCATCAGCACCACCGCCGTAAACTCGTGGCCATAGGTGTGCTGCTCACAGGCCAGCACTTGGCGCTGCAGCAGCTCTTGCGGCCCTGTTAGAGCCATGGCTTTGCCTTCGCGGTCGCACAAATACCATGGGCCGCTGCGCGCTGCCTGCGGATGGGCAAAGTTTACTTGAGAGATCACTACAGGGCAGAAAGCGGCAAAAGGATTGGCGCTAAAAAAGCGCGTCATTTCCACAGAGGTGGCCTGTAAAGAGGAGCAGCCCTGCAAGGTTGGCTTGAGCCGTTTGCTATCACAGATGTGTTGCTCGGAGACATCTTTTATGACCGTGCCTTCTTCCGTTGTCGGGTGCAGGTAACCCTCCAGCACTTGACGCTTCTTAAAGAGCACCCGTGGCACCTCAGTAAGGCCTGGATAGAGGTAGACTTGCGCCTTAAAGATGATGCCGCTAGGCAAGATCAGCTCTTGGAGCTCTAGGGCGGCGTCGCAGTCTCTCTCAGCTTCTTTCTTGAGCTTGTTGGGCACAAAAGTGAGGTAGTACACAAAGTCATGCCGCGTAAAGCTGTAGCAGATGTGCTTATGGTGCTGACCACGAGCAACGGGATAAACGATGTCGTTTACCACCCATAAAAGCTCCTCTGCGGGTTCTTTACCCGCAAGGGCCTCGTGATTAGCGGCAATGACTTCCTCAGGCGTTGGGGTGACACCGACGAGGCGACTTAACTCACCTTGCCACGCTGCCGACAGCTGCTCCCGCTGCGCAAAGGCCGAGCTGAGCAGGTACAGGCGCAAAAGCTGGCTTAAGTAGGCAAAGCGCCCCGCCTCGGTAGAATCATCACACTGCAAGGCGTTATCTAAGCGCTGCGAGAGCTTGGGAGCTTTTGCGTCAACCATACGCTTTTTCAGGCGCGCGATATCGTTGCTGCGCTGTGGCAACACCTGCATAAGGCCGTTGCGCAGGCTATCTTTAATCCACAACTTAAGCTCATCGATCACGCCTGCGATAGAGGCCTCACGCTTGAGCGCCGAGGCTTTTCGTGGCGGCAGCGGAATCGGGGTACGCTGGAGCTGAGCCGCACTGACGTCAGCAGAATCAGTATCTCCAGCTGTTACCGCAGCTACAGCTGCTGTCGCAGCCGCTACAGCCACCGACTGCGCCGCTGTGTGCTTAGCTTGCTGCGCCTTAGTCTGCTTAGTCTTCTTAGTCTTTTTCTTAGTCTGTTTTGCCTGCCCCTGCTGTTGCGCCGGTGTCATAGCAGCGTTAGCATCAGCGCACATCTGTTCTATTTGCTGCGCCTCATCAAAAGCATTGAGCAGGCTCTCAAGGAAAGAGTGATTGTTGCGGTACCACTTGAGGTCGGCATCGTAAGACGACTTCGTCACGACGCGCAAGGTTCTTCTTTGCGCCGCGTAGATCTCTTGATTGGCCTGTGATTGCAGCTGATCGTACTTGTGCTCTAACTCCAGATAGTGCTCATAAATAGGATCGGCGTATTGCTCTCTGACGTCCGCATCCAGACTCAAAGCGAGCGCGGTGACCGATGGCTGCACTGTGTAGCCATTGCTGAGCTGCTGTCTTTTCTTATCTGGCAGGGCCAAGAAAGCTAAGAGCACCTCAAGGTAGAACTTGCTGAACTTTGGCCCCCAGCGCTGTGGAATCTCCGCACAATAGTTCTTAGGCCACCACATAAAGTTGTACGGCAGCAGCTGAAACTGATGCGGAAAAGCAGGTGACGGTGGCAACGGCTTATCCACAAAGGGAATGACCTCACGCTCGCTATAGGTGGCAAAAGCTAAAAGCTCTGGCAGCTCCTGCGGGGTCAAAAGCGGCGTCAAGTGCTGGAAGAAAGCATGGCTATACTCAGTACCCAGCTCAAAGCGCAGGCGCAGCACAAAGTACTTAAGCATCATGCTGCGATTGCAGTTAGTGCTCAGATCCTCGTAGGGCTGCTCGCGCTGACAGTACTGTGCCAAAGCGCTCATGAGCACCTCAGCATCTTGGGTGTCATCGCCTGTGCGGTTGAGGTTGAAGAGTGCAAACCACTGCGCCGGTGGCAGCGTAAAAGTGAGCAGTGCCAGATACTGCGAGGCGGTGGCGCCTGTACGGAGCTGCTCTTGCGCGTACATGTCCGCCAATGCCTTATCTAAGTTATTTTTGAGGGCACGGCGTAACGCACTATCTGTAGCCTTGGCAAGGGAAGTGAGCTCTTTGCGCTTGGCAGCGGCGCGTGGGGAGTCCACAAGCTGCGCTGACGCTATATCCCAATCAGGGAGCACCGCCTTACGGACAAAGTACAGCGATGCTTGCTGCCATTGCGAGTGAGGCAACAGCCACAGCATCTGCGCGGCCTTAAACTGAATGTAGGTGTTACGGCCGTCCTGTGCCAGCGGTTGCAGCCACTGCTCAAAACGCACGGCTATGGATGGCGCTGCCACGACGGCGACAGAGGCATTGACCGTGGTTGCTGGGAGGGTGGTGTCTGTGGTGGCGGTGGTATTAGCTGCCCCCTTACCACCATCTGCGCTGCGCGCTAGGTGGCCATGCTGATACAAGTAGCTCACTACATCGAGCCAGTGGTTATGGAGGTGAGCAATGATGTTTTTACGCTGCGTAGAAGGCAGGCTTTGAAAGCTGGCTTCGAGGCAATCGAGCAGGGTCGTCAGCTCATAGTTGTCCACCAAGAGCGCGCAGACCTTTTCTTGCTGATAGCAACTGCCACTGTCCCAGAGGCTTTGGAGCTTAGTCAGGGTCGCTTGATGGTCGACCATGAGGTCAAGCTGCAATGTGGCGTGGCCGGAAATATCACAGGAGTTACGATGGAAGTTGTCGGTGTAGTCATCGCTGTACTCATAACCACAGCCACTGTACCTGCTGGTAAACAGCTCTAAGTCCGCGACGGTCATAAAGGACAGCAGGTATCTGTTTTGTGGCAGCAAGAACTCTAGCGACAGCTGTTGTAAGTGCAGTGGCAGGCGGTCACGTAGCGCCAGATAGACGTGCACAAACTCACGCAGCAATCCTGACGGCACATACAAGCCCATGTGCCGCAACGCGGCTAAGATCGCCATAGTATCAATGGCTGCGTTGTGGGCCACATAGCCATCAACGTACAGCAAATTGGAGATGATATAGTCTTCTTGCAGGCTATCACTCCTAAGGGGCATGGTACCGTGATCATAAGGCAGCAGCGGTAAGGGCGCTTGGTTGTGCTGCGCCTGTAACCAGCGCGCCAGCAGCGCAGCATCCTCTGCCGTAGCAGCCGCGTCAGTAGTGGTCACGTCCGTGGCCTTGACTGCACGAGAGATAGCAGCGGCAGCGGCACTGTATGTGGCGTTGGTGTCAGTTGCCACCGAGTAAAAGGCGTCAACTACCTTGAGCTCCTGAAGCCGCGCCATCTCCTCTGGGGTAAAGGTGTTAAGGAGTCTTTGGCTGTGGGCCTGCTCATAGGCAAAGACCAGATTAACCACCTCGACAAAGGCTTCTACGGGATCGGTTGCTTGCGCCGTCACCGTCTGCAAGGTGTTGTGCAGTACAGGGGGAAAAGCGGTAATAGAGAGGTGGCTCTTATCAAGACCGAGTAAGGCCGTGTTGAGCAATACGTCTCGTGCAGAGGTTAGCTGTGTTTGCTGCATCATGGTCATGCCTCTCTATTTGTGGTGAATGGGGGCGCCCCAGCGGCTGTGGTGCGGAACAGCCGCTGTAATGGGCGTTTGTTGCTGATACGGGGTTAAGAGCTGCAAGCATGGGAGTGGAGAGGGAGAGTGGTGATGGCTGCTCAGGCCAGCGCCCGCCCCTCTGAAGCCGTGGCTGCCACTCACTGGGTCACGTTGGACACTCACGGTGCTGGCAAGCACACGGAGCAGCTTGCAGGGGAGCTTGCGGGGCATAACCGTATCTGCGGGTGTGAGGAAGCACAGAGCCCCATGGGATGATGCGCCTCGTATATACGCAGAAAGCGCATAGGAATCAGCGGGAGCTACCGCTAAAGCGGTGCAGTCGTCCCCAGCGTCTCTGGGCCCCTTGCTGAGTCCATTATAAACTAAAAAGTTAACTAGAATTAAATTTTGATTGAAAAATATTTTAGACTGATCACAAAATGTGACTGAAGCGCACTAGGCAAGGCAAGGCAAGGCAAGGCGGCCAAGGAGGAGGTGGTGGTTGGGGTAGATGAGGGGAGGCAGGGTAGAGACTGGTAGGTCGATGTGGTCGCTATTGTTGTGGGCTGGGACGTGTCTGGCTCAGGTGAGGGAAAAGGGTGGGGACAAGATAGGAGGCAGCTGCCTAACATGTCGACCTGTGCAGTTGACTACCCCTTAGAGGTGATTGGCCACAACTGTCATCAGGGTTTCTGCTCTACCCTGTTTACGCCGCAGGTAAGGCAAGTTACCACAGAGATCTTGCGCGTAAGGGCAGTTACCACGTTAAGAGGCTGCTTAGGGGCGTTGTTTCTCCAAGGTGTATAGGGCGGAGCGCCACACTCTAACGCTACACCCCAACACTACAGCAATGCTGGTCGCGCCCATCGCCAGCACAGGGGGATCTGCTTAGTCGCAGGGGGAATGCGGCTTTTGGGTATCCACCACTATCAGAGGAGAGCCACAAGGTGCTTAGCACAAGTGCTACCCCAAGGGGTTAGGGGAGCTTAGCAGCGCCCGCTTCTTGCTCTCAGATGCTTTTACGCCTCATAAAGCAAGACGCCGCTTTCAGGACACCACCACCTTACGGCTATCGCTGTTGGCACAGAGATCTAAGAGTGAACCTGACAGGAGGTAACAATAGTGGTGGTGGTGGTGATGGTGGCGGTGGTTATATTAACGCTCGCTATTCATCCAGTGTTTCTTGCCACAGAAACGGAATAGAGGGCAACGGCAAAGACACATACTGTCCCTCATAGACAATCGCGCCTAAGAACATATAACGGTTGTCAGCAAAAACCACCACTGTAAACTCATGGCCGTATGTGAAGTCTCCATGTGCTTACGCACATGGCTTCCTCCCGTTTTAATAGGGAGGGTCCTGAACAAGAATACAATCCTACCTCAGCACCGTTCCAA
>CASEBB010000096.1 GCA_949286015.1 uncultured Succinivibrionaceae bacterium | reverse complement strand
GAGGATGTGTGTACGCTGTGCTTGGCTAAAGCCCCAATACTAAATGTCGGCTAACCCCACTCTTACGAGTGGGGCATGCGCCGACAACTCTAGGTCAACGATTTGGGTGCTGTTTCGCATAGGAGCGGCAAGCGACCGTACAGGTCGCACAGGTCACTTTTTGGCTCTCCTCTGCGTTTGGTGTTTGTGGCACCACCCTACTCCAAGGTCGGTCACGCCAAACGCCATCACATGGGCATCCCTGCTTGCTTGCAGGGGCGCTGCTGCTTTGTGGCAGTCACCAAAAAGAGTATAGCCCACTTTTTTGCGTACACGGGCACAAGATAGCTGCTTGCTGCTTGTCAGCGCCCATATACTCTTGTACATTGTTTACCACACCAAGCGCCAGAAATGAATAGCGCACCTTATGCGCCTGCACAACAGTCTTCTCAAAAAGCCTTTTCTGCGCCACTATCTTTCACTTTTACTGTGATCGTCTTACTGGGATTGTCATGAAAGTAGGTATCTTAGCTGCGGGTTCTATTGCCGGTACCATGGCCCGCACCTTAAACGGTTTACACCACCCTGAGGTCGAGCTCTACGCTGTGGCCTCGCGCGCCCAAGAGCGTGCTGATGACTTTGCACAAAAATACAACGTTCCTCATGCCTATGGCTCGTATGAGGCCTTAGTGAACGACCCTGAGGTCGATCTCATTTACATCGCCTCCCCACACTCCGAGCACTATGAGCACGCCAAGCTGTGCTTAGAGCACAAAAAGGCTATTCTGGTCGAAAAAGCCTTTACCGCCAATGCGAAGCAAGCAGCGGAAATCTTAGAGCTGAGCAAGAAGCAAAACACCTTAGTGGCCGAGGCTATTTGGACGCGCTATATGCCATCGCGCGCCATCATTGCCCACGCCTTAAAGGAAGGCAAGATTGGTGTGGTGCACTCCATTCAGGCAAACTTAGGCTACCCAATCTCCCACAAGGAGCGTATTGCGCAGCCACGCCTCGCTGGTGGTGCTCTTTTAGACCTTGGCGTCTACCCAATTAACTTCGCCATGATGTTCTTTGGCCATGACCTTGATCAGGTCACTGGCTCCTGCATTAAGTCCCCACTGGGCGTAGACTTCTTAGACAACATCTGCCTGACCTTTAGAGATGGCAAGATGGCCTCTCTGCACGCTACCGCCTTTGGCCCAAGCGACCGCAACGGTATCATCTACGGTGAAAAGGGCTACATCGTCGTCACCAACATCAATAACCCTGAAAAGGTAGAGATCTTTGATGTAAACCACCAAAAGATAGAGGAGCTGCCTTTACCAATGCAGGTGACTGGCTATGAGTACCAAGTGCTCGCCTGCCTGCATGCCTTAAAGCAAGGCAAGATCGAATGCCCAGAGATGCCTCACCAAAAGACCTTAGAGGTGATGCAGGTCATGGACAAGCTGCGTGAGCAATGGGGCATCCGCTTCCCATTTGAGTAACGCTACCTGCTTGCTGCCAGCGTGCTCTCTTTTTTCGCAGAGAGCAGCGTTTGTGGCAGCAGCCGCCACGCTTTGAACCTAGCCCATGGTGAGAGCCCCTGCTGTCACTGTGGGCTTTGTTTTTCCTGCGCACACAGCTGCTTTGCAGCGCTTTGCGGCGACACATGGCCTACAGCTACTTTGCTTTTTTGCTTTAAGTCCCCCACCCTTGAGCCGCTACTCTCTGCCGCCCCTTCACCACTGCCCTCACAGACAGCGTTGCTCCTTACCCTCTTCCTGAGCTGGCACGCTTACTTTTTACCCCCACGCTAAAATGCCTTGGCCCCAAAAAGCCCTACAACTACGCAATATTCTCTTTTATTAACCTGCACCTACGCATGTACTTGCCCAGCTACGGCCTGAGCAGTGCTCACTTGTGCACTATATTGCTGTATCTTATTAACATTAAGCGTACAGACAGCCCTCAGCACCTCTGCGATTTTTGTATACAAAGCATGGGAGAGCACTGCTTTATAGTTGCAAATCCGATAATTTTGCCTTTGTGAGCTAGCTCATACCTTTCCTAACAAAATCGCTTATTTATCTGCTTTTACTTACACAACATGGGCTGCTATAGTGCGTCACAGCGGTGCTTTGTGCCCCATTTTGGTTTTATGCCAGAGTGAATTCTGTTAAGATAAGAATAGCTCAAAATTCAAGTATACCGTTGCCAGTGCACCAGTTAGGATGGGCTTAAGCAGCTTAATATAGGCACTTGAAAATTAACCTCAGCTGCTTCTCGAGTAACGATTGCTCACCCCGACATGTATTTCTATGGCAGCCTATATGAGGATGGCGGGCTCGAAAGAGGTCTAGGGGGCTGGCAACCACCTAGGTTTCGCCAAACTTTAGGCCTCAATCGAGAAAGCCTCGCAACTGAGCACAACGGCGATTTTTCTCCATCGTCAGCACAGGGTTAGTGCCACGCAAGCGCTGGACACACCAGCCCTTGTGAGAGGTTTTACCCGTAGCTGGTTGTGAGGTTCTTAAGCCTAGGAACTCGGCTCTCTTAGGCTGCTGCACCACTGCATGGGTAGGGTAAGGTTTCAGGCAACCTTAGGCCTACAGACTGTTTTGACCGGCGTAAGCGCACCGTTCCTTAACGCCACCAAGGTCACCCCATTGACCTTGCATTGCTGTTTAGTACTAACGGCAGCAATTTTGGGAAAACCCTCTTTTCCCAACAGCTCTGGCAGCTCCAGTGGCTTCACTGGTGGCTGTCAGAGGGCAGTCTTGCCATGGATATAGGGATATAGGCACAAGCAGGAGACAGAGAAAGAAGCTCCTTCTCTGCGCTCTTGCGCTCGGTGCTGCACGAATGCGATCTACATTTCCACACTCACTACACAACAATGTAGGTCGAGCTCTACGTTCGTGCCAGCGCCATGCACTTGCTGTTTTCACGTGGTCACGCAGCGGCTAAGCTCTCCTCAATAGGCTTAACAGCTGCGTAATCTTTCTTAGTTCTTCTTGTCCTTATCCCTACCAACCACCTGCTGCGCTTTGCGTTCCGCTTTTCCCTTGTCACACTGCTTTTGCTTGCTCTGATGTCCTTACTGTGGTCGCGTATGGGCTTGCTCCGCTGCTTGCATATCCCCACAAGTCCCCATCACAGAGACAAGAGGTAAGAGGCAAGCACCCAGCTCCTCTCGGCACCATATATCGTCAGAACGCGCCTGCCAAGCACCTTGGATTGATGCTCTCCTCCTCTGCACAAGAGCTGTGCTGCCCCAATATAAGCCTGTCAAACCCTTGCCTATGGGCCCCATTAGTATCACCCTTTGCTGGGCCCTGCCCCTCTGCTTTCCCGCAAACAGGCGCCGCACCATTTATCAAGGCTTGCTTTTTGCCGTAAAATGGAAGTAAGTCTAAAGGGTAATTTTGACATTTTAAGCAGCATAGATCTATCTTTTGCTAGAGATCTCACCAGAACTTGCTGCCTTGCGTTAGTGCCTGCTGTTTCTCCGCTCGCTTGTGGTTGTTATTCTCAGCCTCCGCGCGCTGACCATAAGTGCGCTCTAGAGACTCTGCCTCTAGCTCTTAGCTAGCTCTAGGCCGAGCTACCCTACTGCCTTGCACGGCACCAAATCACTCTTTAGGCAAACAACAATCAGCTGCGTCCTCGCCTGCAGCGAGGCGCTTCGTTTTATGTCGGTCTTGCTCGCAGTCTGTGCTCTTAAGCTTACTACGAGCGCTTTCAGCTTAAAGGGTCTCTTATGGCGTTGACACCCTACTATGCGCGCTACTTGCTCTCACAGCAAGACTTGCTAAGCCGCATTCTTAGCTTTAACCGTGATTTCCACGCTAAGCAACGCCGTTTTATCGAAGCTAAGGCGCCAGAGCAGATTTCTGACACCCTCTATCGTATGCACCCTGAGCTGGCACAATTCCACGCTGAGCACAATCTCACCTACTGCTTTGAGAACAGCGCCGACCGCTTATGCTTAATCCGCTTACGCGAGCTTGATAAGCTGGTGGTGTACTTAGGTGCCTGCATCAGTGCGCCACAATTAGCGCGTATCACTAACAAACAGGATCTGGCTAAGGTCGAAGAGCAAATTGGCCGTGATGTCTATGACTTTGCCCTCGACTATGGCTACCTCATCAACAGCTTTGACTACGAGCCAAATTTAGACTCACTGCGTGATGACTGTACCTACTTAGGTCTGTGCGCCCTCAAGTGCTTAAAGCCACTGTTTTCCAGCAAGGAGCTGTGTGATTACTTCCTTGAGGTGCTGATTAACTACACCAAGCTGCGCCACTTAAACCCAAACATCATCACCGCTGACACCCACTTACTGACCGTAGTCCCAGATCAGCCTAACCACAAAGCCCCATCACCGGTACAAATGAACACGCCGGTGCAATTTACGGCTATCGATGCCCACCCAAAGCTTGATAAGGACATGCCTCCACGCAAGTTCGAGGACTCGGGCAATCCAGTTCTCTCCATGAGCCGTGCCCGCATCAACACCAAGGTGCCGATTGATCCCACCAATCCTCTGAGCTTTGCTAGCTCTGTGCAAATCATTGAGCCGCCACACGACTTTAGATACCAGCCTGAGGTCACCAAGCAGCGCTATGCACCTTATGCTGAGGTTGCCAGTAAGATCCCTGTGGGTGCCATTATCAACAAGGATCTGCTCAAGACCAAGACCGAGCAACAGGAAAAAGCGACTAAGGAGAGCACCCCACAGTGGCATCATGGTGATGACATCGCAGGTGCGACCTTAAACGAAGAGAGAAAGGCCGCTGCGATTTTAGATGATGCGCAAAAGGAGCAACAGCAAGCGCTGGAAGAGCAGAAGCAGGCACAACCTGACTTAGAGGCGCTCTCACCAACGCCATCGCTGTGGCGGGTGGATAACCGCAGCAACAAACAGGACACAACCCGCACGCGCCATGTCATGGGCTATGAGCCACCAAAGAAAGTCAAGACGGTTAATGCTGACCCACCTGAGTTCCACTACACGCCGCAGCCTCATGAGGCGGCTTCGACCTTAGAGGCGAAAAAAGAGGCGCCGCAGATGCTGGAGCAAAGCCGCTTGGTGACCTTAGAGTTTGGTCCGCGTCAGGTGTTTAACATGACCAAGCTCATCTTAGAGAGCAAGATCGACGAGCACTGGTACGACTATTTGGTCTAACAGTAGCTGCCGACTACAAGACGCTCTTTCTACAGGGCATGGGCTCAGCAGAGCTCATGCCTTTGTTGTTTTTGGGTGGGTTTTGGTCAGAGCTCAACTCCAGAGCCCCGCTCCCCGCTCAAGCCGCCGGAGCTCTGCTCACACTAGGGATGAGTGATCTAATAAATGACAGAAGCTGGGATGCGTGATGGTAAGGTCACACACCTCGAGATGAAGGATGCAGGTGAGTTTAAGCCTACCTTAGGACGGTGCACCATGATTACCCTAAAGTCCGTCCTCTATTAAGTAAGTTGTTCCTTAAGCTCCAAGCGCTGCTGCGCCATATCTCTAAGGTAGATCCAAGGCAAGAGCCCGTGACCACGCCCCATCAGCTCACCGTAATCTCCTTTAGGGTCATCACCAGTGGGAGTAGCCATTCCCTACAGAGCACGGCTTTTCTTGTACATATCCTGTAAGAGATCGGTGGTGATGTACACAATTGCGCCCTCACCACTGCCGTCTAATTCCAGCACCGGCTCGTCATACTCCGCAAACGCGTACTCATTGAGTACCTCAATGCAGTAGTTACCGGATATTAAGCCATGGCTGACACAGATACCGTTAAACTCTGAGTAAACCATCGCATCGGTACCCTGTACCGCAATGGCCTCAATGACCGCGCGCTCTTTTGGCCCGAGCTTGCTGGCAAGAGTCGAGCTGGCACTGTCAGCTGCGGCAGTCGCAGGCACAGGCTCCTGCGCTGTGCTAGGCGCAGCGCGCTCAGCAGCTGCGGCGGCCATAGCAGCACCGTCTTGAGCGACTGGCGTGGCTTTGCTCTCTTTATCTGCTCCCGCGCTTGGCTGCGCGCCGCTCGCGGCGGATGCTGCAGCCACCGCAGCAGACGCAGCACGAGCCTCGGCTGCCGCCTGCGCACTCTGCGCCCGATCAGTCTCTGCTAAGGAGGCAGTACGCTCTTGCTCTTTATGCTGCGCCAATGCCTCTTCTTGCTCACGCAGCTGCGTAATCACCTGCTGCACCTGCTCGCTTTCTTTGAGCTTGGCCTGAATCTTTTGCATGTCCAGCTCTAAGCGTGGTGCCTCCACCGGATGCGACTTTTTCATCTCCTCGGCGTTATTGAGGAGAATCATGAGGCCCTTCTTTGGCTGTGGCCGCCGCCCCGCATGCACCTCATCTAACTTAAAGAGCTGCTCTAAGAGCTTATAGCCCTGCTCCACCTTCTCCGTGTGCACATTGCTCGCTTTGACACAACCAAAGAGCACCATAAGCAGATGGCGGAAGAAAGGAAAGCAGTGCTCCATGTGCTGGCCTAAGAGCTGTGGCAGCCATGGCTTATTGCTGCTTGCAAGCTGCTGTAAGAAGCTCTTGTCAGAGAGCGCGCCATTGTACTTAATCACCTCAAGCGTGGCTTTAACGTATTCGCAGACAAAGGTCACGCTGTAGTCGCCACGTAAGTGCAAATAGTCATTGAGCTCTTTGACCAGCATCGCCATGAGCTGGTCTTCATTGTCGACTGTGGTCACCGCATAGAGCAGCTCTAAAGCAACGTAGGCCAAGAAGAGCGCTAAGAGCAGGCTCTCAAGGTAGCTCTGCATTTCTTGATCTTGCAGCTCATCAGGTAAAGCCAGCACGCGTACCTGCTTGTAAAAAGGACGCAGCACCAGCTGGTCACGGCTAGCCCAATTGTAATGAGGTACCAATTGCACCTTGAGGTTGTGCCTTAAGACCTGCTCTAAAGCGAGCATCTGGCTATAAGGGATACCATCGGCAAAGCCCAGAGCCGAGGCCTCTTGCACCCGTAGCGCAAATTGCCGTAAAGACGCGTACTTAGCCTCATTAGGCTCATAGACAAAGGAGTCAATAAGCACGCGCTTGCTCGCGCCTTGGGTAAAGGTGCACTGATCAAAGGTCAGCACAGTGTCCAGCAGCAGACGCGTCAGCAGCTCCTTCATGTGCTCTACGGCTGGGTAAAAAGCGTAGAAGCAGCGCTGCTCCTTAAAGAGCAAACGGCGCAGCACTGGCACCACATAGCGCTGATACAGAGGCTCTAAGAGCTCATCACCAAAAGGAGAGTTACTACCAAAGACCCGTGCAGCACAGTCAGGGGCAAAGTAGTCATTAAGCTGCTGTTGCTTCTCCAGTGGCGTGTTATTAATCCAGCTTAATTGCTTACGCTGCAGCTCCTGTTGTAGTGCCCGAGTGCGAGCCATGTGGCTTGGGGCCATATGACCGCCTAAGCACATCTGGGCTGCCTCCACAATGGCGGTGGTCAAAAGCTGACGTAAGGCCTCTTGCTCTGCTTGCAGCTGATTAAGACGCTCTGCGGTCAGCTCCCCTACCTCCTGAGCGGCAGTATCCGGAGCAGCAGCATCACTGTCAGCATCAGTAGCAGCAGCTGTGGCTGCTTTAGACGCAATGGCACTGGCCGTGAGACTCATAGAGGCCATGGCCGAGGCAAAGGCCTCTGGCGTCAATTGGTTGTGATCCAAATAGAGGAAAGCAGCCTGCACAATTTGCTCAAACGAGGCCTCTAAAGCCTTACTCTGCTCCCGCTCGACACGCTGTAACAGATTCTCAAGGAAGGTCTGCCCCGAGGCAAAGCGTGAGGCGGCCTCTTGCGGAGCGGCAGCAGCATGCTTGGCGGCATTGTTACGGGCTTGCGCACTGCGCTTTTTGCTGCGGGCTTGCTGTGTGAGCAGTTGTACCTTAGCGTTAGCGCTGAGCTTTTCTAAGACCTGCTTTTGCGCCGTCAGCTGCTGTACTGCAGCGGCCCCCTCGGCAGCAACAACTGCTGTCTGCGGTGCAGCTTGCGGTGCTGCCAGTTGTGTCTCTTGGGCGGCCTTTTTGGCCTTTTGCGCCGCAATCTTACGCTGTGGCATCACATTGGCAACTTGCGCCAAGGCGCCACCTACTCCCACCTGCGCTCTAGCTTTAGCTTTCTTGCCCGCGCGTGTCTCTGTGGCCTGTTTTAAGAAGTAAGAGGCATTGCCCTCAGTGTAGTTCGCAGCAAAGTTGACGTTAGCGCTCTTATCAAGGCCACCAGGGACAAAGCGTTCTTTCTTGGTGGTAAAGCGCGCGGCATACTCATCGCCATCCGCAAAGTCACTACCCACAGCGTCATCATCAGCACCAAGAGTAGCATCATCTTCCGCTGTGCCCAGAGTCTCCTCATCCCCAGCGGCAGCGGCGTCATCTTGAGCAGCAGTAGCAGTAGCGTCAGTGCTCTCGTCTGCTGTTTCTTGCGTGCTCGCCGTATTCTCAGTAGCAGCCAGCGCCGTATCCGCCGCATCAGCAGGAGCGGCGTTCCCCTCATTGGTCAGAGCGGCAGCACTAGCCACCGCCGCTGCAGTGGCTTTCATCTGCTGTTGCTGCTGCGCTTGGCGGTAGAACTGCTCAGGGTTAGCAAAGAACTTCACCACCATGGCCGCGACCAATTTGCGCAGCAAAGGCGATTTGGCGCAGTACGCCGGTAAGAGCTTTAAGGTAGCCGTGATCACCTCTTGCTCTGGGGCCGATAAGCCCGCAATGAGCTCAAAGGAGGCGTTAGCAGCCAGCGCCGCGTGAACGGTACTTGGTGACAGCGTCGTGTGCAGCGGGTCTGCGCTCAGGGGCTGGTTGTAAGCTACAGCGGCAAAGTCACCACTGCCTACATTTAGCGGCAGTAACTCTAAGCTGATGTAGTTACCTTTGTTCGCTTGCTCCTGCACATAGCGGCCTAACCAATGGGCCAAACGGCGCATGGTCACAACCTTAGCAAAGTTGTTTGAGGCCTTAAGCGATGGCGCGAGCAAGAACTGTAAGAGTCTCCGGCTTTCTTGCTTGACCTCATTAAGCGGGAAGAAGAGCTGCGCTAAGGCCAGCAAGCCATAGAACTCGTGCGGGATGTCAATGAGGCGCGAGCCATACTTATGGCAAATACGCGAAAGGTAGATGTTGAGCGCAAAAGGCGTGTCTTGGAGCAGCGCCAGATAGAACAGCTCGTTATTAAAGTGCGTCGCTGGGTGCTCTAAGTACTTATCAAAGTAGTAGAGGCTGTGGTAAAAAATCAGCGGCAGGTGACAGCCATGCTGCAGGATGTAGTCGTTTTGCAGCTCCAGCTCAAATAACAGCTGCAGCGGTACCTCATCAGTACGGCCGTGCTCATCCAAAGCGCTGCTGGCATTTTGCGCCGCAAACATCTTACGCAGGATAAACTCAAAGCAATTGAGGCGGTCTAAGCGCCCCATCTGCTTTAGCGGGAAGAGCACAAACTGTAAGAGATTGCTGCCATAGTCGGCATTGAGATTAGGCCATGGCTGCTCACTATCCTCAGCCCAGACCATGTAGCTGTGATAGAGATGGGTAAGCCTATCCCAGCAGAAACCGACGACGTGAAAAGGGTTATCCCGCTTTAAGTTAGCACCTTGAGCGGTACCCCACGAGCCCATGAGCCCCGAGTTTTTGTTGGTAGCATCAGAGGCAAAAGCAGGGAAGGTAGCAGGATCGATCCATGGCGCATCATTAGAGCGGAGGTAAGCGCTGGCCTTGAGGTTTTGCCGCTCCATGCTCCAATCATCGACGTTTTGATTGCGCTTGGTCTTAAAGTTACTGATCTTGCTCTGTAACAGGCGTTGCAGCTCAAGGCTAGCGGCATCAGCTGTGGTGATACCGGCCATGTTGTAGTTGTAGTTGAGTGCAGTCGCTTGCAGCTCTTGCTCCATTTCTGGCGCTGCGCTTTGCGTACCGTCAGCCTTGACGAGGTGGCCACGCACGCGCACATCGTCCATATTTTTAGGATCAAGCTGCAATAGAGGCACCACACGCTGGGCAGCAGGAGGGAGCTCTGGTGGTAAAAAGAGCTCTAAGCGGCTGTGGGCAAAATCAGGCAGGCGCAGACGCACGGCCTCATCATGCAGGAGGCGCTGCTGTAATTCTTGGAGCTCAAAGGCTAAGGACGGATCATCCTTAGCGGCGATGTCCTCGACACGGCGTAAGAAGTCGGCACTAAAGCCCATACGCTGTTGCAGCAATTGCTGGCGCAGCTGGTTAGCTTCAGGCTTCTCTACACGCGAGGCCATATCTGCGGCGCTGCTCACCGCACGTGTAGCATTTGCTGCTGCCTCTGGTGTAGTGGTGCTCGCCTTAGTCTCGGACTCGTCCGCAGCAACAGCAGCGGCCGAGGCGGGAGCGGCGTTGATGGAGCTGAGCAGCCCATCCAATTGCTTTTTGAGGCGATTACGCTTTTGCGTCAGGGTTAAGACCGAGAGCTGGCGCTCACGCAAAGGAATGCGCGTTAGTGACTCTTTGCTGGCACTACCCCCCAGATCAAAGATCTGTGGACAGTAGATCTTATAGCGCTGCTCTAAGAGCGCCTTCCATGGGAAGTTATCCGGAACGCTGATCTTTTGGTGGGATGGAGCAATGATGCGCGCGACGGTGTCAATCACGCTCTCTTGCAACGCAGGGGCAAGGGGCTTGGAGAAGTACTTAGGCTGATCGTAGAGGTACTGAAAGGAGCCGTAATCGCAAGCGTAGGTGTAAACCGAGCGCAGGTAGCGCTCACCGTCGTGTGGCAGCATCATGTTAGACATGATTTCGCTTAAGACGCTGCGCTGATTGGCATCCAGAGGGGATGATTGGGCGGCACCTAAGCACTCAAAGATACGCACTAAGATATTGTAGTTGCGTAACTTCTCCTGAGCCCGCTTTAAGGAGTCCAGCTCGCGATTGGTAAGCTGCTGCGGACGGTTCTTAGCAAAGCGCGTAATGAGCGCCACGTCCTGATCTAAGTTGAGGTCAGGCTTTTTGAGCAGGTAGACGGTGCTATAGACGCTTAAGGTGCAAGGCACGGAGAGCGGAATCATGCTCACGCCTTGGCGGCTTAAGATGCTGACGACCTTGTAGAGGTTATCGGAGTCGACAAAGCACTCGGTGCCGATCAGATCGACGTTAGGATCGAGGTCTAATTCCAGCGCTGCGTAGAGATCGTCGACGGCGATGGTGTAAATACCGCGATTAAAGGTGAGGTCAGCGATACTGCGTAAGGCTTTAGCAAAGCCGATAGGTAAAGGCTCGTTGCGATTAATCAGCGCGACAATGTTATTTAGACTGAAACCCATCTCAGCTGTACCCTACCCACCTGACACCGCCCTATGCGCTAGGTGTGTGACGTAGCGCTGGGGGTTTGATTATTACCGCTCACAAGTCGCGCGAATTTACGTGATCACTACGTCTCAAGGTGCCAATAACAATAGCCATCTCCTTTTGCTGAGGTATGTCTACAGGCTAGGCCCTGCTTCTACCGAACACCCAACCTAAAGCTGCTGGCTTTAACGCTTACGTGGCCACACTTTCTACCATGAGAAATAGCAGCGCCCGCCCCTCAAAGCGGCAATAGCCATGGGTTCTAGCAAGGCGCTAAACAACCTCTAAGGCTATACCCCTGACGGCGAATCTTGAACGCAAAGCAAGGCGTACCATGTGTGGAGCAGCGACAAAGCCGCAATCGTTAACGATTGTAACGGAAAACAAAGCAGCGCCAAGGCCTATGAGAGGCAAGAGAGAGGAAAAGCGGTCACAGTGCACAAAGAGAGGCGCAAATCCTTTATTTACGGCGTAAGCACATGCTAAACTGAAAGGTTTTGCCCCCGATTTTGCGCAAGACCGAGAACCATTGTGGTGCAAAGGGCACGGCGCAAAGGGCAGAGCGACGGGCGAAGCAAGGGCATCAAACGCTAACGACAGCGGCTATGTCAGCGACAACGACAATGCCAGCGACCGCGAGAACAGCGTAGGTTACAGGGACAGCAATAGCAGCCTCAACCTAGGCCGATCGCAGCTACCTCATTGCCATAGCGGAATGAGGCACACAGCCACCTCCTCGCGAACCTAAGAGTGACCAGCGCAACTCAGAGCGTAATCACCGCTTCCCTCATGGTGATTAAGATGCGCCAAACCAGCATGTAAGCTCTTGATTTTAACTTGCAGAACTCATCCCTATCGGTAATTGACGCCCACCACGAACACCATAGCCCTCTGTGTTTGCCCTTAAGCTCTATTCCGCAGGGCTCGCCTCGGTAGTATGGTGGGCAGCATCACCAGCGCCATCATCATCAGCAGCATCACCTAAGGTGGTGGTAGCCTCGGCTACACTCTCCTCACGTGCCACATGCTCTTTAGGGATAACCTGCGTAACCGTAGAGTGCACCTCCGCCCCCTTGAGCAAGGTAATGATCTCACTGCCCTCACTTAAGTCCGCAGCAGCCACACTGTGCTTACCATCGAGGGTAGTCAGTGACCAGCCATGGTCTAACTGGTAAAGTGGATTGAGCTGTAAGAGCTTGCTATAGAGCAAAGCCTCTTTTGTCTGCATCTGCTGCAGCTGTGGCTGTAAGTGCTGCTCGTAGTTAAGCTGCAACGCTTGGTAGTTTTGCTGCCATGAGCGCTGTGCCCGTGCTAAATGCTGGGAAATAGCTTCCTGTAAACGCTGCTCGAGGTTAGAACAGGTGGTGCTAGCCGTATGCACCCTATTTTGCAGCGTGGCGTAACCTAAGAGTAAGCGCTGCTGGAGTTGCGCTAAGCTCTGCGCCGCCGTTTCAAGGGCTTTAACGTTTTGTAAGGAGTGCTCGGCTGCACTGAGGCGCTGCTCGTAGCTATCTAAGCGCGAGGTAAAGCGCTCAAGGGAGCTCATGCTATTAAACCAGCGCTGGTTAGCAGCATTGATGCGATCAGAGAAAGCATGCTGCAGCAAGAGCTTTTCTTGATTGGAGATAGTCTCACGCGCATGCTGCAGGTGCCACTGCATGTCTTGATCTAAGCGCTGCGTCAGAGCATTTAAAGCACTCTCGCGACTCTGCAGCTGCCACAGTACAGGGGAGCGCTCTAAGCTGCGCCACAGCTGGTCGTACTTTAAGCTTAAGTTATCAACTAAGCTCAGCAGGGCATTGGTAGCACGGCTAGTAGCCTGATTGAGATAGGCAAGGATGTCATCACGGGTAATGGGGGTGACGGCAATAGCGGCAGCCGTTGGGGTACTAACGCGCATATCCGCAGCACGATCGCAAATTGGGCTGTTCTTATCATGACCGACGGCGGAGATGATAGGCACAGGAGAGCGTGCCACCATACGGGCTACGTTTTCATCGTAAAAGCAGAGCAAGTCTTCAAAGGAGCCACCACCACGGGTAAGGACAATGACATCAATGTCCCATGCAGCGGCATACTGATAGACAAAGTTGAGACTATTGCAGATAGACAGTGGCGCATCTGCGCCCTGTACCTTGGTCTCAAACAGGATGATCTCTAACAGCGGATTACGGGTGGTGGCGTTATAGATGAAATCGTCACGCGCCATGCCCTGTAACGAGGTCACCACCGCCACACGCTGGATGATACGTGGTAGCGGACGCTGTCTGGCAAATAAGCCCTCTTGCTCTAACTTGAGCTCTAAGAGGCGCAGCTGCTCCATTAACAGGCCCTGACCTGCCAGCTCCATGCGATCGACCTGCAGGGTAAAGCTGCCGGTCTTGTTATAGAGCGAGGCGAAACCAGCTACTAAGACTTGCTGGCCAATCTCAGGTTTAAAGCTGAGGTTGCGCACCTTACTCTGGAACATGAGGCACTGGACGCTGCTCGTTTTATCCTTGAGCGTAAAGTAGAGGTGACTGCGTGGGGTGACAGCGGAGATCTCACCTTTGATAAGGGCGGGGCCTAAGTTGTGGAGGAAATGATTGGCGCTATGCACAAAGGTCGAGACGGTCATCGCCTCTTGCTCGTGAGCTACCAGCGCGTTGGGATTAACAGGAGTATTAGCTGTCTGCTGCGCAGCAGGCTCGGGGTTAGAGGTTGTTGCCATGTACTGCCCCTGTGCAGGCAGCGGGGCGGGCATATCAGGCATATTTTGCGGGGCACGCAGGTTTTGTGGCTCCTGCATGTTGTGCTGCTCTTGCACGTTAGTCAGGTGAGACGCTTGCTGGTAAGAGGCAGCATCACGCTGGTACGGAGTGTATGGTGATGGATATTGTGGATACGAAGGCACGTGGTTATCCCCTCTAAACAAAGCAAGCAGTATCCGCTGTCTGTATGAGCGCACAAACGCGGTGCACAAGCGGCTAAACCTTATGCTCAGTATAGCCCAAATGGCTACAGCCAAAACGCCCAAGATAATGAGCGCCACAATCACGGTGACGTCACTGCTAATACACCAGAGCATGACCACAAAGCCCGCAGCGCTGCTTGTGCGCACAAGCACTCACCCTCTTCCTCTCATCTACGCCTGAGGAACGACAGCCTTAAGAGATGCCTGCACTTATGGCAAGGATGCGTGCTCCAAGCTTAAGGTAGCCTCTAGCTAACCTGCCCCCATTTATCTCGAGGTGGTGGTGGTGGTCATTGCCAACCACAATCTCCCCATGCATCCGTCACTTATGAGCCCACTTCCTTCCCTCACCATTGAACCTCAGCACACACAGGCAGCCAAGTGCTTTAAGGTCGCAACTTAGAGCGGTGGTGTTTTCCCATGGGGGTGCAAAGCTACCTGCCATTAACCTACCTCAGAGGTAGTGATGAAGTTCAAAAGTATTTACCGAGCCACACCGCTCAGCGATCTACTTTGAAGATCACTATTGGATGGCTTGTATTAGCGGTTTATCTTGATGGTCTCAAGCGTCGCTTGGTGGTAAATACTTTTAAACTCCA
>CASEBB010000095.1 GCA_949286015.1 uncultured Succinivibrionaceae bacterium | reverse complement strand
AGGTGGTTGACCCAACTGTTCTGGCTAATTTAATCCTCAATGGCCAGAAGCTGAAGACTGCCTAAACCTATGGTGGAACTTTCTGTACTGTTCACTAAGCGGCGCGCTGTGCTCGGAGGTCTTGGCTGTGATGGATAGAATGGTGCCCACCCTCAAGGTAAAGCAGCGGCAGGCACTGGCAGGCACAGAGAGCACAGCGAGCACAGAGGTAGGATGCAGCCACAGTGTGTGCTGCGTACTGCTTTTGCGCCTATAAAGCTGTAATGGCCTAACCATGTGCTAAGCTAAGCACTGTCTTAGTGAACACTACCACACACAGTGATCCCCTTCTCTGGTAGGTCGTTGTGAGTGAGGAATGAAGATGGCTAAGGATAAGTTCAGCGATAAGCACTTCATGAAATTGGCGCTGAAACAGGCAGCCAAAGGTTTTTACACCACCTCGCCTAACCCTGCCGTCGGTTGCGTCATCGTGCGCAACGGCAAAATTCTCGGTAAAGGCTACCACCACCAAGCCGGTCAACCTCACGCCGAAGTCATGGCCATGCGTGACGCCCAAGAGCGTCATGAGGACATCAGAGGTGCCACCGTCTACGTCACCTTAGAGCCTTGCTCTCACTACGGTCGTACCCCACCTTGCGCTAAGGCCCTCTGTGATGCCGGTGTCCGCCGTGTCGTGATGGCAACCTTAGACCCCAATCCCAAGGTCGCAGGCCGTGGTAAAGCCATGCTCGAGGAAGCAGGCATCGAAGTGAGAGTAGGTGTCTGTGCCCGTAAAGCTGAAGACCTCAATCGGGCTTTCCTTTACTCCATTATCGCCAAGCGCCCATGGGTCTTTACTAAGCACGCGATTAGCCTCGACGGTAAGGTGGCCTTAGCCTCAGGTGAGTCGCGCTGGATCACTGGTCTTGAGGCCCGCTCTGATGTGCAGCGCCTGCGCCTCTGGTCTGACGCCATTATCACCTCTCATGAGACGGTAAAGGCCGATAACCCACGGATGAACGTCCGTGTCCGTGAGTTACCAGAGGACGTGCGTAAGCGCCTCGACCTTGACCTGATCTCCTCTCCAATAAAGGTCATCATCGACAGCCATGGCACGCTGTGCCAGGATCGCAATACGTCCCTGTTAGAGCCGTATGGCATCTTTGCCTCAGGGGAAAACTACATCGTCGTTGGTACCCACGAGCCTTTTGCCGCCGTCGACCCAGAGCAGGAAGAGCTGAGCTTAGATGACCGTGCTTCCCAAGTGGCTGCTACCTCATTAGAGGATGGCTCAGGGGCGGGCGCTGCACACAAGGTGCTGGTGTGCAATAAGAACACCCCACGGGTAAGCAAGAAGTTGGAGCAGCCAACTAACAAAGCAGCAGTTGCTGCTGACACGACCTCTAGCGCTGACGCCACTACAGCTGAGGCTGCATCGCCTGCTACCACCACTCCAGATGGTGCTGCTGCTGCTAAGGCACAGGCCGAGAAGACAGGTAAGAGCAAAGCTAAAGCTACCAGCAAGGCTGCCTCTAAGGGCAAAGCCGCCAGCAAAGCAAAGGCTGCTACAGCAGCTGCTGCGCAGGACGGTGCTGCTACTGAGGCGCAAGCTGCCGCTAACGCTACTACCGCTAAGGCACCAGCGCACCAGACCAAGAAGACTCAGGGTAAGGGTAAAAAGGGCGCAGCTGCACCTGCTGCCGTTATCGCTGACTCTACCTCTGCCACCACCACCACCGCCATGCACAGTGTAGCTGCTACTGCTGCTACCTCAGGTAGCGCTGGCGTGGCAGGTGTGACTAAGAGTGATGTGCTTGAGGATCAAGCTCAAGGCTTACGCCAATTATCGGAGAACCGTAAAGAAGCGGCTCTGGCCTCTGCTCTTGCCGAAGCGGAGCGTATCACCTCCGCTGCTGACGCCGCCCAAGAGGCTGCTGAAGCCGCCGTCGAGCGCGATGCTAATAGCGCTTTTGGCGTGGTATCCGGTGCCTCTTCTGAGCTTAATGTCAAGCACAGCCTGACAGCCGCCATGACTGCTGAGGCCTTGGCCGATGAGAGTGACGACGCTGACACTGATGCAGATGCTGATGCAGCTGCTGACGCTTCTGCTGAGGCTATGGCGCTAGAGTTCCCAACCAAAGCCAAAGCCGTTGCCACTACCTCTGAGGATACCTTTGCCACTGCTGAGGAGTCCCTCGCAGCAGCGCTGAGCGCTTCTGCTGCGCAGGACAAAGCTGCACATAAGGGCAAAAAGGCCAAGGGCAAAAAAGAGCTGGTTAATGCTGACTTTGAGCAGGCAGCTGCCGCTGCTGTAGTCGCGGCACAGGCTGAAGCGGCGGCGCAAGCTGCGGCTGACTCTGACTCTTGCACTGAGACTGAGCTTACTACTGCTACCAAGGCTAAAGGCAAAGCCAAAAACAAGGCTAAGCACCACGGTGCCAAAGGCAAAGTCGGTAAGTCCATGCTCGCGGCTACTGACCCACTGCGTACCTTTGTGCCAAAGGTCTTACTGCAAGGTAAGAACTTTAGGGTAGAGGCGTGGACAGAGCACACCTCCATTGTCTATGTGCCAATGGTTAAGGATGCCCAAGGGCAGGAGCATGCCTCCTTAGAGGCGGTACTGGATTTCTTAGGCGCCAAGGAAATCCGCGTGGCCATGGTCGAGGCCGGTGGTAAGCTCAGCTCGGCCTTTATGGCAGAGCGCCTCATTAATGAGTGCTACTGCTATGTTAGCCCAATGCTCTTAGGACAGGGAGCCCGTGAGGGCTTTGTCTTACCAGAGATTGCCCACTTAAACCAAGCCCTGCGCTTTAGTAAGGTTGAAGTCACGCAGTTAGGCCACGATGTGCGCTTAGACCTGCGTGGGCCTATCTTTGGTGAGGATAAGGGCGGCAAGTAGGTTTAAACCGCAACGCTGTAAGAGCAGTGGTCAGCGCTACTGCTCTTACGAGCAACGCGGGTTAAGAACTCTGTAAGGAGCAACTGACCTCAGAGAATCTTTGGGCCAGCAGGCGTGCCTTACCTTAAGTTAGGCTTAGGCTCACCGTGAGTATCCCAAAAAGCAAATCTCTAAAAGAAGGTAACTGCCTACAAGCAGGTGTTTTACCCTGAGAGTAGGAGATTGCTCAGGCGCTACTCTCGAGATAATGCGCCGTCAGGCGCTTTTAGGTTACCTACGGCTCACCTGCACCCTTTAATCTCGAGGTGTAGGACGTTGCCATTACTCCACTCCACTCTGCATCCGTCACTGATGAGAGCACTTGCTCCTCACTACTTAAACTGATCCTCCAAAACACCAACCACTCACAACCACTTCCAACCATCACAACCACTGCGATAGTGGCTTTGGCTTTCACCCCACAACACGCACCTAAGTAAGAGGTAGTTCATGTTTACTGGCATTGTCGAGGCTAAGGGCACCTTACAGTCTATTACTCGTGTCGGCCAAGGCGCTCATGTGCGTGTGCGCACCACCCCTGCTTTTATTAAAGACCGTGTGCGCTTAGGTGACTCTATTGCCACTAACGGTGTCTGCTTAACCGCCACTAGACTCTACGATGATGGCTATGAGGCCGACCTGTCTTTTGAGAGCTTTTCCCTTACTTGCTTTCAGTACTATGTCCCAGGTACGGAGCTCAACTTAGAGTTAGCCTGTACCCCTAATACGCGCTTAGGTGGCCATATCATGCAAGGCCACGTCGATGGCATTGGTACTGTCTTAGAGCGCTACCGTGTAGACGAGGCCTATAACATCTGGGTACAAGCACCAGAGAACCTCAAGCGCTACATTGCCATGAAGGGCTCCATTGCGGTTAATGGAGTGTCACTGACCGTAAATGAGGTTAGGGATCGGGACTTTAGACTGACCCTGATTCCGCACACCTTAAGTGAAATCGCTACCAAGTTTGAGCCTGGCAGTAAGGTTAACCTCGAGGTAGATGTGCTGGCACGCTACCTTGAGCGCTTACTGCAAGCCCAGCAACTGGAGCAGAGGGCGGGGCAGAGTGCAGAGCAAGGGGCAGCGTCCTCACTTTTAAGCTCATTACAGCAAAACGGCTTTATGTAGGCAGTGAGTGACTGACTGACTGGCTGACTTAAGAGATGACGGCATCACAGCAATCATGTGTGCCCAGCCTTGAGATATGCTCTGGCGGTGCGTATTCCCAAAAGCAAATCTCAAAGGAGGTAACTGCCTACAATCAGGTGTTTTACCCTGAGAGCAGATATTTGCTCAGGCGCTACTCTCGAGATAAGGCGCCGTCAGGCGCTTTTAGGTTATCTACCTCTGGCGCGTCTGCACCCCCATTGCGATGTAGGAAAGGTTGCCATTACTCAACCTTACATCCGCCACTGATTAGATTACTGATGCCACGGTGTAGGGACTAAAGGGCAGCTGCGCTCACTGTACATGCTCGGAGGTAACACGCCTCAAGGGCAGAGGCAGGGGCTGGCAGCTCTGCGCTGTGGTGCTTGGCTTGAGGCGCTTAGCTGGCTCTGGCGGCACAGGGGCGGGCGCTGGAAAGATCCAGACGGGCCTGACTCGTTCTGCTGCTAAAAGGCAGCCGCTACCAGTCCTCAGCAGCCCCAATAAGCACTCTTAGGGAAATGACGGCTGCTGGTGTGTTAGGGCGTGCGCGTGGCCGCATATAAGATGATGAGGCTCTGGGTAATACCGGTGTGATGGCGGCGGTGTGGCTGCTGCGCTCTCACTGGGGAGAGTGCTTTGTGGCTGGCCTCACTGTAGTCATTACGAGGTAGCTGCTGCTCTGGGCGTGCATATCTTTTGGCGCGTGGTGGCAAGTGCTTTGTTCCGCTCTCCTCTGTGGCGCGCAACGGCCTGTAAATCAGCTTTTATCCCTACTTCTGCGCACACAATGACGGCGGGCGCTGTGGCTTTTCATGCTATAATCCCTCTTCGGTTTTTACGGGCGCTCCGTGCAGAGAGGTATCTCTGCCACCATCCAGAATGGGCACCTGTGAACTACATGGGATTTTTTGGAGTCGTTGCCATGCCTGTTAATTACATCGAAGGTATTAAGCCGTGCGCTGATGCGAAAGTCGCTATTGTCGTGTCGCGTTTCAACAGCTTTATCTGTGAGCGCCTCTTAGAAGGTGCCCTCGATACCCTCAAAAGAGAGGGACAGGTCTGTGATGACAACATCACCGTCGTGCGTGTGCCAGGTGCCATCGAGATTCCTCTGACCTTAGAGGCCTTAGCCCAAAGCGGTAAGTACGATGCCTTAATCGCTTTAGGCTGCGTTATCCGTGGCGCTACTTACCACTTTGAGGTGGTGGCCAATGAGTGCGCTAAGGGTATTACCCAAGTGACCTTACAAAACAAGGTCATCGTCTCTAATGGTGTGCTCACCACCAACACCATTGATGAGGCCGTGCAACGTGCAGGCTCTAAGGCAGGCAATAAGGGCAGCGAGGCTGCTTCAGCCGCGTTAGAGATGATTAACGTGATGCGCCAATTAAAGGCCTAAAGCACGTCAAGGCGAGGCTCTTAGGGGGTAAAACGCCCTTGAAACTTACATGTTAAGAGGTAGGTAATGGATCAGACTGAGGGTGCAGTGACCCCAGCGATGCGTCACAAGGCGCGTCATTTTGCGTTGCAAGCAATCTATCAGTGGCAGATGAACAAGATGCCTGCCAATGATCTGGAGAAGCAGTTCTTAGAAGATCAGCCAGTGCAGAATACCGATCTTGAGTATCTGCATGATCTGATTCATGGCGTGATCGCCAATTGCGATTACCTCGACTCTATCTTTGAGCCTTTCCTCTCGCGACCATTAGCCGATCTTGATCAGGTCGATAAGGCCATTCTGCGCTTAGGCACCTTTGAGCTTAAGTACCGGCAGGAGGTGCCATTTAAGGTGGTGCTCAATGAGGCCATCTTACTTGCCAAGTCCTTTGCCGAGCAGGACAGCCACAAATTTGTCAACGGCGTCCTCGACAAGGTCGTCAAGTCCATGCACAAGGACAACAAGTAGTACCGCACTTCTAAGTGCAGTGCTACGCAGTAAGCCCGCTTGAGGGCGTATCGCAGAAGCCACCGCAAGGTGGCTTTTGCGTTTCTGGACGTTGCGTGTTGCTACGGCTGCCGCCTCGGTGTGGTAGGCTGTGGTTTGTCTGTTGCTCATGTTCTTTGGCTTTGGAGGCATCGCACCATGGCTGCTACCACTGATGAGTTCTCTTTTATCCACCAGTACTTTACTAACCTCAATCCGCTGTTTGCCGCGCAAGCTAAAGATTTAGGGCTGGTCGTCGGTATTGGTGATGACGCCGCTGTCTTAGAGCTCAATGGCACCTTTGTGCTGACCACGGATACCTTAGTTGAGAAAGTACATTTCTTTAGTGAGATCACCCCACGCCTCCTTGGCTCACGTGTGCTGGACGTTAATTTCTCTGATGTCTATGCCATGGGCGCGCTGCCATGCTTTGCGACGCTCTCGTTAGAGATACCACCGGCGTATAGAGATAACCCAACCTTTTGGGCGGAGTTTTCGGCAGGCTTAAATGAGTGCTTAACGCGGCATCAGTGCGCCTTAATCGGTGGCAATATCACCCACTCGGAGGGGCCCTTAGCTATTAGTGTGACGGTAATAGGTAAAACCGTACAGCCTAAGCACGTATGGCTGCGTAGTGGTGCGCAAGTCGGTGACTATATTTGTCTTGCCGGTGAGGTGGGTACCAATGGCCTCTTTGTAGACAGTACCTACAAGCAGACAATAAATGCCTTACCCGAGGCAGAGCGCCTTGCTTTTGAGAAGATGGCTTACACTTATCCTGCCCAGATGCGTAAGCTAGTAGAGGTGCTCGCACCGCTGTGTCACTGTGCGATTGACGTCTCTGATGGCGTCTATGGTGATTGCACCCATATTCTGCAGCACTCGCGCTGCTGTGGAGAAATTTGGCCTCATGCCTTTGCGCTTAATCCATGGGTGGAGCAGCACTTAGAGCAGCTGTGGCAGCAGAAAAATGACTTTGTTTATCAGGCGGGTACCTTTGGTGGTGATTACAACTTGCTCTTTACCATGAGCCCTGAGGCATGGCGGCTCTTTGCGACCGAGAGAACTAAGCAGCCGCTGTTACGTGAAATTCCCGTGAAGCGTATTGGCCGCATTACGGTCAAGTTTGAAGGTGACGCCAAGGAGGTTGCGCAGGCTGCGATGAGCGAGGGCAATAGCTTAGCCACTGCGCGTAATCTGCTGCGCTTAAAGAGCAGAGATGGAAGCTACATGGAGCTGCCAGAGAGCCTGTCTTATAACCACTTTAGTAGCGAGCAGTAGGGAGCAAGTGAGCGCATCAGTGACGGCTGCAAGGTGAAGTGAAGCGCGGGTACGTACCATTACTCGAGATGCATGGTGCGGGGTAGCCTAAGCTGAGCTCAGCTTAGCTTAGCTGCAGTTGGGGCACGCGTGGTTTACGCTTGGTTGTGGACGCCTATCTGTGTGGCAGCATGCAGCAGCTTCCTTGTTTGCTTTTCCACACGTCACACCACAGGCGCAGGGTAGCTCTCTGTGTTATTTTGCCTGTCTCCTGCGGCTGTGTTATCCCTTTGCCTTAGTGCCGACATAGTGCGCTTCAATTAGACTTTGCATCGGCCCTATGCTTGTGCTAATTTTAGCCCCCTAGCATAGGGGGCCAAACCACACCTCGTAATCCCTCTGGCCATAGCGCTATCTATAGCGCTTTCCATGGTCTCAGGGTTTTTGCGCTGATATGGTGTAGGCTCGTTTTTTCGTTAATTGGGGGAGGAGCAGTCGCTCGGCCCAAAATCGCTTATGAAGAAGACTTATCTGGCCTTATCTTTGGCCGCTGCTACCTTATTTGTGACCGCTTGTGGTGACGATACCAAGGCTACCGCTGCTGACTCCAGCACCGCTGCTGCTGCTACCACTTCCACTACCGCTCCTGCGTCTAATACCAGTGAGGCCGTAGCTGGCGCTAACGCCGCCACCATTAGTGCACAAAGCCCTTTTGAGGATAAGGTCTCCTACTCCGTAGGTGCCTCCGTTGGTACCTACATCGCCGCCATGCAGCGTGAGCAAAGCGAGTTTATTGGCACCTTAGACAATGATCTCGTGATTAAGGGCTTTATCGACGCCTTAGGTGAGAATACCGCCTTAAACGAAGATGAGATCACGCAGACCTTAATGGCCTTAGATGAAAAGGTGCGTACTGCGATCGAAGAGAAGCAAAAGGCCGCAGCTCAAAAGAACTTAGATGATGGCAAGAAGTTCTTAGAGGAAAACGCCACCAAGGACGGCGTGAAGGTCACTGAGTCGGGCTTACAGTACCAGATCATTGAAGAGGGTACGGGTAAGACCCCAACTCCAAACGATGTGGTGCGCGTGAAGTATAAGGGCACTACCATTGATGGTCAGGTCTTTGATGAGCAGACCGACCCAATCGCTTTCCCATTAAGCAGCATTATTCCTGGCTGGACTGAGGGCTTACAGCTGATGAAAGAGGGCGGCAAGGCCAAGCTCTTTATCCCAGCTGACTTAGCCTATGGTGAGTTAGGTGCAGGCGACCTCATCAAGCCAAACTCGACCTTAGTCTTTGACATCGAGCTGGTTGAGGTCTTACCACCAGTCGACGACGCTAAGCAAGCTCCTGCTGCTACCGATGCTGCCGCAGCTGGTGCTGACGCCGCGCAGTAATGCTCAGGTAGAGCAGCGCTCTACTTGACGTGGACGTGCAAACAGGCTGTGATCGGGCTACTGGTCACGGCCTGTTGTGTTTCTGGGATAGACACTGCTGCGCTGTCCACGCGCCATATCAGCATCTTTGCCACAGCTGAGTTCAGTTCGGCCGCTGGATCACCTTGAGCTCAGCGCTGGCTGCCGCCACCTGACGCTACTGCACACCACAGCCGCAACTCTGCGCTATTCCTAATGGTACCAGTTACCCCGTAGAGTGTGCCTACAGGCAGTACTACTTTTGGTGGTGGTGATGGCGTTGGTTTGCTCTGCGAGTATCCCCAAAAAGCAAATCACAAAGGATGTCACTGCCTACAATCAGGTGTTTTACCCTGAGAGTTGGTGTTGGCAGAGGCGCTACTCTCGAGATAAAGGCGCCGTTAGGCGCTTTTTAGGTTACTACTGTGCTACCCACAGCGCTCTGTGCGCTGCCAACCTCTGTGGCCAGTCGCTCCAAAAGAACCGCTGGCTCTAAACACTCTGCGCAGTAAGGCGTGCCCCGCCAGCCCTAATAGCACTGACGCTAAGACGCGAAAAAGCGTTGTTTCGCCGCCAGTACGCTCGTAGAGCATTAAGAGTCATCTCTGTGCTTGCTGTCGCTGCTCTGGCCATAAAAGGCACCTGAGCGGGCGTCTTACGATGCTCTTAGACGCTGAGCCTCAAAGGCCATCAAGACTGTAATGAGCAAGTGATCTTATCAGTGACAGCTGCAAGCTTAAGAGATGGTTCATCCCACCACGTAAGGGGCATGGTGCAGGTGAGCTTGTGCTGATCTTAAAGGAGTGTCACGCACGCATGCTTTCCTTACTTAAATGCCGTCAGCTCTTCAGTCAGATGCTCCTCACTGGCACGGCCATAAGGGCAGATTGCTACGCCAGTGCTTTCCAGTGCTCGCCTGCGGCCGCCTTAGTTTGCCTTAGGCAAAATCATCTGCACTTAATGGCAGTGGTGCCGTTAAATCGTGGGTAGCACGCTTGCCGAGGAGCTGTGGTAAGCGATATGGCTCTAAACCACAAGATGGGCGAATAATACGCACATCATCCTCAGTGAGAACATCACCCGCGCGTAAAGAGCGCGTTAAATACACCGAGCGGCGCATCTGCCGTGCGGTCATGTCATCTTGCGATAAGCGCACCCCCTTTACACCTAAGGCTAAGGCCGTAGTCACCGTCTCCTGCTTTAAGGAGGTGAGCTCATCTGGTGTCATCGAGAAAGCTGCATCAACACCACTGTTGCGATCCAGCGCAAAGTGCTTTTCGATCATGTCAGCACCCAGCACTGTAGCCGCAATGTCTAAGGTGTTGCCAATAGCGTGGTTAGATAAGCCCGCCTTGCAGTGGTAGCGCTCTTTAAAGAAAGGAATAGTGTTGAGGTTAAAGGTGCGTGGGTCAGCTGGGTAGTGGCTCTCACAGTGCAAAATAGTGAGGTCGGTGCAGCCATTATCACGGGCCGTTTGTACCGCCGCATCAATTTCCTCAAGAGAGGCTAAACCCGTGGACATCACCAGTGGCTTACCCGTCTGGGCACAGTAGGCAATCAGCTGTGGATAGTTGAGCTCAAAAGAGGCAATCTTGTACACAGGACAGCCAGCCTTCTCAAGGACGTCCACATCGTCCTGACAAAATGGCGAGCTAAACAAAAAGATACCGTGCTCACGAGCGTGCGCAAACAGCGGCTCCATCCACTCACGTGGGGTTTTAGCCTTCTTGTAGAGCTCGTAGTAGCTGTTGCCTTTCCATAAGCCATCCTTGAGCATAAACTCAGGACGGTCACAGTCAATGGTAAGAGAGTCCTCGGTGTAAGTTTGGATCTTGATCATGTCCGCACCACACTTATGGGCTAAGTCCATAAGGGCAATGGCGTTCTCAAGCTTGCCTTGGTGGTTACCCGAGAGCTCCGCTACGATCTGAGGCGGAGTAACTTCTTCGCTGTGGGAATGCTGCACTGAGCAGTAGGCGTATTTACCCTGGGCTGCGGAAGTCGCATTGTTTGGAGTTGTGGTCATAACGAACCTCAAGATTAGAGCGCTGTGGGCAAAGCCCAGAAATACCGGAAATAAAGGGGATAGTGCGGGAGCTGGTAGTAAATAGCGGTAGTGGCGGCAGTGACTTAATGGGCTGAAGTGGCGGTAGAAGCAGTAGCAGTAGTAGCTTCAAGCTGCGTGCGTATGGTAGTGGTAAACGGCGCATACCTCGAGGCAGAGACTGCTCTTTTAGTAGCCACGTGGCACGCAGCACTTAATCCTTACTCAGCGTGGAGCGGCAGTAGTAACAGCAGTATCGCCGCAGAGAGGTCGTAGTAGCCAGACTCTCGGCCGCTACGCTTTGCCAGCATCCTCTAACGCCACTTCTGACAACGCTTTGCAGCTACTGCTGACGGCACTGCCCATAACGTTGGCAGCAACAACCCAGAGCTTTACGGCAGCCTGTAAAAGTTGTCTCTCCACAGAGTTTGGTGGATAAGGCACCAACCTTACTCTAAGGTTGTTCACTCCAAGCGCCATCATATGGGCACCAGTGCTTGAGCGCAGGGGCGCTGCTGCAGCTGCTTTTTGGCAGACCTCAAACTCTAAGTAGAGCTAATGGGGCTCTACTTAGGTTTGTGTGGATACCACAACGTAGCCTCACACCTTTAGGTAAGCACCTGAGTCGTTGCAGCTGTTACGGCGCGGAGACGCGCTCCTGTAAGCTTGCTGTAATTGGTGGTCTGATAGCAACCCGTGGCTTTGCGGCAAAGGACGGATCACTGGCCTGCATTGCTTTAAGCTCATTTAATGAGTGCAGCACTTGGGTCTCATCGCACAGTCCCAGCTGCGAGTGCACAATGGTGCCATCAGGGGCAATGGTCATGTAGAAAGGCACACCAATGATCTGGTACTTCTCCATGAGCCGTGTGGTTTCTTCATTACGGGTGTCCGTAATGTCCACTACCACGCGATTGATGTCCTTACTGCTACGCAGAAAGGCCTCCTGTGAGTAAATGGTACGCTCCATAAACTTACAGTTGGTGCACCACTTCGCTGTAAACATCACGTAGCTGTATTGTCCTTTGAGTGATTGCTCCAGAGCCTGCTCTGTCTGAATCGGGGTAAAGGCCTCATACGGTACTCGCTCTTGACGCGTTTCAAAGACGTCAGTTGAGAAGTAGGTTGGAATCAGAGCCAAGACCGCCACAATGGTGGTGGCCATGAGATTCATTGACTGGCGTCTGATGAGGGTGTAGATGCTGATGACGATGTAAATCAAGACGACGTAGATCATCAGCATGGTGATAAAGAGCTCAAGGCGTCCTAAGAGGTGCTGCACCAGATAGTATGCCGAGATCACCAGCACCACGACCATGATGCGCTTGATGATGTCACCAACGATGCCGGAGTTCTGCAAGAACTTAGCGCCAAAGATACCCACAATGAGCAGTGGCGTGGCCATGCCTAAGCCAATAGCAAAGAACAGTGGTGCACCAATCCAGAAGTTGCCTGTCTGCATTACGTAGAGTAAGGCACCGGCTAAAGGCGCACTGGTACAAGGGCTCACAATCAGCGCCGAGATGGCTCCAAACATAAAGGCACCAGAGAAGCTGGTGGTCTTAATGATACTCAGCTGCTTTTGCAGACGGTTCGTGATCAGGGCCGGTAAGCGTAACTCAACCACACCAGCGCAGGCTAAAGCGCAGATCAGTAAGAGGATAGCTAAGAAAATCAGCACTGGTGGGCTTTGCAGCACCGAGTGTAAACCTGCACCGAGCATGGACATGAGCAGGCCCAATACCATGTAGGTTAGAGACAAGCCCAGCGCATAGCCAATGTTCTGCACAATGATGACTGTCCAGCGCTTAAAGTAGCGGGTATAGGACGGCTGTGAATTGAGCTCATTGGCGGTTAAGCTCAACTCGTCTTTGCTCTTAGCTTTTTCCTTTTGGCTACCAATGATCATGGCCGAGAAGATCGGCAGCATTGGGAGGACACAAGGCGTGAGGTCTAAGCCAATACCTAAGAGGAAGCTTAATAAGACGCCAATAAAGATGTTGTCAGCAATGATTTGCGTCAGCTTATTGGAGTACTGCGACTCTTTGGTAATAAGCTCAAAGTCACCCCAGTCATCATCATCATCATCGCCCGCATCGAGGTCATCATCACCACCTTGACTGTCAGTAGCTGGTAAGGCCGTAAAGTGACGTCTAGAGTTGGTGTTATTACTAGAGGTTGTGGTGCTGCTGTCTGTGCTGCCGGTGGCTTCGGCGGCACTGGCCATACTATGGTGAGCCGTAGTGCCAGTAGCGGAGCTGTCCACAGCAGTCTCTAAGACCAAGCGCACAGTCTGTGGCGGGTAGCAGATACCATTTTCGTCACAGCCTTGATAGGTCAGCTGTACGTGATCACCAGCCTCACCGACGCTAATCGGTACCGTTATTTGCACCTCATTGAAGTACACCTGTGAGGTGCCTAAGGCGTCTTGATGCTCTACGCTTGTAGGTAGGGTGAGCGCGCCTAAGTAAAGGCTGCTATCGAGAGCTTGGACTTTAATCGAGTCACGGTAGATATAGGACTTACCATCGATCGTAAAGTTGATCTTTAGCTCTTTACCCTGCTGATCCATATGCAGATGAAAAGGCAGTTTGCTATCAGTTGCAATAGGTTGTGCTGGCTGGTTTAGAGCTGAGAGGTCAAAGGTCGCAGCATAGTCTCGGTCGCTGGTACTAGCAGCAGAGCGAAACGTACTGAGAGCAGAGGCTGCGTCATGAGTGATGCGCACCTCTGAAGTGGCAAGTACCTCTGTGGTGCCCGCTTCATAAGCCTCGGCTGTATTGGCTGTAGTGTTTGATGTAGCTGTGACTGCGTCCCCTGTAGCCTTACCCTCAGCAGCACTCTCAGGAACAGTGGCAGGGGCAGAATCAGTGGCTGTGTCAGTCGCTGCTGTTGCTGTAGCTGCTGTAGTTGTAGCTGCAGCAGCTGCACCGTCGGCAGCCGTATCTTCTGCACTGGCTGCCCCAAAGAAAGCGTTTAAGGCATCAGCATTACTACCCTGTGCTCTCTCCACCATCCCCGCAGATGGCACCGCTGCGGTGCTATCAACACCGTTGGTATCTGCTGCTGTGACAGGCAAGCTTAAAGTCAACAGTAAAAGTAACGGCAGCAGAGCGTAAACGCCATTGCCGCTGCGTCTAGAGTGGCTACAACCCCACTTAGGCGTGCACGCGCTGTAAGCGTGGCTTAAGCGTGCAAGTGAGCGCTCAAATGCCATGTTCTATCCTCTTTTGCGACTGCCAAGACTAAGACCACTTAAGCCCTGTTAATTTAAGTTACGCTCAGGGCAAAGAGCGATCGTGGTGCTTGTGTATTATAAGCCGTGAACTTCAGGAATTTTTGGCCTGCACGTATCCTTTGGGGGAGTGATTTTGCTAAGCTTTGAGCTGTGAAGTGATCCCACGGTTTGTGGACATTTGGCTTGTGGGGAGAAGGTAGAGCCATGGTAAACCGTCTGCTGTCAGCGGCCTCGATTTTTCTGTTGTTATTTGCGGTATTAGAGGTCTTCATCTTTGTGCAATTGGGCCTGCACTTTGGCTTCCTGCTCACTATTGTCGTCATGATTGTAGTGAGCCTCGTCGGCATCAAGCTTAGCAAGTGGCTCATGTTTTACAACATTACCCGCTTGCAAGCGGAGTTACAGGAGGCAGCGGCCGGTGATCCCGCTGCTTTGCGCGATAGTGCTCTGCCACAGAGCTTTATCCCGCTGTCGATCTTTACGATGTTTCTGTTTATCGTGCCTGGCGTGATCACGGATGTGCTGGGCATCATTATCTTAGCGGTGATGTTCTTTAACCCGCAGACGGTGAGCAAGCACAAGCAGATGTTTGCTGGGGTGTCCTCACGCTGGAGCAAGTCGCGCTTTGCGCAGCATGAGTTTGCCAAGTATGGCAAATCCTTTAGTGAGCAGCGTAAGGAGGAAGAGGAAGCGGAGCGGGCGCGTCAGCAGGAGATGTATGGTGATGTGCCGCAGCCAAATGAGCGTGCAGGGCAGGCTACCATTGCAGAGATGAAGGCTAAGTTCCAAGAGAACAAGAAGGTAGAGAACGCACAGTTTGAGGAAGTGCAGGACGACGACGATAAGCCAAAGTCGGTGTAGTGGAAGGGCTTCACTTTGAAGCAAGCGTGGACTGATAGTGGCAGGTAGTGGCAACAGGGAGTGAGGTGGTGCAGAGGTTTAGGCATCCTTATTGACGGCCGCCTGTAGTCTTAAGCAGGCGACCGTGAATAAGCTTAGAGCGCAGAGCAGAGGTGATTAAGCTTTTTTGGCTCTGCGGGTACGCTTGGCTTTCTTTGTAGTCTGCTCTTCCTCTTCCTCCTCAGAGTCTTGAGCATTGGCTGCTTCTTGAGCGGCAACCTCATTGAGGCGCTTGTTGTACAGCCCCAGCAGAAAA
>CASEBB010000094.1 GCA_949286015.1 uncultured Succinivibrionaceae bacterium | reverse complement strand
TTGGAACGGTGCTGAGGTAGGATTGTATTCTTGTTCAGGACCCTCCCTATTAAAACGGGAGGAAGCCATGTGCGTAAGCACATGGAGACTTCACCCCAGCCTGAGGGTAAAAGAACACGGCGGTGAGTTGTTACTGTGTCGGCCCTTTGGGGGCACTTACCGCTTGTCACCATTACTATTAACACCACCATACAGGCCGATCGATGTTGAGATAGAGAATAGGAGCTGGCCATCATGAGTAATCAAGACCAAGACTCTCGCCTCAGCGGTAATGGCACCACAGCCGTGTCAGGCTCCACTACGCCGGAGCAACAGCCAGCATCAGTATCTGCATCAGCATCAGCATCATCACCAAAGGCCGACGCTGCCGCCCAACGCGTGCAAGAGGCAAAGGCACTCAAAAAGCAAGCCGCCGCCGAAGAAGCCCGCCGTAAAGCCGGTATCGGGGTCTACGGCCGTGCCCCGCAAGTAGAAAAAGCCCAGTACATCGACCCTAATGGCGATTACTACAAGCCATGGGTACAAAGCTACTCGCAGGGCGTCCCTGAGTTTGTCGATACCCACCAATTTGAAAACCTCGTTGAGCTCTTTGCCCATACAGTAAAAGAGCACGGCCCTGCCCCTGCCTATGTCAACATGGGCACCACGCTCACTTACAACGAGGTAAACGAGCAAGTACAGCGCTTTGCCGCCTTTTTACAAGGCGAGCTCGGCTTAGGCCCTAGCGATAAGATCGCCATTATGCTGCCTAACCTGCTGCAATTTCCAATTGCTCTCTTTGGTGCGCTGCGGGCCGGTCTGACCGTGACTAACGTCAATCCGCTCTATACCCCACGCGAGATCAAAGGCCAGCTGGAAAACAGCGATGCCGTGGCCTTAGTGGTCATTGCTAACTTTGCCTACCATGTGGCCTCGATCATTAAAGAGACTAAGGTGCAGCACGTCATCGTGACGCAAGTGGGTGACTGCTTAGGCGGCCTCTTTAACTTTAAGCGGCGTCTGGTCAATGCCGTGGTGCGCTATAAGGGCATGGTGCCAAAGTACGACCACCACGCCTTTGTCCACGAGTATTCATGGAATTGGGTGCAGCGTCGTGGTAAGAGTCTGCTGCCGTCCTTTGCCGTACCGCACATCCATTACGACGATATCGCGCTTTTACAGTACACCGGTGGTACCACCGGCCGCTCTAAAGGCGCCATGCTCTCCCACGGTAATATCATTGCCAACATTGCGCAGGCCATGGGTATGTACCACGCCGTGCTCAAGGGGGAGCAAGAGACCATTTTGACGGTCATTCCGCTCTATCACATCTTTGCGCTGACCGTAAATCTGATGCTCTTTACCTACCTCGGCGCCAAGAACCTCTTTATCACCAACCCACGCGACCTCAAGTCCTTTTCCCGTGACTTGCACGAGCACCCTGAGATCACCGCCATTACCGGCGTCAACACGCTCTTTAACCTCTTTTTAAATCACAAGGAGTTTCAGGATCTCAAGTGGGAGCACCTGCACTTAGTCGTAGGTGGCGGTGCCGCTGTGCAGTCGGGTGTGGAGGAGCGCTTCTATCGTAAGACCGGTTTCCACATCTTAGAGGGTTACGGCCTCACCGAGTGCTCGCCGCTGTGCGCGGTCTGCCCTTACGATGTAGAGGGCTATACCGGCTCGATTGGTCTGATTGTGCCTTCGACCATTGCGCGCATTGTCGATGCTGATGGTAACGAGATTCGCAACCTCCAAGATGAGGGCGAGCTCGAGATCAAAGGCCCGCAGGTGATGCATGGCTACTACAAGAGCGATGACAACAACGACACCTTCGATGAGGGCTACGTCCGCACCGGAGACATCGCCAAGTGGATGCCAGGTGGCTACATCAAGCTCATCGATCGCTTAAAGGACATGATCCTCGTCTCGGGCTTTAATGTCTTTCCTAATGAGATTGAGGACGTGGTGAGCCGCTTTAACCGTGTGCTGGAGTGCGCGGTGATTGGCATTCCGTCAGATCACACCGGTGAGGCGGTCAAGCTCTATGCAGTCAAGCGCGATCCGGCGCTGACAGCTTTAGAGTTGAAGCAGTACTGCCGTGCTTACTTGACGCCGTATAAGGTGCCACGCGTGGTGCAGTTTGTTGATGCCTTACCAAAGTCGTCCTTAGGTAAGATTTTGCGCCGCAGACTGCGTGATCTGGAGCGGCAGAATCAGCTTAATGCTGAAGATCAGCTGCTACTGTTAAAGGCGGGCTTTGATCCGACGGCTGCTGATGCTAACGCCAAGCTCTTTATGCTCAAGAAGCAGGCGGAAAAGGATGCAGCGGCAGAGGCGCAGATCATTAGTGCCGCAGCGGCGGCTGCGCGGCAGGATATCAATGCTCCTGCGGCCAGTGCCATGGCGGTCGCGGCAGCAGAGGCCACCGCTGGTGAGGAGAGCAAGGCGGCAGCAACCCCAGCGCCAGCTCCACAAAAGAAGAGCGCAGGTGCTTTGGCTTTAGAGCGCTTGATGTCCTCAAAGGAGGGCTTAGATGCGGCTATTGCCACGCCAAATATTCACCACACTTTTGCTACGAGCAAGCTGGTGTCAAGCGCCACGGATTCGCGTGAGCATTTAGCCCCAGGAAAGGTTCATCCAACAGCCAATGCGGCTGCTACAGCCAACGCGACCCCAGCAACAACGCCACCACAAGACAAGGCCAGTGCGACAGCGGCGTATCAAGCAGCTGCGGCTGTGGCTGCAGCTGAGGTAGCGGCAACATCTGCTCCAACAGAGACAGCGGCACCGGCAGCTGACACGGCCGAGAGCAAGCAGCCACCGCAATAGTAGGGAAGAAGCGTGCGCTGCCACCGTGGGGGTAAAGGGCAGAGCCGGTGGGCGCTGCCGATAGGGGCAAGCTTGCCTGAACCATTTATCTCGAGGTGGGCACCGTTGCTATCAGTCACCACTGCACATCCCTGCAACAGCAAACCCCAATGGAGCTAACTGCCTCCAAGCGGTGTTTTTACCCTGAGAGCAGGTGTTTGCTGCTGCTGCTGCTGCTGCTCTCGAGATAAGGGGCCGTCAGGCGCATTTGAGATTACCTAAGGAGAGCTTCGCCGCGCCACTGCGCTCAGGGACTGAGCTTTACGGCCTGCAGAAAAAATTACGCCGCGCTGCAACTTTTGCGCAAAGGGCCAGTCTAAGTGCGTGGATAGTTATCGGTTTGTTTCAAAAGCTTAGTTCGCCTCGCACCTGAAGTGCGTGCGCTGCTAAAGCTGGCTTTTTACCTTGTTGCGCTGCTGTTACCGCCGCTGCCTGCACGCGCTTTAGGGCGTGGTTGTTTGTGGGGAGCAGTAGTAAGGAACGACTGACTTAATAATGACGGAATTAGGGCACGCACGCATGCTTGCCCATCTCAAGATAGGCTCAGGCTCGCTTGCACCTTTTATCTCGAGGTGGAAAGTTGCAACCACGCACCACTACAGCCGTCACTTATTAGCTCACTCTTTCCTAAGTAAATGGCGGTAAAAAGCAGCGGCAGCAGCTCACGGTAGGGGCGGAGCTAAAGGAATTCTCGCGCAGAACAATATGCAGTAAACGCAGTATCCAGCAAACTAGCGGGCGGCTCTTTTGGGATACGGGCCAAAGCATAACAGCGCGTGCGGGCGGTGGTCATGACTGCTGAAGTCACCTATCAAGTTGTGGACAATAAGGACAGCCTCCGTGAGCTGTGCGCCTTAGTGGAAAGCTTAGAGCCACAGGACTTTATCAGTCTCGACACGGAGTTTATGCGGATAACCAGCTATTATCCGGACTTCTCCTTGCTGCAACTGGCCATTAAAGGCCAAAACTACCTTGTGGATATGTGGGTGCTGGGAGAGCAGGCGCTCCCCCTGATTGTCGCTTTATGCCACACCACCGCTGGGGTCTTATCCTTTGGCAGCATTGAGGATATCGGCCTCATTGCGTTGTGGGCACGTAAGGCTAAGTGCACGCCTGTGCTGCCCATGCGCTTTTACGACCTGCAGCTCATGCTCTCTTTTTCGGGGCAGAATAAGGTCTTTGGTTTGCGTGAAGCCTTACAGAGCCTGCTGGGCGTGACCCTCAATAAAGAGTACACCCGCTCTAATTGGACACAGCGGCCGCTGGCAACGGAGCAGCTGCGCTACTCGGCGCTGGATGTTAACTATCTTGAGCCTTTGTACCACCTCATTTACGAGCGCATGCCGGTACAAAACTTCTCCTACTTTGTGGAGGAGATGCACCACATCTGCGGGCAGTTTGTTGAAGAAGACGATCCGGATGAGGCTTATTTGAGCATCAGCGCGGCGGGCATGCTGTCGCTCAAAGAACTCAATGTGCTGCACTACCTCGCACGCGAGCGCATGATTTATGGCATGCAGCACAATCAAGCGTTAAATCGCGTGATTACCTCTAAAGCCATGTGGCAATTAGCGCGCTTTACGCCGAGCAATAAGCAGGAGCTGCTGCGCCGTGGCGTGAACTCTAGTGCGGTACGTCGCCATGCGCCTATGATCTTAGAGTGGATTAAGGCGGCCAAGAGAGCGCCGCAGTATGAGCACCTGACCATTCCTTACGATTACTTCTCGCATCAGCGGACGCTGCAGGAGAACTTTGATTACTTGAAAAAGCAGATCAGAGAGCGTCTGCAGCAGACGCGGGCGCTTGATGAGCACTTGCTGCTGCGCAAGTCGCTGCTTAATGACTACTTCCGCTCGCTGTACTTGGGGACGACGCCGCTGTTGCAGCAGAGCTGGCGCTTAAAGGTGCTGGGCAAGCTTGAAGTGCCGCTGGAGCCGCTGTCACGGCTCAATCAGGGCACGGAGGAGGGCAGCCTTGGGGCTTTAAGTAAGGAAGGCGTGATTATGCCACCGCCGTTTTTGACCTTTAGGTAGCGGGGCAGGGGAAAGTGGATTAGGCTGTTAGGCGACCAGCCTTGTCACTCGGAGTAAGGCGGCCGGATGGCCGCCAAGCGGAGCTGTTTGCGCCGCAGCATCTCGAGGGTAAGTGGTAGCACCGGTAGCACCTCTGCGTTAGGGGGCTCAGTGCTGCGTGTGGTTGTGCCCATATCTGTCTCAAGGGTAAGCAGGTAGGGGCAGTTAGCCGCGCACCTACCACTCGAAGTAAGAGGCGACCGCAGGGCCGCCGCAGTGGCGCCGGAGCGCCGCGTAACTTCGAGGTGGACAGTGTCACCCCACAGTAGTACAGCTTAGTGCTGGATGAGGCCAGCGCAGGCCGCATCAATCGCTGCCAGCTCCTCAGCACTAAAGCTGGTATTGCTCAGGGCACCGATGTTATCGGCAATCTGGCTAACCTTAGAGGCGCCAATTAAGACCGAAGCCACCTCACCGTCCTTGAGCACCCATGCCAGAGCCATCTGTGCTAGCGATTGACCACGTGCCTGGGCAATGTCATTGAGCTTAACGACAGCATCATGGTACTTAGCCACATCGGACTCGCGTAAGAAGCGACCGTCGTGCTTGACGCGGCTGTCAGCGCTGATGCCATTAAGATAGCGGTCAGAGAGCAAGCCCTGCGCTAAAGGCGAAAAAGCAATGATGCCCTTCTTTAAGGACTTGGCAGTAGCCTTAAGGCCATTGTGCTCAATGGTGCGATCAAAGATCGAGTAGCGATTTTGGTTGATAACAAAAGGCGTGTGCATCTCTTTGAGGATGGCCGTAGCACGCTCTAAGGTTTCACCGTCGTAATTGGAGAGGCCCACATACAGTGCCTTACCCTGTTGCACGGCCGAGGCTAAGGCGCCCATGGTCTCTTCTAAGCAGGTCTCAGGATCCATGCGGTGGGAGTAGAAGATATCGACGTACTCAAGGCCCATGCGCTTGAGGCTCTGGTCTAAAGAGGCCAACAGATACTTGCGGGAGCCAAAGTTGCCGTAAGGGCCCTCCCACATGTCGAAGCCTGCCTTGGTAGAGATGATAAGCTCATCGCGGTATGGCTTAAAGAGGCGGTTAAAGAGCAGACCAAAGTTAGTCTCGGCGGCACCTGGAGCAGGGCCGTAGTTGTTGGCCAGATCAAAGTGCGTGATGCCTGCATCGAAAGCGCTGGTGAGCAGCGCGATCATGTTTTCTTGCGGGTCTTGGTGACCGAAGTTGTGCCACAGGCCTAAGCTAATGGCAGGGAGCTTGAGGCCAGAGTTGCCTAAGCGGTTGTAAGGCATGCTGTTGTAGCGATTGGCAGCGGCCATGTACATGGGGCGTTTTTCCTTGGCAATAGACGTAAGAAACGAAAGAAAAGGGGAAGAGCAGGTGTGTCCATCCTACCTTAGAGGTGGCGTTTTGCGCCGCAAAGAGGCTACCACCTATTGGTAAAGGCCTCAAGCTAACTTTAGAGCAAGCACCGCTGAGATGTGCTCTCTGCGGTAATGTTTTGTACCACGACCTACCTTAGAGATACGGCGCAAAGCGCCGTTGGTATCCCTGAGGGAGGGCAAAGAGCTGAGCCTTAATCTCAAAGAGGCAACCACTATTGGTAAAGGCCTCAAGCTAACTTTAGAGCAAGCACTGCTGAGAGGAGTTCTCTGCGGTAATTCTGTGTACCACGACTCACCTTAGAGATACGGCGCTTGGCGCCATTGGGGGTATTTGCTGACGGGCACAGAGCTGCGCCCTAACCTCAAGAGTGTACCCCTTTTGGTAGTTTGCAACAGAGCCAGCCGCAGTGTTAGAACCTCTAAAGCATTACCTCTGTGGTGCGCGCTCTAAGGGCGCTCCACTAAGACTTCCAGTTTAGCGCTACCACTTTGTGGGTCGCACAGCTGTTGATAGAGCTCATCTAACACCGGCTCTAAGAGGCTGTCCAGCTGGAATGGAAAGTTAACAATGAGCAAGCCCGAGCCGCACATGCCAAACTCTTCTTCCTGCTTGTGTACGCACATCTCCACTTGCAAAAGCGGCATGTGTAAGCGCTTCACCTCTTGCACGAGATTCTTCGAGTGGTCTTGTAAGCGGGCTAAGACCGGATACCACAGCGCAAAGACGCCTTGCTTAAACAGGCCTAAGCCCTTTTTGATGGCGTCGACGCTCCAGCGGTACTCCATCTTGTTCTCGTAAGGCGGATCAATAAAGATCAGTCCACGCTTCTTTAGCGGTGGTAGCAGGGCCTTAATGGTTTGCGCACAAGGACGCATTTCCACCCGCACATGTTGCTTGCGCTTAAAGATTTGCAGCAGGCTCTCGTACTCAGCAGGGTGCGTGTCTTGAAAAAAGAGGCTGTCTTGGGGACGGGCAAGAGCGTACTCAAAGTAAGGTGAGCCAGGGTAGAGCTCAACAGAGCCTTCGGCCTCTTGCTGCGCTTGTGCACAGACGCGGTAGTACTCAGGCACTAACTCTTGGAGGCGGGCGTTGTCTTTGATTTTGGCGTAGCCAGTGAGGAACTCACTGTTTTTGCGGGCAAAGCCAGAGGAGAGATCGTAGAGACCGGCACCGGAGTGGGTATCGATAATGGTAGCGGGCTTGTCCTTTTGGGTGAGAGCACGCATGATAAGGCAGAGCGTCATGTGCTTGAGGACGTCTGCGTGATTACCGGCATGGAAACCGTGGCGATAACTGAGCATGATGCTTCTCCACAAAAGGTGGGCCAGAAAACAAAAAAGATAGAAAGGGTTGAGGGTCCTGAGGTGGCTGTTTGCTGCGCCGCTACTCTCAAGATAAGGCCTAAGGCGCCGTCAGGCCTGTTGCGCTTAACTACTGCAAAAGAGCGGGCTGCACCCAGCTTAGGTGTAAACAGTAGGGAGCAACTGACGTAAGAGATGACGTCGTTTAGGGTAAGCAGGGAGCCCCAGCCTAAAATAGGCAGAGGCTCACCTCACCATGCGGCTTGGGTGTAGGCTGTTGCCAGCCTTTACCCTCGTAGCCGTCACTTGCAGCAGGGCAAAGAGCTACTGCGCTTGCTGCGCTGCTTCCAGCTCGCTGGTAAGTTCCAGCCAGCTTTCTTCGCTCGCTTCCTTAGCGCTATTGAGTTCCGCGCGCTCGAGGATCAGCGCCTCCAGCTCCGCCTTGTTACCCTCATAGAGAGAGGAGTCAGCCATACGGGCATCAATCTCAGCTAAGCGCTGCTCCATCTTTGCCATCTCCTTTTCCACCTGCTCAATCTTGAGCTTCAGCGGACGCAGCGCTGCACGCTTTTGCGCCTCTAACTGCTTCTGCTCTTTGGTCTTGTAGGAGGAAACACTGGCCGATGGCGCGTTACCCTGAGCCGTACCGCTGGCATTGCCCGCAGCCGCAGCAGAGCGGTTCTTACCGGCAGCCGCATCATCTGCGGCCTGTTGCTGCTCACGGAACTCACGGGCCCGCCGCACCAAGTAATCTTGGTAGTCATTGAGGTCACCGCTAAACTCGCTGACCTGACCGTGATCCACTAACCACAGCTTGTCGGCAATCGCTTCGACTAAGTGGCGATCGTGCGATACCAACACTAAGGCACCAGGATACGAGGCTAAGGCCACACTTAAGGCCTCACGCATCTCTAAATCAAGGTGGTTAGTAGGCTCGTCCAGCAGCAGTAAGTTTGGCTTTTGGTAGGCAATCAGCGCCAAAGCCAGACGCGCTTGCTCACCACCTGACATGGTGCGCACCTTATCAAAGACCTTATCTCCACCAAAGGCAAAGGAGCCTAAGAACGAGCGTAAGTCCTTTTCCTTGGCGTCAGGATCAATTCGCCATAAGTGCCACAGCGCATTTTGGTCTTCGTTCAGTGATTCGAGCTCATGCTGGGCAAAGTAGCCAATCTTAATGCCGCGACCAATAGTGAGCTCACCCTTAAGTGGTGGCAGCTCACCTACTAAGGTCTTAATCAGCGTCGATTTACCCTGACCATTCTTACCTAAGAGGGCAATACGGTCACCACTGATAAGCTCGAGGTTGATGTTGCTCAGCACCACCTCCTCTTGGCCCTCTTGCAGGCGTGGCTTGAGCTCAGGGGCGTCAGTATCGTCCACAGCAGTCTCACTGCTCTCTGCTGTTGGCATGGTGCCAGCTGCAGGGGCGCTGCCGCGATATCCCGCCGCTAAGTCCTTTAAGGAAGCAATAATCTGTGGGGTGCGCTCTGGCTCAGGGAAGCTAAAGGAAAATGGCGACTCCTCTTGCGTCACGGCCGTGAGCTTCATGCGGTCAATGGCTTTAATGAGGGACTGGGCTTGCTTGGCTTTAGAGGCCTTATAGCGGAAGCGATCCACAAAGGCCTGCATATGCGCCACAATGGCTTCTTCACGCTTACGGGCGGCCTTTTGCGCTTTAATGCGTTCGGCCCGCAACTGCTCATAATGGGAGTAGTTGCCAGGGTAGAGCACGACCTTACCCTGCTCAAAGTGCAGTATGTGGTCAGCAAAGCTATCGAGGAAGTCACGATCGTGGGAGATACACAGTAAGGTGCCCGTATAGCTCTTTAGGAAGTTCTGTAAGAAGAGAACGGTGTCTAAGTCGAGGTGGTTGGTAGGCTCGTCAAGGAGCATTAAATCCGACTTGTAAATGAGGGCCTGCGCGAGGTTAAGGCGCATACGCCAACCACCAGAGAACTCCTTAATGGGCTTTTGCAGCTCGTCTGGGCCAAAGCCTAAACCAAAGAGCAGCGAGCCCGCACGGGACTCCAGCGTCCAGTAACCGGCGATACCCAGCTCGTCTTCAATGAGCGCGATTTTTTCGCCTGCGTTTTGGCTGTAGGCTTGCTCGCGCCGCTGTAAGAGCTCTTGTACGGTCTTATCACCCTGCATCACGTACTCCAGAGCAGGGGTAGGCAGAGCTGGAGTCTTTTGCGCCACGGTCGAGATCTTGAGGTTCTTTGGGATGCCAATCGAGCCTTTTTCCGGTGCGATCTCACCTTGGATGGCGGCAAAGAGGGTGGACTTACCACAGCCGTTGCGGCCAATGATACCGACCTTTTGGCCAGCGAGAATGGTGGCACTGGCCTCGTCGATGAGGACTTTGCTGCCACGCATAATGGTGAGGTCTTGTAGCGCAATCATGGTGATTTATGAGGAGCCTTTGTAAGCGAAGTATCCTAAAGGTGGTGCGGCCCAGAGAGCCCATTCTGGGCTAAGAGACGGCTGGGCTCTTACAGGTACAGGTACAGGTGCAGGTTAGGACAGCGTTCTGCCCTTTGGGGGTAAGGCCCACCTGAGGATGCTTTGGGGTTACCTGCTTGTTAAGCAGCAGGAAAAAAAGAGACAACAACAACGCCGCAATGGTGGTGAATCAAGGGTGGGGCTTAAGCAGCAATAATGGTTCTGCAACTCGGCAACACGAGGCACATGCCTCAGTGATTCAGGAGCTGAGGCGCATACTCTCAGTATGGAGCCCCTGTAGCCACTCTGCGGCGCGCCACAGCTCTGCCCTCAGGGGCAGCAGAGTAGAGTCTACCTTGAACTTAGGAAAGAGTGAGCTAATAAGTGATGGATGTAGTGGTGCGTGCTGGCAACGTCCCATACCTATAGATAAAAGGAGCAAGCGAGCCTGAGCCTATCTTGAGAGGGGGATGCATGCTTGACCTAAATTCCGTCATTTATTCAGTCAATCGTTCCTTATCAGCTCTGTTCTGCTGCTCCTGCCCCCACCAAAGACAACAACGCCTGCAAGGGGCAAGTGTTCTTGTCACCGTACAGGCAGGAAGAGACCTTAACCCCTAAGGAGCCACAGGTGCATTTCATCGCACTGCACCGCATCGCATGGCACCAGCTCACCAGAGCATGGCGGTGGCTCTTTAGGTGTAGCTTCGCGTGTAAGAGCGCAGCTGGCTGGCTACGAGCACAAGCCCTGAGCTACTGACTTAAGCGTCTAAAGGTCTGATTTAAGGTGATGCCATCTTGCGTGCTAATAATACGCAGCGTCAAGGCAGCCTTATCACCGGTCTTTCTAATCTGCGATACCACTAAGTACGGAATCGAAGACGCACGGCACTGATGAATGATATTAGGCAGCATGCTGGCAGAGCCCACATTCTGCGAAATGATGTTGTTTAAGTTGGTGGTGGCAGGTACCACCTGAAAAGCTGGCACCGAGGTTAAGCCATCTTGAATCGCAATCGATAAGTCGCCCACGCACTCTTGGTACTCGCGATCCACAATGGTTGGTGCCACAAAGATGGAGCCAGAGACATTGCGTAAGCGCTCCGCTAAGCTCTTAATCAGCGTGCGGGCCACACCCGAGGCCTCAGTATGCAGCGCAATGGAGCAGCCTAAAGCCGAGCGCTGTTGCTGGGTATAGCCGCTCAGCTCACTTACTGAGGTTGGTTGCGTTTGGTTCTGCTGCGCATAAGGAGCAGGGTTATGGGCACTCATGGTGGCCATGCCTTGATTTTGTGGCATGGTCGTATTCATGGCGTAAGCGCCCTGTGGGTTGTTATATTGCGGCGCACTGGCTCCTTGGCCCTGTGGCGCCACTAAAGGCTGCTCAAAGACCAGCTCGTTACCATCGGCGATGACCTCAGTATTGCCATCAATGGCAGCATGAGGATTGGCGGCACCTAAGAGCGCATTGCCGCTGCTGCCTACCACCTCTAAGTTCTCGGCCAGCGCCGCATTGGATTGTATGGACGTGCCCTGTCCTTGAGGGGCCCCTAAACCGGCGCCAGAGCCTGCACTGGCATTGAAGTTAGCATCACTAATGAGGCCGCCTTGCTGATAGTGCTGAGCATTGGCATGAGCGGCGGTCGCGGCACTGATACCGGCACCGGCTGTGGCATTGGGTGCAGTTAAGACCTCAGCTTGCGAGAGGTCAGGTGCTTGATCATAGAGTTTTGGTGCTGGACGCGCTGGGCGTTGTGGAGCAGGTTGGCTTGCTTGCTGCGAGGTGGCAGTAGTGCCTTGACTGTTGCCCAGACCTAGGGTGCTACAACCATTGAGGGTCAGTACGGTGCCAAGGGCTAAGGCCATTGCACTTAACTTCAAGGTGCTCATTGCTCTCCTTACTCCGACCAATCTGTACCAGCAGACCAAAAGACAGAACGTGGCCATGCGGCCACGTTGATAGGGCAGTTTATAGGGCAGTGTTTATGTAGTGTCACTTTGCCCCTGACAGCATGGCCGTGAAGCCATAGCTGCTTTTGTTGCCGCAGCGCTTATTGCTTCTGTGGGAAGCCTAAGCCGCCTAACTTACCACCGGCTAAGAGGTGCATGTGGATGTGAGGCACTTCCTGACCACCATCTGGGCCGCAGTTGACGATGAGGCGATAGCCGCTCTTGTCCACACCTAAGTCCGTGGCGATCTTCTTAGCCACTAAGAAGAGGTGTCCTAACATTTGCTCGTCCTCTGGCTCGACATCAGAGACGGTTGGGATTTGCTTGTTAGTGATGATGAGGATGTGGTGCTGAGCCTTTGGGTTGATGTCCTTAAAGGCGGTCACTAAATCATCGTGATAGAGGATTTCCGATGGGATGGTGCCATTGATGATTTTAGTGAAAATGCTCTCTTCAGCCATGGTTAATGCCTTAGAACGAGAAAAGGGGGATGGTCGCGGCGCTGCCTGACGACAAGAGTTCAGTCAGTGCATGGAGTGTATCGGGAGGGCACGTCCTGTGAGCAAGGGAGCGTGCAAGAGTAGGGTCACACCCGCATTTGCCAACGGCCATTATAACAGAGATAGCAAGGGGCAAACGGGGCGTGGCAAGCTGATGGAGGTCGGATGTGGAGGGGGATCAGGGCTGAGTCGTCGCCTTGAGGGAAAAGTGGTCTCGTGGGTAGCCCCAAAGTACCAACTAGACCTAAGAGGAGGTATGGCTGCGACCCAGAGATAAGGGCGCCGTTAGGCGCGCTGTGGGCGTTAGCTCTTAAGCTTGGCTGTGGCTTTGCGGAGGGTAGCGGTGACGCTGTCCTAATTAGTGTTAGGCTCCCGATAGCCCATGTCCTGAAGCAGGGCTCTTGTCTGAGTGAGGTTAACGTTGTAGCCCATAGCATTGAGCGCGCCGCAAATGAAGCTGGCATTCATGGTGGTACAGCTTAAGATGCCATCTGCTTTTTGCTGGGTGCACTCATTGATGATGCTTAAGATGGCCTCCTTGATACTGTTAGGAGCGGTCTTAGTCGAGGCGTATTTTGCTACGTTTTTGGCCATGGTCTTCTCGTTGGTGCTGTTACGGCGTGCAAGGTTAAGAGCTGGCAACAGCCTACACCTCGAGATAAAAGGTGCTCTAGTCTGAGCCTACCTCAAGGTGATGCAAGCTTGCTTGCCATAAACTCCGTCATCTATTAAGCAAGTCGTTCCTAGGTGGTGGTGGTGGTGGTGGTGGCGCGCAAAGTGGGCTTAAGTTAGCGCTATGCGTTGGGAGCGTGAATCTGTGGTTAGACCTTTCTTCTGCTCCGTGTGTTGCTGCTGCCGGTTTTGCCTTTACCCGTGGTGGTTTCACTCTTTTTGCTGCGAGTACGCCGCGTGGCCTTGGCTTTAGCTGGCGGCTCTGTTAGCTCTTGCGGCGCAGTTTCTTCTTGTACCTCTGGTTCCTCTAGCAGCTCTAGTATCTCTGGTAGCTCTGGTAGTTCTGTTGGCTCTTGCTCCTCTGCCTGCTCTTGTGGCGCGTTGACGAGACTTACGGTGACCAGCAATGACTTGAGGGGCAGCTCTGGCAGGTCAACAAAGATAGAGGTCGTCATACTGCTCTCTAAGTGCTGCCACTTGTAGATGCCCGCCGGTATATAGCTAAATGTCATGGACATGTTAAAGGCGTCGGAAATCTCCGACATGCCTCTTTGAAAGGCATTCTTAAGAGATTCGTTGTCCAGATCGATGTCGGTCACGCTGATGAGGGTATTAGCTTTGGGAAAAAGCTTTTTGCCTACGTTTTGCCACCAGTTTCTGATGCCCTCGACAATGAAGAACGCATTAGTCTCCTTGAGGTGTTCCAGCTCCCAGCTGAATTTGCCCAGATGTTTGGCCTCGACGTAGACAAAAGGCAGGCCTTGTTCTTGGGCTTCACGGCATTTTTGGTTAATGATTTCAAACTGCTGCGCGTCGGATTGCAGCGTAGAGAAATCGGTGTCTGCTTGAGGTGGACGCACCAAAAAGCCCATATCGAGGAGCAGTTCCTCTACCTCAAGATCCGAGCTGACGTTATAGCCCAGCAGCTGTAGCCTGTCAGTAAGATCGTGCGTATTAAGCTGTGTCCAGAGCAGATAGTCTGTGGTTTTGCCCAGAGCGACGTTGTCGATGATGCCTAAAACGGCAGCGCGCAGGTCTGTGTCCACCGCCTCTGCACTGGCAGCAGCCACCTTCTTACTTTCCTCTGCCCCTTTGGCGATGGTCTCAAGGGGGATGCCGGTAAGATGCGCGAGCGTGCCCATGGATTCGGGGCCAGAGATATTAGCGATGCCGCCTAAGAACAGACGTTGTTGCTTCTTATTAAGCTGCGGCAGCATGGTCTTAATGAATCTGATGAGCGCTGCATCAACCATCATGATCTCCTCAAGTTTGTGACAGGCGGTTAGGGTTAGGGCATTAAGGCTGCGCGGCTAAGACGCAACAGAGACAAGGGCATCTTTATGGTCTTTAGGGAGTGCACGTAGCTTAGCTGGCGTGCGGCCAGAGAGAAGCTCAAACACTCTGGACGCGGGCCTCAGGGCTCGGGCGTGAGCAACAACTGACTGCAGAGATGACGGATTTTAAGGTCAGCGTGGGTGCCCTCCCAGAAGAGAAGAGAGGAGCTGACTTGCCTGCTCCTTTCATCTCGAGATGGGGGACGTTACCAGCACTTAACCTTGCAGCCGTCACTTATGAGCACACGCACGCATTCCTGAGCTCTTGCGGGCAGACTTAGCTTTTTTTGCCAAAAACAAAACCAAACAAGGAACGCTTAGCCTTGGTTTGTGCTGGGTTGTTTACCACATAGACGGTAGCATCGATATCTAAGTCGTCAGTATCGTCAGGAGAGATGTCGGTAACAGATACGGTGTGGCCTGCATCAGCATAATTCCACTTGAAGGTGCCCTCAGGCAGGTAGCGGAACTGTATCTGGAGCTTAAAGCTCTTGGAGATGTGCACTAACGCTTTCATCCACGCTTGGGCGTTGCGCTCGTCGCTTTGTGCCACGTGAGCCACAACAGTCAGCATCTGCAGGCGTGGAAAGGTCTCCTGTCCTTGACCTAGAGTTGTCGGCGCATGCCCCACTCGTAAGAGTGGGGTTAGCCGACATTTAGTATTGGGGCTTTAGCCAAGCACAGCGTACACACATCCT